>NZ_QSGH01000014.1:0-35835 GCF_003468085.1 Collinsella sp. AM41-2BH
CTGGCACGAAAGAGGCTGAAGGTCATCTACGCGATCATGCGAGACAGGGTGCCTTACGCAGCCTAGCCGAAACGCACCGAGCAGACTGAAGCCCACCGGCCTAATGGCTTGGCGTCAGCATGTCGCGATTCAATCTCGAAAACAGCATTGCCCAGTTGACAAAACTATAGGAACACCCCCCCGTCAGACAGCCCAGAAGGCACCTTATAGAGCCTTGAGTGCGTTGGCGATGCGCTTCATGGCGGCATCGGCGGATGCTTGGTCGGGCGCCTCGGCCAGCACGCGGATAACCGACTCGGTTCCGCTCTTGCGTACGAGCACGCGGCCCTCGCCTGCCAGCGCAGCCTCGGCCTCGGCGATGGCGTTCTGCACGCCCATGTTCTCGAGCGCGGCGTCCTTGTCCGCCACGCGCACGGCCACCTGCGCCTGCGGTAGCAGCTTGCACGGAGCCGTGAGCTGCGAGAGCGTCTCGCGCTCGGCGCGGATCACTTCCATCACGCGCAGCGAGGTCATAATGCCGTCGCCCGTGCGCTCGATATCGCCAAAGATCGTATGGCCCGTCTGCTCGCCGCCTAGGCTGTAACCGCCCTCGCGCATCTTGGCATACACGTGACGGTCGCCCACACCGCTGGTCACGGCACTTAGGCCGGCAAGCTCCAACGACTTGATCAGGCCAAAGTTGCTGGCAATCGTCGGAACCACGGTACCGCCCGAAAGGCGACCGTGCTTGTTCAGATACACGCCGCACACGTACAGGATCTGGTCGCCGTCTACCACGCGACCGCGCTCATCCACGGCAAGGCAGCGGTCGGCATCGCCATCGTAGGCAAAGCCCACGTCCAGGCCCTGCTCCACCACGTGGCGCTGCAGGCGCTCCATATGCGTGGAGCCGCAGTCGACGTTGATGTTAAAACCATCGGGCGCGGCGTTGATCACGCGCACGTCGGCACCGAGCGCGTCAAACACCGGCTTGGCCACCGAGGAAGCCGAGCCGTTGGCGCAGTCGATGCCGATCTTGACGCCCTGCAGCGAAAAGTTCGCGCTGGCGATGAGCGAGGCAATGTAGCGGTTGCGGCCCTGCATGTAGTCCACCGTGGCGCCGATGTAGTTGCCCGTGGCCAGCGGCACCTCGCTCTTGCCATCGATGTAGTCCTCGATGAGCTCCAGTACGTCCTCGTCCATCTTAAAACCATCGCTGTTGACGAGCTTAATGCCGTTATCGCAAAACGGGTTGTGGCTCGCGCTGATCATGATGCCGCAATCGAAGCAGCCTTCCACGGTCTGATGCGCTACGCCCGGCGTGGGGATCACGTGCAGCATATAGGCGTCCGCACCGCTCGCGACCAGGCCGCTCACTAGCGCCGCCTCGAACATATAGCTCGAGCGACGCGTGTCCTTGCCCACGATGACGCGTGCCTTGCGCTCGCGGTTGGCGCCGTAATACCAGCCCACAAAACGGCCAGTCTTATAAGCGTGCTCTACCGTCAGCCCAACATTGGCCTCACCGCGAAAGCCGTCGGTGCCAAAGTACTTCATATCTTACTTATCCTGTTCGAACGTTTGAGCGGTTGGCGTGGTACGAACCTTAAGCTCTTTGTGCCCAGAGTCCTTCGAAGTCGTGACCGTGTACTCGACCTTTATGTCTTGTCCAAGAAGCATGTGGACACCGCCCCATGCAACCTTCAAGCCATCGTGCGTCGCTTCGTTCATCTCGATAGAACCGGAGCCCGAAGTCTTAATGTCCGAAATGCTGCCTCCCGCAGGAGCATAGAGATAAAGCCTCAGCACCTCATCATCAATATCCTGGCTAATGCCGTTATGGCCCTGGAAATAGCCAGGCATCTCGGCCTTCTCCTGGGGGGTCATCGTGTTCTTGAGCGAGGTGGTCACTCGATACGTCGTCGAGCCATCGGCATTTTCAACCGAAGAATCGATGGTGACTCGCTTATCGAGGAACCAATCCATCTTTGAATAGCTGTAGTTGTTCACATAGACGCCCAAGATCGGAGCCTCCGACGTATCGGTTTGGAGAGCGCCCGATATTCCAAGAGCCTTCGCGGCCTTTTCCTCGTCATCATTTCTCGAATACATGAGGATGCGACCCTCGGAAGCGCCCTTTTCGATGGCGGCAGCAATCTTAGTAATATCGCTGGAGCCCAGTTCGTCCACGATCTTGTTAAAAGCTGATCCGGCAACCGCCGCAAAAATGGCGTCCTGTTCCTCTACCGGGTAATTCCAATAAATATCGTGCAGCAGCACCTTTGCGGCGTTGCTTCCATCAACGACGGTGCCGTCAGGAAGCTGTGTGCCGCCTACAACGCCGAGCATATACTGCAAAAATACCGGATCGACTGCAAATACGCCGTCGATGTCATCTCCGACAATGGCCTTCTGCATATCGCTGGCAAGCTGAGCCGCACGCGGATAATCGGGCGTCATCGTAACGTCGCCCATCGTGTATCCGAGCGTGTTGAATCCGGTCAGGCCCCATCCGGTCGTGAATAAGTTTGCCTCTTCATCGGTGATGGGAAGCGGGGTCAAAGGCTCTTTCATCATGTCGACTTTGACAAAATCGCCCAGTTCGAGCTTACCGTCAGTCACCGACATCACGCCGCGAGAACCGGGGAAACCGCCGCAGGCGCGGATCTCGACATTGCTCATCGCGAGCACAAGATAATGACGCGTCTGGCCGTTGGCGCCGAGCATCTGGGGAAGGACGGGGGCGACCTTCTCCGCCGCGTCAACCGCGCCGTTGAGGGTGGCAAAGCCGTCCTTGGCCTTATCGACCAGCTCGGTCACCTGGGAAATATGAGTATCGCCAATGCCCTGGATCTTTTCGTTGGCGCTCTTGAACACCTTCGAGCTGTTGGAAAGCGAATCGGCGACCGCCTGCAGCGCGGACACGTTAATCATGCCATCCTGGAACAGCTTGCCGGGCGTTGCCTGCGAGAGGTTGTCGGCCATGGGAATCAGCGCGCCGCTAGAGACATCGGACAGGGCGTCGATCATGGTGCGGGCAGCATTGATGTCGCTGCCATACACCGGGATAAACGAAGCCGCCGTCCACAGCGGGCTCGAGGTCTCCGCCTTCATGCTGTCGCAAAGCTCATCAATCTTCTTCGCGTCGTCAGGCAGCGTCGAAAAATCGCCCGACGTGACCTTGTCCTTAAGGCCACCGACAATCTCGACGGCCTCCTTCGCTTCACTCTTTACGGTCTTTGCCGAGTTAAGCAGCATAAAGCCGCTTGCGCCAAGCGCAACGAGAAGCACCGCGACTACAGCGGCAATAATGGCGCCGGTGTGACGCTTTTTGCGTTCGCCCTTGTGATGGCGATGACGGATCAGACCGTCAGAGGTCGAACTCGACGAAGCGTCGCTACCGTAGTTCAAGCCAAAATCGTAATAATCTTCCTTGGAACCCGAGCCCGCAAACTCGGCACCGCTATCATCCAGGCGGGCGAACGTGCCAGTCTCGGAGGCACCGGTGTAAATCGTGCCAAGGTTACCCGTAAGCCCCGCGCCACCGGCAGAGGGAGTATTGTTGGCGGCCTTGCCGGCATTAACGTTGCCGGCGGCATTTGCGGCGTTGGCAGCACCTACGTTGTTCGCAGGTACCGAAGGAGCCCCGCTCGGCTGCGACGCGGAGGTTGCACCGCCCGCAAAGACATTCCCTCTTGCACGGCCGGTCTTTTTTGCCTTTTGAGACTGCTCGTACAGAGCGGTAAACATCGCCGTCTCGCCCGGGGACACGCGCTTACTGGAACCGCCCTGTCCAGCGCCGCCCGGCGTGCCGGCCTTACCAGCCCCGTTCGGACGCGGCGGAACTGCAGGACGGCCGCTATCGCTGCCCTTAAAGTGATTACCAGCCATAAAGAAATCCTCGCAATTGAGTCGCAATGAAAAAATCCATAACGTTACTAGTTTATGGCATTTTGAGCATCGACAGCTAAACTCCAGACACGGACGTCAATTGGCGAAAATGCGGCACAACACCTTTTCTGTCTTGGCGGCGGCGCCAGCTACACCGTCAAAAACACCATCGCGATAATCATGGCAAAGCCCGCCAGGTCGGTGGGCAAAAACACCGTTCCCAGCATAAGGGCGCTGGTGATGGTGGCCGAAACCGGCTCCATGGTTCCAAGGAGGCTCGCGCGCACCGAGCCAATCTCCTTAACGCCCTGCATGTAGAACATATAGGCGAAGAACGACCCCACCACAATAAATATCGCGAGCGCGCCGACACCCGAGGGGCCGAGCGCCGGCATATGCGCCCACGGCTGGGTAAAGATACTCATCACGATTCCCGCCGAAAGCATGGCCGAGCCCGTGACGACCGGGCTACCGTATTTGTTGAGGATTCCGGCAGGGATGATTGCTATGCAGGCACCGCCCACTGCGCACAAAAGGCCCGCGAGCAGGCCCATCGGCGAGATGCTGAGCGTACTGGGGTCGCCGCCCGTGGCGATCAAAAACGTTCCGCCCAATGCGAGCAAAATGCCAAGAGCCTCGCGCGTGCGCGGCAGTCGATGCGCGGTGACGCAGGCATACCCCATGACGACCACCAGCTGCAGGCACTGGAAGACGGTCGCGGTGCCCGCGTTGGTCAGGCGCACGGCTGACAGATAGCAAAGCTGGTTGAACAGCAGACCAAAGATCGTAAACAGAATAAGCTGCTTGCGATCGGCGGGGGTAGTCCACAGCTCGATCAAGCGGTCGCGGTCTTTTCTGAGCACAACGAACATAAAGAGCAGGCCAGCGATAACTTGGCGCACGCTCATCAGCCAAAACGTCTCGATATGGCACACGTCAAAGAGGTAGCTGGCGCTGGTGCCAGAAAAACCCCAAAACGTACCGCCGGCAAACGCGGCGAGCGTGCCCAGGGCCATCTTGCGCGTCTGGGCATCGTTGAGGCGGTCGCGCCATGCGCGGCGGGTGCTGCGGCTAAGCTCGTCAGTTCCCTCGGGCACGACAAAATCGGCCGCCGCCGTCATCGGCACCGAAGCCTTTTTACGTGCACGCTGCGCTGTGCGCTCCTGTTCCATTCCACTCCCCCGAAATCAATTGGCAACAAAGCGCTCAAACTGTAGCACGAATATTGATATGGAAATGCGGGCGATTCGGAACATCTACGAGCATCCAAATTGCAAGGACGAAAGGCGCGGATAAGCTATGCCGAGCGGTTGGAATCGTCTAGGCGCGGGGGCTGGCTTCCGCACTTCCCTCAGCACGCTCGCCGTCGACCTGCTCCTTGGCGCTGTCCTGGCTCTCCTGCTCGCGGCGGCGCTTTTCGCGAATCTGCTCCACAGCCGCGCGCAGGGCAGCCTCGTCTTCAGCGCGCGCCACCTCTTGCGTGGTCTTGACCATATGGCGAATTTCGAGCACCAGCAGCACGATCAGCGGCACCACGATGAGCGGAAAGAACAGCAGCGGATTGGTGAGCAGCGAGACCACCACGCCCAGTCCCGCCGAGACAAAGACCACGCGGCCCACCACGTCGGCGGCGGGCACGGGCGCGGCATCCTCGACCGGATTGGCATCGCCCTTGGTGCGGTAGATCGGGGCGCCGTCGGCGGCGGCCTCCACGGATACGATGCGGTGCGTGTTGAGCGAACCCTCCAGCGCGTCATCGGACGAATGGAAGGTGATGATGTCGCCCACCTGATAGGCCTGGCCGTCGCCGGTATCAACGACGATAAACGAGTGTACGGGAATCGCCGGCTCCATCGAGCCGGTCAGCGTACGCATAAAGCCGTAGCCCATGATGGTGGGAATCTCGCCGGCGGGCGTGAACACCGTGCGCAGCAGCACCACAAAGGCGACCAGGATCACCACGGTCGCCAGCACGTTGATCACGCGGAGCACATGCTTCATCACTTGTCGTCGTCCTTTGCGGAAGTCTCGGGGTCGGCAGCGACCTCGCCCTCGGTGGCATCCGCCGCAGAAGCGCCATCCTCGTCAGGCGCGGCGACCACGCCCTCGCCAGCCTCGCCGCGCAAGCGGGCCAGCAGATAGCGCGACAGGCTGTTGCCCTCGGCACGGCGCTCGGCACGAGCGCGATCACGCACGGCCTGCTCCAGCTCGTGCGTCAGCGCGTCCAGGCGCTGCTGCATCTCCGCGCGAGCAGCTTCGACCTCGCGCTCGCAAGCGGCACGGACGGCGGCGACTTCCTGCTCGATGCGCTCCCCTGCCGCAAGCTCGGCTGCGGCGATACGCTCGTCGGCGTCGGCACGGGCCTCCTCAGCGGCACGCGTCGCGGCATCGCGCTCGGCAGCGACGGCGGCGACCTTCTCGCCAGCATCCACCGCGGCCTGCTCCACAGCAGAATCGGCGGCCGCGTGGGCGGCATCGATCGCGGCATCGGCAGCCTGCTGAGCGGCGGAAACCTTCTCCTCGGCCGCAGCAACGGTGTCGGCAAGCGCCTGCTCCGCTGCTGCCGCGGCGGCATCTGCCGCCTCCTGCGCGGCACGGGCATCGCGCTCGGCCGTCAGCTGCACTTCCTCAATCTGCAGCTGAGCGGCGTCCAGCTTGGCATGCAGCTCGGCAACCTCCTTGGCGCACACCTCGCGCACGCCGGCAAGCTCGGCCGCGGCGGCATCCTTGGCAGCTTGCAGCTCGGCGGCATCGGCTTCCGTCTTGGCAGCCAGGGCCGCAGTAGTGTCGCTCTTGACCTGCGCGACCTGCTCGGCGGCTGCCTGCTCGGCGGCGGCAACCTTGGCGTCCGCGTCTGCCCGGGCGGCAGCCACCTCGGCATCGGCCTCGGCGCGCATCTGCTCAAGCTGGGCAGCTGCGGTTGAGCGCGCCTCAGCGGCAGCATCCTCGGCAGCCTTCTTGCCCGCCTCGACATCCTCCAGCGAACCTTGCAGCTCCTCAACATCAGCCTCGGCCATCTGCGCGCGTTGCGTCAGCGCCAGCTCGCGCGTCTTGGCCTCGTCCAGCTCGTCGGCCAGGTCGTCGCGCTCGTCGGTCAGCGCATGTGCCTGAACCTTCCAGGACGTAAGCTGCTCCTGCAGCTCCTCAATCTGCTCGCGGGCCTCGGTCAGCGCCTGCTCCGCATCGAGCTGGGCCTGCGTGACCTCCTCCACAAACACGCGCCGGACCTCAACGTCGGGCAGGTCGGGGCTATCGACCTGCACCTCCTTGATCTCCTTGATGAACTTGGGCGCAACCGGCGCGTGTTGTACGCTCTCGAGCTCCTGCAGGTTGCGCTCGTCGTCGGTCAGGCTCTTAAAGACGGTGTAGTTGTTAATGAGGTTGGTGTACATCTGCACCATGTACTCGTTATCGAACGCCAGCGCCTGCTGCTGCACGTCGATGTTGTAGCCCACCTTGTCGTAGCGCTCCATAAACTGCCACAGTTGGTAGCACTTGCGGTAGTTGGGGTCTTTCATGATGAGGTTGGTGCGCTGGATGGGGCTGCGGACCGCGCTGCAGCCGTTCATGATCTGGCAGAATGACGCGCCGCGCAGCGCCATGACCAGACGGCGCACGCGGTCGATGCGCATAAAGACGTCCATGTTGTCGGCGTCGTTCTCGGCAAAGCTCTGACGGTTTTTGACCGTCATCTCGACGTTGTACTCGATCTCTTCGTACGCATCGTCGATCTTGCTGTGCATCTTAAAGCGGTTGCGGATCTCGTTGCCCGTCGACCAAAAGATCACGTCGGTACGCTTGTCCACGAACGTCAGCAGGCGCTGAATCAGGTGGTAGATAAAGCGGTTCTCGTACAGGTCGTAGGTCTCGACGGTATTGACGTTGAGGATGCGCGTAGGATGAACACCGCCGTCGTCGCTCGGCGCCAAAAACTGCGTGTTTTGGCTTAGATGGCGAACGCTGTCGGCGCTGATCTTTTTGGCGAGCGAGACCGGCACCACCTCTTCCTCGGTGGTGATGAAGCGGCGCGGCTTTTCGATAATGGTGTTGATGGCGTCGAGCGAGTCCTCGATCATGCTGATCCACTCCTCGTCCACCACCTTGACGAGCTCCTCGCGCTGCTGCTCGATCGTGGTGCCCGAGGCCTGCGCCATCTCAAACAGATAGCGAAAGTAGCGGCTGTCCTCCTGGATGGGCTCCATCTGCTCGGAGAAGCTGGTATAGAGGTCCTGAATGGTCTCGGACATGGGTTACTCCATAGGTTGGATCGATCGGAAAGGGGCGGGGCGACATCACGCCGCCCCGCACTTACGCCATTAGTAGAAATTCTGAATCCGCTGCAGGTACATGACGGAATCGGGCAGACCGCCCTCGCCAAAGGTCTTCTCGATATACTCGATCAGGCCCTTCATCTCGTCGCGCACAAAGCTCACGTTCATGGACTCAAACTTCTTGAGCACCTTGCGGGCGATGATGTAGTCCATGCCGCCCAGCTCGGTGCCGCCGCACGCCACGTACACGGGGATAAAGTCGTACATCTGCTTGATGATACGGTTACCAAAGGCCAGCTTAAAGCGGGTCTGCAGGTACTGGTCCAGCTTGTGCATCTTCTGGAGCAGTTCGTCGTCGATCACGTACTCGACCTTGGCCTTTTGGAACAGATACTGCAGGTGGTCGGCCGTCACGTGCACGCGCTCGTGCGGCTCGCACTCAAACGCATCGGCGCGCTCATTGAGCTCGATGGGGATCGCGCGGTCGTACACCTTGTCCGTGATGGTAAAGGTGGAGTCGTCGTTGTTGGCCGTGCCGATAAACCACAGGCTGTCGGGAATGGTGAGCTTGCCGTCGTGCAGAGCCTTGGGGTCGGCAGCCCACTGGGTGGGCACCAGGTCGAGCACCCACTCGTCATGGCTGGGCATCTCGAGCACCGACAGGATCTCGGCAAAGTAGTACTCCACGCGGGCGAGGTTCATCTCGTCGAGCACGATCATGGACGGGTCCTGACGAAGGCCCGCCTCGTACACGGCGCGGAGGAACTCGGTCTCGTTAAAGCGCTTGGAAAACTCGTTAAAGTAGCCCAGCACCTCGGTGCGATCGCGAAAACTCGGCTGCACCGACACGATGGTCGCGGGGTTATCCAGGTAGCGGCTAAAGCTGTAGGGCAGCGACGTCTTACCGGTACCCGAGATGCCCTCCAGGATCAGCAGCTTGGAGGCGGCCATGCCGGCCACAAAGCGGCGGATGACCTCAGGCGTGTAGTAGAGCTTCATCTGGCTGCAGGCGAACGCGCGGAAGCTGTCGACAAAGTCCTCCAGCGAGATGGCATCGTCGTAGACCGGCGATTCCCAGTCGCGGTACTTAAGGTCCACAAGGGACAACTTGGGGAAGCGGTTGGCCTGGGCGATCTCTTTTTCCTCGGCAAGGGTCTTGGCCTCGACGGTGGCCTTGGCCATGGCGGCTGCGGCGTCCTTGACACCCTCGCCATCGAGCGCGAGCGACGCGTTGCCCGACATGACGGCCGTCGCCGCGGCGCCCTCGCCCGCAGGCGCACCGGCGCCCGCAGCGGCGCCCACCACGTTGCCCACCGTCGGCAGGTGATCGTCGGCAAGAGCCGAGGCGCCCACGTACGGAATCTGCTTGGTACCGCCCATGGCATTGACCTTGAGCGCCAGCAGCTTGTTCTTCTCGTCCATAAGATCGAGCACCTGCTTGTTCAGGCGGCCGATCTCGCGATAGAGCGCCTTGTTGGACGTGTCGTCGCGATGCAGGCGGCGGTTGATGCGGTAGCGGTGGACCAGGATGGCCACGATCAGCACGGGGACCGCGATGAGCATGGCAAACAGAATGACCGCGCCGATCTTGCCCACCAGGTCAAACGTGGTGAAGTAGGTCATAAAGATGTTGAAGTACTCAACCCAGCCAAACACCAGCAGGTTGAGGATAGAGCTCACGACGGCAACGACGTTATAGACGACCTTTGCCAGCAGCTCCCAGGCAAATCCCAGAAACTCACTCACCGTCGGTATCCTCCTGCTTGGTCGCGTTCATCGCCGCCTCGGCCTCGGCCTTCAGACGACGGGCTTCCTCGAGCTTGGCCTCGGCCTGGGCGAGCTGCTCGGCGGCGTTATCGGCCGTGACGGTAGTGTCACCCTTGCCCTCGGCGTCCACGATGGCAGCCGCGGCGGCCAGGCGGTCCTCCTCGGCCATAGCGCGCTTGAGGTTCATGCCCACCACGATGAGGTGATACACCTGGTAGATAAAGAACAACAGCATGGGCAGCACGATCACAATGAGGAAGCCCATGGAGCTGGACAGGAAGTCCATGACCTTGCCCATCTGCGGCAACGCAAACACGTACTTGCCCACGATGTCGCCGTCGCTGATGATGTGCGTATCGGCCACGTCGTTGTTATCTCCCTTGGTGGTAAAGCTGCGCATGCCGTTGACCTCGTCGATGGCGGCGATGCGGTGCGTGTTGAGCGCGTACTCGTTGTCGATGATGGTATGGAACGTCACGATGTCGCCCACCTCGAGCTTGGAGGTGTCGCACTTTTTGATGAAGATGAGGTCGCCCTTGTTAAACGTGGGAGCCATGGAGTCGGACTGCACGGCGAGCGGGGTGAAGCCGGCGATGTCCGAGACGCTGCCGTCCTCGCGCGTGGCGAGCGTGGTAAACGCATACAGGGCCGCCACCAGGATGATGATCCACATGACAACGCTCAGCGCGATGGATGCGACTTTTTTAACAGATTGCATGATGTCCCTTACTACCGTGTCTGTCTAGGTCGTGCGCGGCCCGATGGCCGCCGTGCGTATCTACTGTTCCTCGATGCCCTCGAAGCGCATCGAAACCGAATAGTTAGCTCCCTTTAGCATATTAGTGCAATTTGGGTCCGTTCCCTCGAGCCATATGCGAACGGTTACCGGCTTGTCCGTTTCTGTTATCAGGTCGAACATGTCGCTGGCCGCGGTCGCCTCGCCCGAGTCGAGCCCAAAGACGGTGGCCGAGCCAGATGAACCGCCGCCCCCGTTAGGGTTGTAGACCCAAGTATGACCGTCGGCGGTAAAGCTCATGCGCATGGCGCTGGCCATGCCCTGCGTGTCGGAGCTAAACCGCGTGCCGGACACGCCGCCGTCGCCATCCTGCCCGGTCAGGCGAACGCGCAGGTCCGTACTGCTCATAAAGTGCAGCGTAAACTCCAGGTAGGCGCCGGTGGCGGGATCGGCGGTGGAGCCGTCCTCGAAGGTGAAGGTCTGGTAGTCGCTCGTGGTGACGGGCTTGAGCTTGGACGCGTCGATGTCCACGCCCTTTTCGCTGGCAATGCGCGCCGAGATCTGATCAAAACCCAGGCTGTGCACGTATTCGTCGAACGCGGCGTGCCCGTCCAGGTCAAAGCGCAGCGAGCCGTCGGCGTTGGCGTCGATCATGAGCATGCGGGTCTTGGCGCTATCGGCGATGGAGAACCAGGCGAACGTTGCCATGGCTATCGCCACCAGCGCAAACAGCACCAGCACCACGGTGGTAGTGAGCTTGCGGCGCAGGTCGGTGTCGGCGGGCGCGGCGGCGTCGGGCTTGCCGGTGGCGGGCGTGCAGTTGGCGGCGGGTTGCTTACGCGTCATGGCTACTCACCGTCCAAGGTCGCAAAGAGGGCCAGGTGCAGGGTGCCCGGGTCTTTATAGAGGTAGTCGGCGCTATCGGGGTCAGTGCCCTCGATGTAGTAATAGATATCCAGACGATAGGTCTGGCCCAACCCCAGCGTGGCGAGCGTGTTTTGCGGGCGCGTGGCCGTCTCGCTCGTGTCCAGCGTAAAGGCGGCGGGGTCCTGCGTCACGTTGGTACCGCAAGCGAGCTGGCCGTTTTGCCAGCCCAGGAGCATGCCCTCGGTGTAGCCCGCCAGGCCTGCGGGGGCGGTCGCGGGATGCTCGTCGCGATGGCCGCCGTCGGAGCCGTCGAGTTCAAAGATGTTGGTGGCAAGCACCTGGTTGCCGCTCGAGATCTTTATGCCCACGCGAGCCGCGCGCAGCAGCTCGGCATCGACACCCTGGGGAACCAACGACTCGGCCAGATACAAGCTGACCTTACCCTTTACTTTGCTGGCGCCCGTTCCGGTAATGGTGGGGCGCAGATTGATCCAGCCGTGGTAGAACGCGGAGCCGTTGTCTTTTGCCTGCTCAAACACCGTGGCATCGCCGGCGGAGTTGTTTTGCGCGCAGGCAGCAAAGCCGTTGAGATCGAAGGTCGAGACCGGATAGAGCGTCACGGCGCCAGTCGCATTGGAAGTCAGGGAAACATCGCCCTGCTGCGACCAGCTGCCGCGATCGGCGTCGCCCAGCTCCAGCACCAGCTTGGACGTGTCGCTGTGCACGCTCACCGAATTGGTGTTGACCTTCATGTTGTTGGTAAACCAGGCGTAGGTCGCGGCGCCCAAGGTGGCGGCGAGCGCCACCATAACGAGCGCGATGTAGGCACGCGCGTGGCGAGCGTGGCGGCGGGCGGCAGCGCCCTCGAGGACCTGGCACTCGGCGGCTACGCTGGAGGGAACCGCGGGGCTCTCGCTCTGGGTTTTGGCCTCGCAGCTATCTGCTGGCATGCGCTTCTGATCTTTCACGTCGCTCGCCCCCTTACGCCTTGGCCGCAGCAAAGGCAAGCTGCAGCACCACATCGCGGGCCTGGGCCTCGTCGATGCAATTGGCGTCGCAGCCTTCCATGTATACAACGTAGCGAACGCTTGCCACCTCGTTGGCGGCCAGCGTGCAGATGGGCGTGGCGCCCGCGCGCGGCGTGGGCGTGTCACCGGTGCCATCCATGCTGTAAGAACTAATAGCGCGGGCCGGGTCGGCGGTGTAGCTCCAGCCCGAGGCGCCAGCTGCCACGACCGCGCCGTCCTGCGCCGTGGTGCGCCTGTTGGTGGCGCCTGCGGTATTGCCCAAGTCGTCACAGGTAAAGATATGCGTTTGCGTGCCCGACGCAGTCGTGATCACCAAGCCCAGGCGCAGTGCGGCCAGCAGCTGCGGGTCGCTCGTCATGCCCATCTGGCCCTGGTACAGGTACACGTTGAGCGCGCTATCGCTGCCCTTAAGGTACAGCGTGCCCGAAAGGGCGTAGTCGTCCAGCTGCGCAGTGCAGTCGGCATAGTCGGTCGTGATACCCGCGGCATTTTGGAAGGTGCCGCGCCAAAAACGGGAAAGGTCTGCCGTCGAGATGGGATAGAGCGTTTTGTCGGCGGCGGCAAGCGTTGCCGTTGTGTCCCAGGGCCCGTTGGCCGAAAGGCCAATCTGCAAGTCGGAGCCCTCGTCGCTTACCGTGTGCGCCACGGGCGTCACGTTGGTGTAGCGCGAATTGCTAAACCAGGCGTAGGTGGCGGCGCTCAGGGCGGCCACCAGCACCAGCATCCATGCGGCCGCAGCAACCATGCGACGGCGCGAGCTTAGGACATCTTTGATGTTCGATGCACTCATCCCTGGCCCCCTTACGAACGCTTGCCGGCAAAGCGCAGCGCCAGCGATTGCAGGCTGGTGGTGGCCAGGTTGTTGGTGCAGTCGGGGTCGCAGCCTTCCAGCCACACGTACACATCCACGCGCACGGGCGTGCTGCGGTTGGTGCCCTCGGCCGCGGCGGGCAGGCTGCAGATCTTGGTCGTGGCCTGCTTAAGGCTCACTACGCCGGTGTCTTCGTTGTAGTCGCAAAAGTTTGCGCTGGTAAGCTGATCAAAATGAACCGTTGTTCCATCGGAGCGGGTGCTGTCGAGCACCAGGTGATTCTGCTCGTTCTCGCCGGCATCCTTGCCGTCGAGCGTGTTGTAGCGCGCCTGGGGATTGCGCTCGCCCGAGACCTCAAAGATGTACTGGCCCGTAACGGTATCGCCCTGCCCCGGCGCATAGGTAACCAGGCCCACCCGCAGAGCGGTAGAGATGGGGTTTGCCGTGTCCTGCTCGGTAAAGTCGATGCCCGACAGGTACACGTCGGTCGCGGCCGAGTTGGTGGCCAGGTACAGGGATGTTTTGTAGTAGTCGGAATGCTCGGCCGCGCCAAACATGCTGGCAAACAGCGAGTCCTGGGTGGTTCCGCCGGTAAAACCCGTTACCTTTTGGAAGCCGTTGAGCACGTTATCGGTCGAGACGGGATCGAGCAGGCCCGCAAAGCTTAGACCGGCGTTGGTCTTGTACTCGCCGTCGTACTCGTTGGAGATAAGGAAGGTCACGCCCGTGCCCGCGGCCATCTTGACGTCGGTGATATGGCGGTTGGCGTTGTAGATGTACCAGGCATACGTTACAGCTCCGGCAGCAGCAAGCGCCACCAGCAACGTGGCGAGCATGCGATTGAACTGTTTTCGCAGCGACTGCGCGTCCGACATGCCCCTCCCTCATTTGCCGCGTTGTAAACTGCGTGGGCACCATTTGCCCATAATGGAGTTATTTTACGCGAACGTGCAGTTCATCGGGGGTACAAACGGGACTTTTCGCGTGCTGTTCGCGCTGCGGCGGGCTCCGATGGGGCCACAATTCACCAGTTTTTTAAAATAGTTCTTGCCACCGGGTGGGAGCTCCGTTATATTATTCCCTGCGCACTCGCGCACCCTTGATCGGGCGTTTAGCTCAGGGGGAGAGCGCTTCCCTGACACGGAAGAGGTCAGAAGTTCAAATCTTCTAACGCCCACCAAATGTTCGCAGCTCAGAGGCTTCGCCTCTGAGCTGTTTTGTTTTACGCCACCAAGCTAAAGGGGCGCCGCGGCACCCAAAGCCGCCTCAACAACGCCAGCAACCACCCCAACCAAGCCCACAGTCGCCCAAACAGTCTCGGCGAGTGCCTCGCCCGGGCTTGGATGGGCCTCGATGCCACGTCCGGACAACCTTCCTATAGTCAGGTCTAATACTTTTCCGCGAAGTGAACGAGCTTATTTGGGCCCCCGAAGCATGCACACTTTTTGAAGCCAAAACCGCAGGATTCTAACGTCAAAACCGCAGGAAATGAGCCGCCAAAAGTGTCGATGCTTCGGGGGTCCATTTTGACTCGTTCACTTCGCGGAAAAGTATTAGACCTGAAAATAAGGCCCCTGGCCCCACGCCCAACAACCGACCCTACCAATGCCGATGCGCTTCGATAACCGTTTGCCAGAGCTTAAACCGCTTCGTTTCGGCGCGCTTGAGGGCAAAGTATCTCTGCTCCTCCGTCATGGATTTGTTAAAGATGGGGCGCTTATTCCGATGCAGCTTGCGCCGGATGCGCTCGCACAGGCGAACGAGCTTTTCGTAGTCGCTCGCCTGGTCAGTCGTTACCGTAAAGTACGCCACCCCATTGAGCATCTGCAGCTCGTTGCGGCGCTCGGCATCCTTGTGGATTTTCTCGCTTCCATCATGGATGGCGTCGCTGTCGTAATCGACCAGCGCGGTAAGCACCTCGGGCAGCAAGCCAGCCCTTACTTTATCCAGGCCCACCTCTGCTTTCGCCGTAAGCGTGATGTCGGGCGTGCGCTCCAACACGCGCAGTTTGCGCTCGCGCCCATCGTTGAGTCCATCGCGAATGAAAGCCTTCTTGTTGAGCTCGGCCTTGCCCAATGCATACCCGCCGTAGCGCGCAGGCAGCGACATAAACATGCACAGCCCCGACTCCCTCGGAGAGCGCGATCCCTCGATCACATACGCAAGCAGCGCCTTTGCCTTCGCGAGACCCCTTACCTTTGGGGACGCCTCGATATACGCCGCAATGAGCTCCTTCGTCGTGAGCCTGCCATCGCGCATGCCCCCATCCCTGCTTGTCACCCCGCCGGGAGCAAGGTTGTCCAGCCGATAGTCCGATGTCATGGCATAGCCGGCATAGATGGCCTCGGCTGCAGAGCCGTCGTGCGCAGCCTGCACAAACGCCAGCTCGGGAGCGCACACGTACGCATCCAGGCCGCCCATCCAGTGGCCCAGCGAGATAAACGAGCCCGCCGGGAGCTCGTTGGTGCACAGGTGCGTCTTAACATGCTTGCTCTGCCGACGGTCGGCACGCGATGGCACCAGCAAATCCAGCGTTTGGATCCCCAGATCATAGCGATCGATAAAGTCCCGCGCCTCTTGGTCCAACAGCGCACAGGCACCTGCAATCGACACGACCTCTGGTTCCGAATCCCCAAAACGAGGGTTCGGCAGGTGCGCCAAAAGCGCCAACGCAGCGTTATGTGAAACGATAAAGTAACCCATGGCGCGAAGATAGCACGCGCGTCGGTGGAGGCTCGCGACCTTGGCGAGTTTTCGGCAAACGACCGGCGGATTTTTGCCGCAGCGCAACCAAAGTGTTCATTCGTCGACGTCTAAATGCAAATCCGTCAAGCTTTTGGCAAGGTTGCCGCTCAACTGACCAAAAGCTGACCATTTGCTTGCCCATTTACTTGACGGCACGCCCTCGCCAAAATGCTCCGCGACTTCTCGGACGGTCGAAATGCTCGTTTAGCGACCACACACCCAGCGCTGGGGTATCCTTGGAGCACATGCACCGCAAGTCGCACAAAGGAGCCGCCATGCGCACCGAGCTCGATGTTCCCTTTTCGCATAAAGACGAGGCCAAGGCCCTGGGCGCCAAGTGGGACCGGGCCAAGAAGATCTGGTACGTGCCCGATGGCGTCAACCCCGAGCCCTTTGCCGCGTGGCTGCCCGGCGTGGATCGCTCCAACCCCAGCGCGCCCTACATCTACCTGGTACTGGGCAAGCGCGAATGTTGGAAGTGCCACGAGCAGACGACGGTCGCGGCCTTTGGCATTCCGTATTGGGCAGCCGAGGACTCGGGCAGCAAGGCTGCGCCCAGCGCTGCGCCCGCCATGGACGACGCGGGCCACATCGCGATCGACACCGCCCGCGCCAACGCCGTAGCCATCGTCCCCGCGCTGGGCTGCGTGCCGGCCGAGATCCGCGACTACCTGCGCGAGCGCTGCGGCTACAAGCCCGTAACGTCGCGCACCACCAAGACCGCATCGCTCGCCAGCGCCTGCACCGGCTGCGGCGCGCTGCAAGGCAGCCATTACCTGTTCGAGGAGCCCACGTCGCCGTTTGCGCTCACGGCCATCAACAAGCTACCCGCGCTGGAGTTCGTGCGCGTTGAAGTCGCCGGCGTCTATGGCATCCCCGACAGTCACGACAACTACGACCAGGCGCTCTTCACCTGGGCACGCGACCACCACACCCAGTTCCACAAAACTTTGTGCGAGGGGATCTACCTGTAGGACAAAACTCGAAAATCGAGTCCAGACTTCCTCGGAAATCGAGTGCGAAAATCCTCGAAAATCGAGTATACGCAGGTAGTTGAGTTGCTTGAGCACTCGATGTCTTCGCCCGAGCGTGGATAATCTCCCGTTTTTGACAGCCTTTCAGCCCAAAATCGTCCGAAAATCCACGCTTAATTTTCAATCGTCCAAAAATCCTCGATCGTCAGCAGGCAACTAGGCATCCGTCTCGTCGTAGGTAATGGCGCATTCGCAGGTTGGACATTGTGGAGGATAGACTGGAAGGCGCAGGCCTGTTCGAGCGCGTGAGTCGGCGGCGCGCTTGTCGCGGGTGTCGATGAAGCTGATGTCTAGGCATGGGAGGTCTGCGCCGCAGCTTGGGCACGGCAGACAGATTTGGCTGCAGGTGGCCTCGACGAGCGGGAACAGGCTCCGGTCCATTAACGCTCGCGGTAGGTTTCCGTACACGCCTCGCGCGATAACGCTTCGCCATCCCATGGGCTCCCCTTTCCCGTTTTAACCGTTGAGGAGAGGATGGCAGGATCGTGCAGCTCTCGATGCGGCGCAGCGCGATTCGATCAATCGACATGATTAGACAGCGACAGGCTGCACCCAACTAATACGGAACAACGGCTTCCGCATGACGACGCGATTCCGAGAAATCGAACTCGGCGCGATGGGCTTCGAGGAAACGAGCGTTTGGACGTAAGCGATGTTCGTCCGGTTCGCGCAACACCGAGCCCGCAAACATCGCATAGTCCGTATGCTGCAGAAGATACGACCCGCAAAATTGATAATCGCCGCGCACCAGTTCGAACGAAATTAGATGAGCATCGAAGAGCGAATGCAGGTCGCGGCGCAGCAGAATGCCGTTGCTGACAACTTGTGACTTAGGACCCGAGTAATTCTCGATATGCGCGGCTTCCAGTGCTTCGTCGACGTTGCAGCCCGAGACGGCACATCGACCGGTATAGGCCTCAAAGAGCTCAGTGCGAAAACGCTGCTGGCCGATTCGCTCGCGACGTAGCGCGTAGCGAACCTTTTCATCGTCGCTCGCCGGAGCACCGGAAAACTCCGCTGTGACCGAAGCGTCCTTCATGTAGGTCATATCAGGGAAGAAGCGCGCGTCGGGTCCGCCCTTATGGACGGGGCCATGCAGCACAAACCAACTGTTCTCGGGCTCGTAGCGCTCGACGAACGCCAGGCCCAGCACCTTGTAGCCAGCGTCCGTTGCAAAGAACACGCCAACGGGAACGCCACACTCCATGCAGTTGATCATCTTTTGGTTGTAATCCTGGTCGCGCCAGTTTTCGACCGATGCGCTTTGCGACGAGTACTTGAGTACCCACGTGCCGTCCTCAAGATAGAGCGGCGGAACATCGGGGTAGGCACCGCGCTTGGAATTGTGCACAGAGAGCGCGAAGGTCTTCTCGCGCGGATGCTTAACGCGCCCGCGACCAGGCCAAAAGATGCCCGAATCGCGCGACACCGGAAAGAGTTCGGAATCAATCGTCAGACGGAAGGGATATTGAGGGCTATCGGCATTGGTGCGATGCGGAAGCTTGTCCCACAGGCCGCCACGCTGCTCCTCGCGCAAGAACCACTCCCAGGCCTGGACATATTCGGATGGCACAAAGCCGCAAGCGCGGTCAAAACTCGGCCGAGCAATCAGCGGAACACTAGAAGCGATGCCGTCCATAAGGAACCTCCAGGAAGAACAGTTCCCCACATTATCGCCTACGCAATGATGACGCCAAACGAAAAAGGTTCACTTCCTTCGAAGTGAGCCCTTGGCCGTCTGCATGTTAGCGAACGTCGGCACTACGATGTTGCAACACCGGCGAGTTTGACAGTCACATCGTATGTCGCAAGGTCCTCGGCCGCGGCGTTGTTAACGCAGTCGGCATCGGTTCCTTCCATCCAAATGTAAATTCGAACCGCTATGCCATCATAACCAACGCGACTTGCGATCTTGCGTGTACCAGCGTCAACCTGATAATCGTCTCCGACCTTGTTCGCAAGCCAACCGGTGCAGTTGCCTTTTTCAATATGCTGGTAGGAAGGCGTTTGAGGCCCACTGGCCGCGTCCTTTACACAAGACCATCCAGCAATAGCGTTTTTATCGTTACCCCTCTCGGTAGGAGAAACTGCAGCGGGAGCGTATACAACCTTTAGAGTTTCATCACCGGTCAGGTTTCCATTAGCATCAATCGTCTGCGTAGTGATACCGACTCGCAAAGAATTCGGGATGGTATCGGTCGTTGGTGCCCCATGGGTGGTAACAACTACGGGCTCTCCGTCAGATCCTTCAAGATACACGTCGGCCATACCGGACTCAGTAATGGTATAGACAATAAACTCACTCTTGAGATAGGCGTAGTGGGTCTCACCACCAGCCTCGTATTCGCCAGACTTGCCGCCCTGCTTAAGGTTAATCTGCGAGTAAGAGGATACTTTGCCGTCTGATCCCCAGCCTTGGCAAACAAACCAGTTCTTAAGATCGTCCGTAGATGACGGTGTTATCTTTCCGCCCTGAATTGCGGCAGCAAGCGATGTCTGCTCGCCACCATGTTGGGCACCGTTTTTAAGTTCATCAATCTGAAGGATGAAACCGTTAGTCGTTGCACTGATGGTTGAAGATGTTGCCTTCACCGTGCTATTTGCGACGTACCATGCATAGGTGGCCGATGAAAGAGCAACGGCAGACATAAGTACCGCACAGGCAGCTCCGACAAGCTGTTTTTTTAGCTGTTTTATGCTCTGGCTCATTCGATGGACCTATCTAGTGAAAATGCCAGGAGCCAACGGTTCGGCCCCCGGCATTCTGAAATCTCAAAAACGACGAAGTCAGCGATAACTAGTTAGAAGCCTTCTTGTACTCCTTGGGCGTTGCCTCGAAGGTGATGGTCACGCCATTGTCGCCAGCCGTAGTTTTAATCTTCTCAAGATTGTTAGAGTAGACATTGGCGTCATCGCCGTCGTAATACAGGTAAACCTTAACCTCGGCATCGTGCTCGGATTTGATTACCTCATCAGTAGCAAGCAGATCGCCGCCGGCAGTAGGACTATCGACAGATGAGCTGAGCTTAATGCCGGAACCACTCCAGACCTCCCACTTATCGCCGTGAACAACGAGAACGCGAAGGGCATTGCCGAGGTTCTTGTTTTCCGTCGTTGCGGGGGTAGTAACAGCCACTTCCTTAATATGCAGATTCGTGAACTCACCATCGTAGCCACCAGTACCTACGTGGAAAGTATTTTCGACTGCATAGCCTGCTTTCACGGCTTTTGCTGCCGTGCCATCATCGATTGTGAACTCCGTATCCTTGTTCATGTCCGATTTATCGGCCGACAATGCATAGGCAGTCTTCCATTCTGCATTAGTCCCAGTTTTTACGATTTTAGCGGGATAGAGATCCGCCCTAGTCGCCTTAGAACTGACAGCACTCGTAGAGTTCTTCGTCGTGTTGCTGTTGTCAATCACGAGATATGCAGAGTTAGACTGAGCCGCAATGTTAGACGTCTCAGCAGTAACCTTGTTGTTGCTGACAAACCATGCGAAGGTGGCGGAGCCGAGGGCTACGGCTGCCACGAGGACCATGGCGATGGCGGCGCCCATCTGCTTCTTTAATGCCTTGGTATCCATGCGGACCCCTTTCTTTCCCCATTCATCCCAGATGACCCTCGAGAAGCCCGGAAGGGGAGCCCGCGCTTTCGTGTTGGATGTTGCTTGCCCATCCTTTAGACATGGAATTGAGAATACCATAATTCTTACGATTTCCTTATGAGTTTTCGGCAGCCTACATTTCGGCAGATTCATAGGCCTACCTCGACTTATATGTGGTGCTATGTGAACATCGTTTACCTTATTTGAGCACTCTCTCCGGCGAAGTCATAAGTTCCTCTTAAGCCTTGCAACCGCAGCGCCACGCCAACGCACGCATACGCCCTCCGCCGAGATTCGCCCTAGCCCTTCCCCGCTCGCTATACTGATGTAGCACGTGTAATTTCTGCCTGCTTGTGCGGGCTATTTGTTGGGAGGGCCCCATGGCTTTTGCCAATCAACCCAAGGGAAGCGTTTCCGCCGGATCGATCAAACCGGTGACGCGCAAAGCCGTTCGCTGCCAGCGTGAAGTTGCCTGGCTGGTCACGCAAGCGGCCGGTAAGCTCGTCGCCACCACCGACGACGTCAACGCGCCCACGCCCAGCTTTGTACTGGCGGCGGCGTTGTCGTACACCCGCGAGCAGGAGCAGACCGCCCAGGACGGCGGACGCGCGATTGACTACGAGGCCGTCATGGGCCCCGACCTTGCGAGCTTTTGCCAGGCTGCAGGGCTGCCCGCAGCGCCCAACGCGCTTTCGGACGCGGGCTACATGTTCACGCTCTCGGGCGCGGACCTCATCCGCGACCTCTACGCCTACTGTAGCGACCTGGGCGAACGCATGGGAGACGCGGCGCAGGTCAAACCGGGCTACGCGATCAAACTCGCGCTGCGACTGTTCCTGCTGGACGCCGCCGCTGGCGACGTCACCTCTCCCAAAGACAACGCCTCTGCATAGCAAAAGCGCCGGGCCGAGAAATCACTCCCGGCCCGGCGCTTCTTCGTTCTACTTGTCCCCGTCCCCCGCGGGCGAGTTCTTTTGGTTGCGACGGTTACTCCAGGTCACGTTGTGTTCCTTGTAGTAATCGGGCGCCTCGTTGCCGCTCGCGCTAATGGGGTCGTTGCCGGTCAGGGTGTCGGCAATATCCTGCACGAATTTAATGAACAGGCTCGAGTCGTCGGTCTCGGACGAATCAAAGTCAAAGCCAAACTCCACCGCGCCGCCGATAATCTTGTCCACGCACTCCGGGTCGTCGCCGTCCAGCCAAATGACCACGGTGTACTTGTCCACATCGCCCACGCGGAAGTTTGCGTGGCTAATGGTCGTCACCACGTCTTTGGACGCAAACGGCTCGGTGTTGGGCTCGGGATTGCCGTCGGCCGCGGCAGCCGCATAGGTGGTGGGCTCGCCATTGCGATACACCCGCACGCGCGCCGCCTTCTCCACGCCCTTGCTGGCGCTGACCACCTTGAGCTTGGCGCTGTAGCCCAGGTCGGTCTTGCCGGCGTTGCGGATATAGAAGGTGTACGCCACGTAATTCTTGCCGTTGTGGCTGCCGTCGATGTCGTCCAAGTTGTCGGGCAGGTCGTCGGCGGCGATATTGGTGCCGTTGTCCACAGCGTCGGCCGCCAGGCGCGCGGTGGCGTTGTTAAAGTCGCCGTTGTCGGCAATGGCCACGCCGCGGCGGAACAGCTCCAGGCGGTTGAGGTTGATGGTGAAGTTGCCCATGTTTTCCTGCATAAACGACAGGGCGAACAGCACGCCAAAGGCAAGCGCCAGCACCACGAGGGCCTTTTGCAACTTGTCCATGCGCAGCAGCGCCGTGCCGATGCGCTCCATGCGACGCTTGGGCATGTACATGGACACGACCGCGTCGGGGTCGATGTCGTCGAGGTCCTGGTCGGCCAGCGCCTGCTCCAGCTCCTCGATGCGCACCACGCCGCGCAAGTCGCGCTTGGGTTTGGGCTTGCGCTTGGGCTTGGGCTTGCCGAAGCGCTTGCGGGAGGTGGGAGGCTGATCGAGGGCGGAGTCCTCGCCGGGCGCGTTCTCGGCATTGGCGGCGGGCGCGTCTGCCGACGTGTCCACGGTCTGGCGCTCGGCCTGGCGCTCGGCCAAATTATCGGCCACGCCCTCGGCTTGGTCCTGCGCCAAATCCTCGGCCAAATCCTCGGCAGTTTGATCTTTGTTGTCGTTACGCTTGAACAGTGCCATGGCGATCAGATCTTATATTTGGTGCGAATGTAGCCGACGTATTCTTTGACGAGCTCGCGCTCCATGTCGTTGGCGTAGCGAAACTGCAGGCCGCAGACGTTGCGGTACAGGCTGCCCTTGGGCGCGCGGCGCACCCAGCACACGATGCCCAGCTGCTCGGGCAGCTCGTGGCGCTCGCCCTGCAGGCGGATCGTGGGCATTTGCACGGCCAGGGCCTCGCCCACGTCGGGATAATCGTTGAGATAGACGGCCAGACCGCCGGCCGAGACGTCGATGGTCATGGCGTCCTCGGGCTCGGGGGTCGGCTCGTTGTCGCGCTGGTAGGTCAGGCGCATGGCGACCTTAAAACGCTCGTCGCGGCGCTTGACAAAGGTGCGCTGCTCGGCGACTTTGCGCATTTTCCAGTAGGTGCGGATGCCCTTTTTCTCGACTGACTCGGGGTAGCCGGCGAGCACGAACGTTTCCTCGCCCACTTTGTATTGCAGCAGCAGCTTTTGGTTTTCGTCCATGATGAGCGGCTTGCCGGCGAGCATGGGCGCGCTCATAAGAAAGTACGCGTCGTCCAGGTTCTCTTTGTACGTGGCGAGCATGTTGAAGTCGGTTTTTTGGCCCATGGGCACGTCGAATGCCGCCTGAAGCTTGGTCCCCGGCGTTATCTGTTGCTCTGCCATGTTGTCTCCCCCAGTCGCGGGCGCCGATATCATCGTCGTGCGCGATGCACATTGGGCTATTGTACCTGCTTTGCCGCAGGTTTCGATGTGCGGTGCGTGAAATGGCGGGATGCGAGGCGCGGGTGAACGCGCAGCTGCTCCGCGCGCGGCATTAATCTGACAGCGATGCATGCCCCCGACAGTCCGTCTGTCTGTCTATCTCTCAGTTATCTCTCATTTATCTCTCAGCTTAGAGATGAGTGAGAGATGAGAGATGCGTGAGTGATGGACGAGTGTGATTTTTTGGACGGTCGGAAAATCCCTCAAATAAAAAACGGGGCCGGCCTTACGCCGAGCCCCGTTTTCAAACGGTCAGTTAGTTATCCAACGCGCGAGCATAGCAGTCAACATTACGCCGCCGCGAACACTCCCAAGCCCGTTCCGATGATGCAGATTGCGAAGATGCCCAAGATGATCCAAATGGTCTTGACGCCCTTTTTATAGAGGGCAACGCAAGCGAACGTTGCCAGCAAGGGCAGCAGACCGGGGAAGATCGAATCGAACAGATCCTGCAGGACAATCTCCGAACCACCCACGTCAAAGGTCAAAGCCGTGGACAGCGAGACCTGTGCCGCAATCATGGCGCCGATAACGGTCATTCCGAGAACACCGGCAGCATGCGTCATGCGAGACATAAGGTTGCTCTCTTCGGACTGCTGCAAAAAC
Source organism: Collinsella sp. AM41-2BH (assembly GCF_003468085.1). Lineage (NCBI taxonomy): Bacteria > Bacillati > Actinomycetota > Coriobacteriia > Coriobacteriales > Coriobacteriaceae > Collinsella > Collinsella sp. AM41-2BH. The sequence goes on from NZ_QSGH01000014.1 coordinate 24,260, forward strand.
TTGGTTCCCAAGTCGTAACCCAGATGGGCGGCGACGATACGCGTTGCAAAGTTAATCACGGAGTAGATGAGCGCGTACACGATGGGGCCGAGCGGGTTGCCCGTCGAAGCGATGCCAATACCAATGCCGGCGGCAACCACGCGGAACGTACCCCAGTAGAACGAATCGCCGATGCCGGAAAGCGGTCCCATAAGGCCGACCTTCATGGCGTTAATCGAGGACGTGTCGAAGTTCTTATCGGCAGCCGCCTGCTCTTCCATCGAAACCGTTAGGCCGGCTACAAACGGAAGCACATGAGGCGTGATGTTAAAGAACTCGGTATGGCGATCGAGCGCCGCATAGTAATCGTCGTCGTTGGGATAGATCTTTCGCAGGGGCTTCTGAATGGTGTACATGAAGCCCATTGCCATCATCTTGTCGTACGACTGCGAGCACTGGCTCGTAAACTGGCGAAGGAACATGCTCCGATACATATCGGGAGTCATAATCGCGTCCTTCTTGGCCTCTTTGAGGTCGGTGTTCTGGATAGCCATTAGAAGTCCTCCTCTTCATCTGCAGCAACCGTCTGCGGACCGGACGAGCCCTCGCGGAAGGCCAGGAGCAGCGCGACGCAAATGGCAGCTGCGGCGACGCCGACCACGTCCATCTTGAGGTAGATGACCATAATGAAGCCCAGGAACAGCCAGGGAAGGAGCTTGTTATCGCCCATGGTCCTGATAAGAAGAGCGAAGCCGATGCAGACCATGACGCCGGACGCAACGTTGAGGCCGTCCATCACAAACTGCGGAATCGCGTTGAGCGCATTGTTGATAAGGTCGGCACCAAAGAACAGCGAGCCAAACACCAGCAGTGCAGACGGAATGCCAATCGACAGCGGCACGATGGTCAGATGGTACAGATTCGCCTTGGCAAGATCGCGATTTGCCAGAGCGGTCTCAATCTTCTTGCAGGCAAAGGCACCCGGAACGGCGTAGCAGAAGTTGCGCCACACCTGAAGGAAGACGGAGACGGGAAGGGCGAGCGCGACGGCAGTTGCCGTGCCCGTACCCGTAATGACGGCAAACGCGCAGCCAAGCACGCCGGAGGCATAGACCTCGGGAGGAACCGCCGCGCCGACCATGATGGCGCCCATGAACATGGACTCCAAAGCAGCGCCGACGATAACGCCCTGCTGGACATCGCCAAGGATCAAGCCGACAAACAGGCTCGTAAACAGCGGACGACCAAGCATCGTAATGCCAAATAATTGCTCGTCCATGGACGCAATAAATGCGACCAGTGCAACTAGAAGATACTGGACAACCATTTCGATCAACCCCAGAAACAGGTCTGCAGGCGAGGCATTCTGCGCAGCTCGCCTGCAGACAACCGCAGCAATTTGAGAGGATTAGTAGTTCATCTGGTGATAGTAACGACGCGTGGTGAGCGGGTGGTTACGGACGTGCTCGAGATGGCAGCTCAGACGCTCGGTGATGGTGTAGGTGACCATCGGGGAGACGATCTTGCGGAACTCGGGGTCGCTGAACGGCAGCTCGACCTCGGCGGTGTCAAACTTGTTCACGCGGACGTTGACGCCCTTCTCGTCGGCGAGCATGTGAGTGAAGTTGTCCACGCGGTCCATGAGCTTACGGGTGTCGTCCTCGCCGTAGAGCATGATGAGGCTCGTGCCTTCCTCGCACAGCTCGATGGTGCCGTGGAAGAACTCGGCGGCGTGGATGGACTTGGTCTTGATCCACTGCATCTCCTCGAGGATGCACATGGCGTAGTCGTAGGCCTCACCCCAGAGCATGCCGGAGCCAATCACCATGTGGTAATCGGTGTCCTTGAAGTCCTCGGCCATGGCGGCGCAGCGCTCGTCCTGAGCGTCCTTGGCCTTGATGAGGTACGGAGCGATGTTGCCGAACTCTTCCATGAAGGTGTCGTACTTGGGGAAGGCGCCGGCGTTCTTGAGGAAGCGGGCGACCAGCGTGATCTGGTAGGTGTAGATGGCCTCGCACAGAACGTCGTCCTCGGCGAAGCTGAAGAACTTGTAATCGGCGTACTCGGTGGCCGGGGTGTTGTCGTTGGAGACATACATCAGCGTGCGGGCGCCCTGCTCCTGGCAGAACTTGGCAGCCTCAATGATCTCGGGGGTGGTGCCGGTACGGGTGGAGAAGACGCAGACAGAATCCTTGTTGAAGGTCTTGGGCGGGCAGGCGAGGAACTCTGCGGCGATCTCGCAGTGGACATCGACGTCGGCCGTGGTGGTCTCGACCCAATACTTCATCGGGAGCGTGTGGGCCCAGGTGCCGCCGCAGCCGATGAAGAAGATGTTGGAATAACCCTGCTCGCAGACCTCGTCCACGGCAGCCTCAATCTGAGGACGGAGAGCGAGGGCATCGCTCACAACCTTCTCGTAACGAGGCTCATCGAAATTGAACATCCCTTACTCCTAACTCACTTGGATGAACCCTTCATTCATCCCATGACGTTATAATACTTTATATAACTAACTATGCAAGAACTATTTCAGATTTTTTTGATTTTTCTTTAATAAAAAGCCCGCCGATCAAATGATCGACGGGCATAGGCATAGAGCATTGGTTCAATAAATGCCGAGCATCAACGTGTTTCCGGCTAGAAAACGTCCTTGGCAAACACCTTAGCGTCATTGGGGACCTGACGGATTTCGATGGCCACGCCATCGCCCAGGAGCTCTTGGATATGCTCGGCATCTTTCTCGGTCGCAAAGATCGCAGGGGTCGGATGAAGCGTGGTCTCAGGGGTCTTTCGGGTTCCGCCCAGATTGATCTCTTTGATGTCTTTGCAACCCTTAGCGAGACGATAGACATCTTCAATCGTCTCAGTGATGATAAACAGCGAATACTTGTCGGTAACGCCGCTGTTGAGCGCCTCGATAGCAGCGTCAACATCCTTGATGACGAGTTTAACGCCGTTGGGGCGGGCGAGCCTCAAGGCCGCCTTCCTCATGTCGTCTTTTGCCACAGCATCGCTGGCAAGCAAGATGCAATCTACATCCAAAGCGTGAGTCCAGGACATGGCAACTTGGCCGTGAATCAGTCGGTAATCAACTCTCGTAAGCTTAATCATCGTTATCATCTCCGCACGTGATAAAGGGAATGACAGGTGTGGCCCCTAGCTAGGGCTCGAACCAGAACTAACTAGAACTCTTCTTCCTCGGCGCCGGCAAGCATGTCCGCCGCCTCGCAAAGCTGAATAAACGAACACGATCCCTCGACCGCGGCTTTGGCCTTGTCCGCATCCAGGGAGTCCAGCTGTGTAACCATTTCCACCAGCAGCGGCAAGTTCATTCCAGCGATTAACGTAAACGATCCGTCGGTCTGCCTCTGAATGAATTCGTTGTTTACAGAGCCGCCAAAGATGTCAGTCACGACAAACCAAGAGTCGGCAGGGTCCCTCGTCTCCATCCATGCATCAATCAACGCCGCGACGTCCCTTGAATCGTCATCGACATAGGCGCACAGGCACTCGATTCGGTCGTTGGTGCCCATCAGAATCTCCAGAGAGCTTTTCATGCCTTGGGCGAGATAACCATGACTCGCTAGCAATATCTTATTCATAGTTCTCCAATACCAATAGGACGTACTATATTGTCATAACAAAGTATATTAGCAATCTACCCTACTTGGTGTGTCTATTTTCCAAATCCGCGAACGGTAACAATTGGTCGGTAAATCGACCAATCTATCGCTAATTTACAAATAGAACTTCAGTCGCTCGGTGCAGTACACCTGACGGGAGATGAAAAGCGGCTCGCCACTTGGGGCATAACGTCTATCGACAAACAGAAGCAGCGAAGAGTCCAGCTCCACGTTAAGGTATGCCGCCTCGAGCTCGCTCGCATAGCAGACCTCGAGCGTACGCGTGTTGGGACCCATCTTGATCCCCTGGCGATCGAGTACCGCCATCAGCGAATCATCGAGGGACTCATGCTCCAAAAAAGAAAGCGCAGCGGAATAGCTATTGGTTTCCAGCATCGTGGGCTTGCCATCCACAAGGCGCAGACGACGGCTACGCAATACCTTTTGGGTATCGTCTACGCCCAGGAACTTCGCGTCTCGCAGACTTGGGAAGTCCCAGCCCATTTCGAGAACCCTGGTAGACGCCTGTTTGCCCGCAAGCTGGCACGAATGGGTAAAGCTCTCACGGTCGTCCGCGGCATACATCTGCGTGTCCGACGAAACGAACGTGCCCTTGCCGCGGGCCCTCTCAACAAGCCCAGCATCTTCCATTTCTTTAATTGCGGAGCGAACCGTTATTCGGCTCACGCCAAATTGCTCGATAAGCTCCGCCTCGGTCGGAAGCTTATCTCCCGGGCGGTACGTGCCGTTGGCGATTGAATCAGAAAGCGCACGAACAATCTGTTTGTACAGGGGGATAACGCTATTTGCCTCAACCATATCAACCATACCTTTACAAGGAATCAGCAGCCTATAGATAAATGACTTATATTGTATTAGAACTTTTTAGCACTCCACGCCATTTCCTATAATGTTTTAGCAAACGAGGGGTTATTTTGCGTAAGCGGTGTAGAGTCCATCCATTTCCGCATACAGCTTCAATCTGATGGCGGTATATGCATCCGATAAGCCGATTGATTTTTATCTTCTACCTGTCTCACATTCATCCCTCGTCGTAGAGATGAATGTGAGGTGAGAGATACGTACTTGACGCGCGAGCGTGGATATTTGGACGGTTTTTGGGCTTTTGGCGGCCGATTTCGTCCGAAAATCCACGCTCATCCGGCAGATTGGTCGAAGGCCCCATATGGGTATACTCTCGGGGATTCGACTCGATTCGCCCCCGTTGGGGCGTCAAAGGAGACTGCATATGCCCACTACCTCAACCGACCCGCGCGCCGCAGCCGCCGCGCTGCTGGTGCCCGGCACCACCTGCCATGGCTTTGCCGTCGAGCGCTGCGAGACCGTGCCCGAGCTCGACTCGGACGCTTACGTACTGCGCCATACCACCTCGGGCGCGCGCCTGCTGTATCTAGCGTGCGACGACGAAAACAAGGCCTTTGCCATTGGCTTTAAGACGCCGCCGGCCGATTCCACCGGCGTGTTCCATATTCTTGAGCACTCGGTGCTGTGCGGATCGGCCAAGTTTCCCGTCAAGGAGCCGTTTGTCGATCTGATCAAGAGCTCCATGCAGACGTTCCTCAACGCCATGACCTACCCCGACAAGACCATCTACCCCGTTGCCACCACCAACGAGCAGGACCTGTACAACCTGATGGACGTGTACCTGGACGCGGTGTTCAACCCGGCCATATACACCAAGCCCACCATTTTTGAGCAGGAGGGCTGGCACTACGAGCTGGACCTGCCGGAGGGCGCCGAGGGCGAGGGCGACGGCAGCTCCGCGAGCCTGCGCGAGGGCACGCTGCGCTATAACGGCGTGGTGTTCAACGAAATGAAGGGCGCGCTGTCCGACCCCATGAGCGTGCTGGACGACGCCGTCAACGCCGCGCTCTACCCCGACACCGCCTATGCGCACGAGAGCGGCGGCGACCCGCGCGCGATCCCTGCGCTCACCTACGAGCAGTTCCTGGACACGCACGCACGCCACTACAATCCTTCTAACTCCTACATCACGCTCTACGGCGACCTAGATGTGGACCGCGCACTTGCCTTTTTGGACGAGCGTTATCTGTCGCAGCCGAGTGCCGCGAGCCGCCGCATGGACACAGCCGTCGCCGCCGGCGAGGACCCGTCCACGCTGGCGCCCAATCCGCTGGGCGCCCAGGCGCCCGTGACCTGCGAGTACAAGCGTGTCGAGATGGCCACCACGCCCGAGAACGCCCTGGTGGGCCTGGGCCTTGTGCTGGGCAGCGCGCTCGACCGCAAGCGCACGATTGCGGCGGACATCCTGTTTGAGGCGCTGCTGGGCTCCAACGAAGCGCCGGTTAAGAAGGCAATCCTTGCCGCCGGCCTGGGCGGCAACGTGGTGAGCTACACCGCGGCCGAGAGCCTGCAGCCCTACGAGCTCATCATGCTGCAAAACGCGCAGCCCGGCGTGGCGCGCGAACTGCGTCGCACGTTCCAGGACGCCTGCCGCGACCTGTGCGAGCACGGCGTTCCGCGCGAGCGCCTGGAGGCCATCATCAGCAGCAACGAATACGACCTGCGCCAGCGCGACTACGGTATCGCCGACGGCGTGGCCATTGCGTGCGACGCGCTGAGCACCTGGCTCTACGATGACGACGCCGCGACGCTGGCACTCAAGTATGGCCCGGTGTACGAGGAGCTGCGTGGCGAGCTGGACGGCAGCTACTTTGAGGACCTGCTGCGCGAGCTCGTGCTGGAGAACGACCACATGGCGCTCGTCGAGCTGGTGCCGGTGGACGCCGCCGAGGGCGCAGAGGGTGCCGAGGCCGCCGAGCTGGCTGCCAAGCGCGACGCCATGACCGATGCCGAGCTGGCCGACGTGGTCGAGCGTACGGCCGCGCTGCGTGCCGCCCAGGAGGCCGAGGACACGCCCGAGGCCAAGGCCACGCTGCCGCGTCTGCGCGTGTCCGACATTGGCGAGGCGCACCCCGAGCCGCCGCTGGTTGTGGACACGACTGCGCCCATCCCCTGCCTGCGCCACGGCATCCCCACCAACCGTCTGGCCTACGCCATGCAGTATTTCGACCTGAGCTGCGTCGCGTTTGAGGACCTGCCCTATGTGACGCTGCTCTGCCGCCTGCTTAAGCAGCTGCCCACGCGCGAGCATTCGGCCGAGGAGCTCGACAACTTGCTCGCCGGCAAGCTGGGCTTTTTGAGCTTTACGACCGAGGTCATGACCCAGCCCGACGTGGACGGCGTGCGCCCCTACCTGCTGGTGAGCGCCGGTGCCCTGTCCGAGAAAATCGATGCGCTGGCAAGCCTGCCGCGCGAGGTGTGGTCGAGCACACTGCTGGCGGACGCCGACGCCGACCGCATGCGAGACGTGCTTACGCAGATTCGCATTGGGCTTGAGCAGGGCTTTATCAACAACGGCCACTCGGCGGCGCTGGGTCGCGCGATGAGCTACAGCTCGCCTTCGGCCGTGGTGCGCGAGCAGCTTTCGGGCGTGGATTTCTACCTGTTCCTGCGCGATCTGCTCGAGCACTTTGGCGAGCGCCTGGACGACCTGCGCGCCAAGCTTGCCGAGCTGGCAGGCCGCATCTTTGTGGCCGATGGCTGCATGGCGAGCTTTACCGGCAGCGACGAGGACTTTGACGCGTACTGGGATGCCGCGGGCGATCTGGGGCTGGGTGCGGGCGATGGTGCCGGCCGCGACGCGCTCGCGGTGCCGGCACCGTGCGACCGCCACGAGGCTTTCGTGATCCCCAGCGACATCTGCTTTGCCGCGCGTGCGTGCGATCCGCGTCGCCTAGGCATTGACGTGACAGGCGCCTGGGCGGTTGCCGCCAACGCGCTCTCCTACGACTACCTGTGGAACGAAATCCGCGTAAAAGGCGGCGCGTACGGGTGTGGATTCCGCGCGGCCGGCGAGCGTCAGACGGCGTTCTACACCTACCGCGACCCGGCAATCGACCCCTCGATTGAGCGCGTGGCGCGCGCAGGCGAATGGCTCGGCAGCTTTGAGCCCGACGAGGCCGCCTTTGAGGGCTTTATCGTGAGCTGCGTGAGTGGCATGGACGCGCCGGTGAAGCCCTACGCGCTCACCAAGCGCCGCAATACGACCTACCTTGCCGGGCTCGACCCGCATGCACGCGAGGAGCGTCGCGCCCAAATGCTCGCGACCACACCCGCTGAGCTGCGCTCGCTCGGCGCCGACGTAACGCGCATCGCAGCCGAGTCGCCGACCTGCGTCTTTGGTGGCCGCGACGTCATCGCCAAGAGCAACGCCGGCTTCAACGTAGTCGACCTGATGGGCTAACCACAGCAAGCAAAACCACTACAAAGGGGACAGGCCCCTTTGTAGTGGTTCGAACACTTGTTCTATACGTACACATGTTCTATAGTATGGGTGATTGCATCGGATCTAAATTGCAACTAGAATATAGTTGCAGAATGTGAGGCGGGATGACTCGAGCCGATAAACTCATCGCCCAACTGTTTAGCTGCCCTTCGACGTATCGGTATGCCGATTTTTTAAAAGTCATGGCCTCATATGGCTTTGAAATGGACAGCAAAGGCAAGACATCCGGATCGCGCATTCGCTTCTACAGGCCCTCAGATGGCAGGATGTTCGTGATGCACGCGCCTCATCCATCTGACGAATTGACAGCGGGGACAATTCGAAACATCGTTCGATTTCTGCAGGATGTCGGAGGCAGTCATGAGTAACGTTTTGGCATACAAGGGCTATTTCGCCCCAGTCGAGTTCGATGCCGAGCAGCATGTACTAACAGGTATGGTCGCCGGCATTAGGGACGCAATTGTATTTGAAGGCTCCACGGCTGAAGAAGTGGAGCAATGCTTCCACGACGCCGTCGACGATTACCTTGAGTTTTGTGCCGAAAAGGGCAAGGAACCAGAGCGGGCTTTTAAGGGCTCGTTCAATGTGAGAACAGGCTCCGAGCTTCACAAGCAGGCAGCACTGGCGGCGGCAAAGAAGGGCGAGTCACTCAATAAGTTTGTGACCGAAGCAATCGCCGCGGCGTTATAGCGTTAACGCATGGGCCAAAACCACCACAAAGGGGACAGGCACCTTTGTGGTGGTTTCGACATTTGCCCAGATAAAACCTGCCAAAATAAACCTGTCCCTTTTTGGTAGGTTTGGGAGAGGAAGCCGGGATGGACAAGGCTGAGTTGCGGCGGGCGGTGATTGCTCGGCGCGATGCTCTTGATTTGGACTTGCGGGCGGCGAAGTCTGCTGATATCTGTGCGCGGCTGGTTGAGCTGCTGGGCCGCTTGGATGCCGCGGCGCCGCACACCGTTGCCGTCTATGCCGCGATGGGTTCCGAAGTCGACTCAGCCGCGTTTGCCGCAGCTGCCTCCAAACGTGGCTGGCGCGTGGCCTATCCGTGCATGCTCTCGGCAACAGACGCCGCAGCTTGTGGCCAGCGCATGTGTATGCGGGCAGTTGCTGCCGGCGACGCGGACGCGGCTACGTTTATCGCCCACCCCACGCGGGCCTTTGCGGCCACGGACATCGACAGCAGCCGCTTCCCTATCGTGCCTGCCGAAGCTCTCGACATGATCGTCGTGCCGCTCGTAGCATTCGACCGCACCGGCACGCGCCTAGGCTACGGCGGCGGCTGCTATGACCGCTACCTGCCCATGCTCTCGCCCGTATGTCAAATCGTCGGCATCGCCTTTGACGAACAGCGCGTCGACCACATCCCCACCGATGCCCACGACCTGCCGCTGCCCAACATCATCAGCGCCTAATCGCCGCCACATCAGCCACGGCTACAGCAGCACCATCGCAGTCTAGTGCTCCTCGCCGGCGCGGGCCAGGTCGTAGGGCGTGGTCTGGTAGACATAGTAGTTGAGCCAGTTGGTGTAGAGCAGCTGAGCCTGGCTGCGCCAGACGTTGCGCGGCTCGGCGGTGGGGTCGTCACCCGGGAAGTAATGCGCCGGCACCTCCGGGTTGAGTCCGCGCTTCACGTCACGCTCGTACTCCAGGCGCAGCGTGTCGGTATCGTACTCGGGGTGGCCAAAGACAAAGAAGCGACGGCTGTCGGTCGACTTGACGATGTACAGCCCCACCTCGTCGGACACGGCCACGACCTCGAGCTGCGGCTCGGCCTCCACGTCCTCGCGGCGCACATCGGTGTTGCGCGAATGCACGGCATAGAAGCGGTCGTCGAAGCCGCGGACCAGCGGGCTTTGCGGCTTCACCAGATAATGCTCGAACACGCCGCTCGCCTTTGCCGGCAGGTCGTGCTTCTGGATACCGTAATGATGGTAGAGCCCCGCCTGTGCGCCCCAACAAATGTGCAGCGTAGAGTGCACGTGCGTGGTGGACCAATCCATGATCTGGCAGAGCTCGGGCCAGTAGTCGACCTCCTCGAACGGCATCTGCTCCACCGGCGCGCCCGTGATGATCAGGCCGTCGTAGTGGATGTCGCGGATGTCGTCGAACGTGCGGTAAAACGTCTCCAGGTGGCCGGCGCTCACGTGGGTGGCCTCGTGCGTTTTGGTGCGCAGCAGGTCCACCTCCACCTGCAGCGGCGTGTTGGAGAGCTTGCGCATGATCTGCGTCTCGGTGGCGATCTTGGTGGGCATGAGGTTGAGGATGAGCACGCGCAGCGGACGGATGTCCTGGTGCAGCGCGCGGTACTCGGTCATGACAAAGATGTTCTCGCTCTCGAGCTGCGCGGCGGCAGGGAGGGCGTCGGGAATGCGAATGGGCATGGATGCTCCTTACGAGTCAGTTGCAGTTATGGTACAACGAGCGGCCCCATCCGCGCGAGTACATCGCTCCGAGACACCGCCAGCGGCCCAAATCACTCCAAAAGTAGAGATTAAAGCATGTCCCAAAAATCTACGACGCTTTAGCCTAGCAAAGTGACGGCAGGAGGCTACAATGGTTCGACGCGAGAAACTCGGCCGAAAGGATACATATATGTACCAGACGTGTAAGATCGGTGTGGTCGGCCAGGGCCACGTAGGAGCACATGTCGCCAACAGCCTGCTTATGCAGGGCATTGCCGACGAGCTGTACCTGTGCGATATCAACGAGGCCAAGGTGACGTCCGAGGTCCAGGACCTGCGCGACTCCCTTTCGTTTGTCCCGTACAACACTAAGATCGTCAACTGCTACGACCATTACGAGGAGCTGGCCTGCTGCGACGTCATCGTCAACGCCGCTGGCAAGGTCGCACTGGCCGCCGGCAACCGCGACGGCGAGCTGTTCTTTACCACCGACGCCGCGCGCACCTTTGCCAAGCGCATCGTCGACGCCGGCTTCGACGGCATCTTTGTCTCCATCTCCAACCCCTGCGACGTCGTGTGCACCGAGCTGTGGCACCTGACCGGCTACGATCCCAAGAAGATCATCGGCTCGGGCTGCGGTCTGGATTCCGCCCGCCTGCGCACCGAGATCTCCAAGAAGGTCGGCGTGAGCCCCAAGTCCATCGACGCCTACATGATCGGCGAGCACGGCTTTAGCCAGCTTGCCGCCTTTAAGACCGCAACCATCGCCGGCAAGAGTCTCACCGAGCTTCAGACCGAAAACCCCGACAAGTACGCCTTTGACCACATGGAGGTCGAGGAGCTCGCGCGTAAGGGCGGCTATGTGACCTACCAGGGCAAGCAGTGCACCGAGTACGCCGTCGCCAACTCCGCCGCGCGCGTCTGCGCTGCCGTTCTGCACAACGAGCACGCCGTGCTTTCCGCCTCCACGCTCATGACCGGCCAGTATGGCGAGGAGGGCATCTTTACCTCCCTGCCGTGCGTGATCGGTGCCGAGGGCGTCGAGGAGGTCTACACGCTCGACCTGTCCGAGTACGAGCTCGAGGGCTTCCACAAGAGCTGCCGGCACATCCGCGACAACATCGCCCAGCTCGACTGGTGGGACGCCGAGGCGTACGACGCAAAGTAGGCCGCTGGCTGCCGCAACCTTGCGAATCTAAGCGCGATACTAAGCGGGCCGCGCCGGAAATCCCCGGCGCG
>NZ_QSGH01000014.1:35851-63574 GCF_003468085.1 Collinsella sp. AM41-2BH
CCCCGCTTTTTTGACTCACGCAGTGCCCTTGCGAATCGAAGGTGAATACTTTTTCCGCGAAGTGAACGAGCAAAAACGAGCCCCCGAAGCATCGACACTTTTCAGACGCCGTTTCCTGCGGTTTCGCCGAGTTTTTCCTGCGGTTTTGGCGCCAAAAAATGTCGATGCTTCGGGGGTCCAAAATAGGTCGTTCACTTCGCGGAAAAGTATTAGACTTCGTTTTCGCGCAGACACGAATCCGGCCGCCACAACGCAAAACGGGGCCCGCGCGCAGCGCAGACCCCGTCAAAAAAGATAATTCCCGGTACCTAGTACTGCTCGATGCCCATGTAGCGACGAATCTCGGGGCTGTGGTCGAACACCTTGCCGCGGGCTGCGCGCAGCTCGCAGCTCATCGCGTAAAAGAAGATCGGCTCCAGGTACGAACGCACGCTGGCGGGCACGTCGCCCACGCCGTACTCGAGCGCATCGAGCACCATGATCGTATCGGTGTGCGTGTTGAGGAACGCGAGCGCGCGTTCCTCCATGGGGCGGCACTCGCCCGATCCGAGCTGCACAAAGTAGAACACGCCGGGCTCGGTGGCCTCGAAGGGACCGTGGAAGTACTCGCCGGAATGGATGTAGCAGCAGTGCTGCCACTGCATCTCCATGAGCGAGCAGATGGCCATGGCGTAGGTCTGGCTAAAGTTGGGGCCCGAGCCCAGGATGTAGAAGAACTTGTGCTTCTGGCAGAGCTCGGCAAAGCGATCGCCCAGCTCGGCGTTGACCTTCTCGCGGGCGGCGGGCAGCAGCGCGTCCATCTGCTTAAGGCCGGCGTACATGTCGGCGAGCGCCTCGTAGCCCTCCTGCTGGTCGAGCAGCTCGGCAGCCATTAGCACGCCAATGCCCTGCGGGACCTCGGCCTGCGACTCGCCCTTGCCCCACGGATAGACCCAGGTGGTCCACTTGCCGTTGTCGATCTTGGAGCCCGCGTAGTCGGTCATAGTCACGACCTCGGCGCCGGCGGCGAGCGCCATCTCGCAGGCATCGACAACCTCCTGCGTATTGCCGCTGTGGCTGCAGGCGACGACGAGCGACTTCGGCCCCAGGCTCTTGGGCGCCATCAGGCAAAACTCCCGTGCCGTGTAGACCGTCGAGGCAAACGTGGTGGCCTCGCGCTTGAGCAGCTCGTTAGCCGGCATCAGGTCGATCATCGAACCGCCGCAGGCGATCCAAAAGACGTTCTCGATCTTACCCTTGCGCTCGATAATTTCCTGAATCAGATCGTGTGCGTTCACGGTGACGCTCCTCCTTGTGTGGCGGCTTTGAGCGACGACAGCTTGTACCTGCGGTCGTTCTATGTTGTCCTATTTATAGCACGCACGACGACGCTCGTGAAGCCATTTCGCCAAACTTGTTCTATGTTGTTCTATCTGTGGATGTTAAATGTCGAACACGTAGCGCGAGCCCACGATCTTTTGGCGCCCGAGCAGCAGGGGGCGCTCGTCTGCATCGGTAAAATACGCCTCCATATAGAAGAGCGGCTCGCCGACCGGCACCTCCAGCAGCGGGGCCGCCTGGGCATCCGCCAGCGCAATCTCCACGGTGCAGGGGTCGGACTTGAGCGGCGCGCGACCCGAATGCTCGGCAACGAGCGAGAAGATCGAGTTGTCGGCGAGGTCCTTATCGGCAAGCGTCTGCAGGTAGGGATGGTCGGCGAGCACAAAGGCGTTGTTCTCGAGCATGACGGGCACGCCGTCTGCCGTGCGCACGCGCTCGACCACAATGAGCTCGCAGCCGGATTCCACGCCAAAAAATGCCGCGTCCTCGTGCGTCGCCGCAACCACCGTGCGCGACACCAGGCGCGCTCCGGCCACCATGTCGTTGGCGGCGCAACCCTCGGAAAAGCTCTGGACGTCGCCTTTCTGGACAATCTTGCGCTTGAGCTTGGGAGCGCACACAAAGGTGCCCCTCCCCTGCTGTCGGTGGAGATACCCCGCGCGCGACAGCTCCTCGATGGCACGGCGCACGGTGATGCGCCCCACGCCGTAGGACTTCGCGAGCTCCATCTCGGCAGGAATGCGCGAACCGGCAGGGTACACGCCGCGCGCGATCTCGCCCTTTAGGTCGTCCATGACCTGCTGGTACAGCGGCACGGCGGACGAGCCAGCGCGGCCGGTTTTATCGTCGGTTGCCATCGTTACGCCCCATCCCGTGCATGCTCGGATTCAAACTCTTCAATCGCCGCCATAAACTGCTCGCCAAAGGCGTCGGCCTTTTTCTCGCCAATGCCGTTGACCTGGATCAGCTCCTCGCGCGTTTGAGGGCGCAGGCGGCACAGGCCGCGCAGAGCCTTGTCGGAAAAGACCATATACGGCGCCATCTCCAGCTCGGTCGAGATCTCCTTGCGCAAGGCACGCAGGCGCTCGAACAGCTCGGCATCGTCGCCCACGCGCGGGCGCTGATCCAGCTCGGCCTCCTCGCGCAGCAGATCCACCGCACGGCGGGCGCGAGCCGAGGCCTTGCGCTTGGACGCGCGACGCTTAACGGTAAAGGCGAACGCCTCATCCTCGACCTCGCCGGCACGCGGACCCAGTCCCACGACCGGGTACTGCCCCTGCGAGGTGGCCAAATAACCGCGGCCGCACAGCTGGCCGATGATGTCCTTGATGCGCCCGACCGATTCGCTCGACAGCTCACCGTAGCCGCGGTCCTCGTCCAGATGCATCTGGCGAATGCGCTCGGTATTGCCGCCGTGGAGCACGTCGGCGATCAGCGACTTGCCAAAGCGCATGGGTCGCGTGGCCACATAGCGCACGGCGGCGCGGGCCATATCGGTGACGTCCTCGACCTCGAACTGCGTGAGGCAGTTGCTGCAGTTGCCGCAGCCCTCGGCTTCGTCCGTGGCGGTGGCGCCCGCACCAGCCGCAGCAGCATGCTCGGCCGCGGCCTCGTCGCCAAAGTAGCGCAGCATATATTCGCGCAGGCAGCCGGTGGTATTGCAGTAGCCCTCCATCTGGCTGAGCAGACGATATCGATTTTGGAGCGCCCACGCGCGTTGCTCGTCGTCGAGCGCCTCGTCGGCCGCATCGCCGCGGTCGATTAAAAAGCGGCGCATGCGAAAATCGTTGCCGTTCCACAGTAAGTGGCAGCTGGCCGGATCGCCATCGCGGCCGGCGCGGCCCGCCTCCTGGTAGTAGGCCTCGATGCTCTCGGGCACATTGTTGTGGATCACGTAGCGCACGTTGGGCTTGTCGATGCCCATGCCAAAGGCGTTGGTGGCAACCATCACCTGAAGATCGTCGTCAATAAAGGCACGCTGGCTTTGACGGCGGGCGTCGTTGCCCATGCCGGCATGGTAGCGGCCAACGCGAATGCCGCTGGGGCCCAGCGCCTCGGCAAGCTCGCCTGCCAGCGCATCGACCGTCTTGCGGGTCGAGCAATACACGATGCCGCTCTCGCCCGAATGCGCAATCACATAGTCGCGCACCCAGGCTGCCTTGGCCTTGTCGCCCATCTCCTCGCAGCCAAAGTAGAGGTTCTTGCGATCGAAGCCCGTCACCACCGTCGCGGGATTTTGCAGGCCGAGCATCTGCTGAATGTCCGCGCGCACACGCTCAGTCGCCGTAGCGGTAAAGGCCGCCACGATGGGGCGCTGCGGCAGGGAATCGATGAACTCACGAATCTGCAGGTAGGCGGGGCGGAAATCCTGGCCCCATTGGCTCACGCAGTGGGCCTCGTCAATGGCCACGAGCGGCACGCCAATGCCGCCGTCCGCCGCGGCCTCCTGCGCAAAGGCTAAAAAGCGCGGCTCGAGCAGGCGCTCGGGCGCCACGTACATAAGTTGGTAGCGGCCCTCGCGCGCCCGCTTGAGCACGGTGTTTTGCTGGGCCGGAGTAAGGCTGGAGTTGAGATAACTGGGGCGCGCACCCGCCGCGAGCAGCGCGCGGGTCTGGCCCTCCATAAGCGACAGCAGCGGACTCACCACAAAGGTAATGCCGGGCAGCATGAGCGCGGGCATCTGGTAGCAAATGGACTTGCCGGCGCCTGTGGGCATAACGCCCAGCGCATCGCGACCGGCAAGGATCGCATCGACCATGCGGTCCTGCCCCGGGCGAAACGAGGTGTAGCCAAAATAGGCGCCGAGCGTGTCGAGCGCCATCTGCTGCATGCTATCGGTCATGGTTTCCTAACGTCCAAGTCATCTGCCGCCGATTATACGCCGCCACGCGGACCAGTGCCGCACGGCGGCCAGCCACGCTCATTCTGCGGGTAGTCATTGGGGACGTTCTTGAATGACTAGTCGTTTAAGAACGTCCCCAATGACTATCTTGATAAGCACGGAAACATCGCCAGTTGAGCATAAGTCAGCGAAAACGCCCCCAAGCGAGCAAGGTGACGTGAAAGAGGAGGGAAGCGTACTTCGGTACGCGACCGACGATTGAACGTCAGATTGCCGCTTAGGGGCGTTTGCAGCGTCGACCGGTCCGCCGTTCGTTAGAACGGCGGAACCAAGGGCGCAGCGTCGGCCCGTTACGCGGTTTGGTAAAACCGCGTAACTTACATCACCATGACGTAACGGCTACCCACGTAGTACTGCTTACCCATCAGGACCGGCTCGCCATTGGGGCCGATAAAGCCGGCACGCAGATTGAGCAGTGGATCGTGCGGAGCAATGCCCAACTCGGCCGCTTGCTCGGCGTTAGCGCGAACGGCCTCGACCGTACGGTAGCCAACCGAGACAATCGGCGTTCCGCCAACACGCTCGACCTCGGCAAAAATCGACTTGTCCTCAAGATCGGCCGTCAACAGCTCACGGTATGTATCAAACGGCACAAAGATGTTTTCCTCAAAGATGGGCTCGCCGTCGGCCGTACGCACGCGCTTAATGTGCAGTAGCAGCGCGTCCTTCTGCAGGCCAAAGAACTCCATCTCGTTTTGACGTGCCGGCACAATCTGGCGATCGACCACGTGTGCACCCGCCTTCATGTCATTGTCGGCACACAGCGCGGTAAACGTCTGCAGCGTCGAGGCGTGGAACTGGCGGTTGATGTGCGGCGTGGAGACAAAGGTGCCGCGGCCCTGCTGCTTAACCAGGTAGCCATCGGAGCACAGCTCCTCAACGGCGCGACGCACCGTAATGCGGCTTACCTCGTACTGCTCGGCAAGCTCAAGCTCGGACGGGATACGCTCCTTGGGTGCATAAACACCTTTCTCGATCGCATCCTTGATTTCGTCGTAAATCTGCTGGTAAAGTGGTGCATTTTTGGGTGCGGGCATATCTGATCACTCTTATCAAAATAGCGAAATAACTAATACGTATATAACGTCTTTTTATATGTTATCTCAGTTTGATAAAACGATACACCACATACAGCAAATCCTTACTTGCCGTCGTCCTGCTGCAGACTGTCCTGCTCGCTGAGGCGCGCCTGCCTGCTGGCCATGCGCGCGGGCTTGTCGGGATCGGGTACGGCCGTGGGCATGGGCTCGTCGACATGACCGCCCCACCAGCCGCCCACGAAGTTGAGCGTGTGGAACACATTGATCACGGCGCCGGGATCAATATCGCACACCAGCTTGATAATGTCCTGGCTCTCGTAGGTCGAGACAACGGTGTGCAGCAAGTACATCTTTTCACGGCTGTATCCGCCAATGATCTCGGCGCAGCTAATGCCATGCTGAAAATGGTCAACATAGGCTGTCATGACCTCATCTGCCTTGCGTGTCGTGATCTGCAGCGTCACACGGTCGTAGCGTCGGTAGAAACTGTCGATGGTCTTGGTCGAAATAAACTGGAACACGATGGAATACGCCGCATTGTCCCAGCCAAACATAAAGCCAAAGATCGCCAGGATAGCGCAGTTAAAGCCAAAGATGACGCCCCAGATGGTCTTGCCTGTATGGTTGGAAACCCACAGCGCGATAAAGTCGGTGCCGCCGGTGGATGCGCCGGACTTAAGCGCGATGGCGGCGCCCAGGCCCGAGACCACGCCGCCAAAGATGATGAGCATGATCTTGTCGCCCAAAAACGGGGCGAAGTGAAAGATGTTGAGGAACAGCGACGAGAGCATGACCTGCATCATCGAGAAGATGACGAAGCGCTTGCTAATGCCGCTCCAGCATAGGAGCGCCACGGGGATGTTGAGCGCGAGCATACCGAGCGAGATGTCGATGTGAACGCCGCCGAGCGAGGTGACGCGATCGAGCAGGACCGCGACGCCGGTGAGGCCGCTCGGAAGCAGGTCGGCGGGGCGAATGAACGCCTGAATCAGAAATGTCTGGAGAACGGCGGAGATGGTGACCGCCACGGCAGTAATGGCGCGGCGGACGATGGTGAGACGGCCGAGCACGAGCACGCGGTCCGTGAGCTGATCGATGGCGTTCGCCACGTAGGCTCCTTTCGAAGGCAGATGTAATTGTGGGGCATGCCGGCGATTGTAGCATGGAGCGCGAGAGGGCGCTTCAATTCACCCTCTCTCGACAACCAAAACGAGCCAGCAGCCCCCCAACCAAAGAGCCAAATTCTAAGTGAGTAGGCTTTTCGCGACCTGCCGAGCACACCCAAAGCTGCCACTTCCGTGACCTGCGGTTTTACTAAGGCAGATACGCTTTGTGCTCGGCCTGCGCCAAAAAGTCTACTCACTTAGCCTGAGTCGAAGCCAAACGGATCAAATCGAAGCCAAAATGAGCCAATCCACCGCAAGAGACGTGTGAATCCGCACTTCTTGCGGCGAATTGACGCTACAAAGCGGTCAGAATGTCGGCGAGGTTGTCGATGACGGCGTCGGCTCCCGTTTGGTCCAGGTTAACGCCCTCGTGCGGACGCAGTGCCAGGACGCGCGCGCCGGAGCGCTTGCCGGCCTCGATGCCCAAAGGCGAGTCCTCGATAACCAGGCACTCGGTAGGCTCCACACCCAGCGCCTCCATGGCACGCAGGTAGATCTCGGGGTCGGGCTTAAATGCACTGCACTCGTGACCGCTGATGGTGTAGTCCAGCACGTCGGTGATACCGGCAATCTCCACCAGCTCGTCAATGAGCTCGCGATAGGACGAGCTCGCGATGGCACATTTCATGCCGCGCTTGTGCAGCTCACGCATCACCGGCTCCGTCTGCTCGTTGAGTAGCTCGGCATACGGAACGGGATGGTCCGGGCTGTAGACCTGCTTGTACTCCACGCGCAGGCGCTCGCGCAGCTCAACATCGTCGGGCACCAGCGACTTCCAAATGGCGGGCTCGTTAGACCCCGAAAGATCGGGAATCTCGTCAAAGTGGAACCCCTTCTCCTCCATAAACGCCACGCGACGACGGTTGTAGAACCACTCGGTATCGACCAGCACGCCGTCCATATCAAACAGCACTGCCTTGATCATACGCATCTCCTCCCACCTGCCAAAAAGGGACAGGTTTATTTTGGTAGGTTTTATCTGGGGTTTTATGACGCAACGGACACGCCCCCAAAGCAAAAAGGGGACGGGGCGCAAACCCCATCCCCTCTCAATCAACCCGTAAGGTCTACTTACTTGTGATTAGTAGGAAAGCTTCCACATGTAGCGACGCATGGTCAGCGGGTGCTGACGGGCCTCGGCGATCTGGTTGCCGTACTCGCGCATAACGGCGAGGTGCAGCAGCGGGTTGAAGTAGGTGACGACGCTCGCGGGCACGGCGTCGGCCAGGCCGTAGTCCTTGGAGTCGATCAGAGCGACCTTGGCGCCCATGCGCTCAAGGAAGGTGAGGGCGCGAGCGTCCATCGGACGGGTAGCACCATCGGACATGAAGAAGACGTAGGGCTTACCCTCGGTGGAAACCTCGAACGGGCCGTGGAAGTACTCGCCGGTGTTGTAGGCGGCGGCGTCGATCCACTGCATCTCGGTGAACAGGAAGGCGGCGTGAGAATAAGCCATCTTCTCGGAGGCACCGGAGGCCATGAAGTAGATCATCTTGTCGTCCTTGAAGTCCTCGGCGAACTTCTTGGCGAGCTTCTTGCAGTGCTGAGCGGCGTTCTCGCAGAGATCGAAAACGTTGGTGAGGCCGGTGATCATGTCCTCGTAGTGGTCATAGCCCTCGGTCTGCTGAAGGATCTCGAGAGCAAGAGCGATGGCATAGCCGGGCTTCTCGCACTTGGCAGCGTAGTTGGCGTGGAAGCCGTGAACGATGACGTGGTCGGCGTCGACGGTCAGAGCGGAGCCAGCCTTGTTGGTGAGGGAAACGACCGGGCAGTTGTGCTTCTTGGCGGTCTTGTTGGCCTCGACGGTCTCGGGCGTGGAGCCACCGAGGGAGCAGCTGATCACGAAGGTGTGCTCGTTGACCCAGGAAGGCGTGTCGTAGTTGAACTCGTTAGCGGTGAAGATCTGAACGTTCAGCTTGTCCGTGTTGTTGGCCAGGAAGTACTTGGCGGGGTAAAGGTCGGACATGGAAGCGCCGCAGCCGACGAAGGCAACGCTGTGAATCTCGTGGTTGGACAGGACGTCAGCGACGATCTGCTTAGGGAGGTTAAGGTCGATCTCGTACATCTGACACATTCCTTTCGATTTTTTGCGGCGCCACATTGCCGGACGCTCGCAGGGTTACCGTGATATGAGCCGAGTCGCCGGCCCGTTGAGGATGTGACAAAGGGACTGTCCCTTTGTCACATTAGGGATGGAAGCCTGCCTGGGGTATGGGATGCCAGGCAGGCCCCCGGGGGAAAGCGCTGGGTCGCGACTAGGCCAGGATGCCGGCCGCGGAGAGGGCGATGCCGCCCACAATGGCGATCACGAGAAGCCAACCGGTGTTGACGTTCTTCTTGATGAGCCAGTACATAAGGCCGGTGAGGCCGAGGGAGATCATCTGGGGCATCATGCCGTCCAGGATGTCCTGGATAACGACGGTACCCTCAGCGAACTGCAGCGGGGTGGTGGCGCCGATCAGCGTAGCGATCATGCCGCCCACGGACATAAGACCCACGATGCCGCAGACATACATGAGCTTCTCCATGAGGTCGCCACCCTGGAGCTTGCTCAGGTACTCGTGGCCGCCCTGGTAGCCGATCTTGGCAGCGAACCACGTGATCAGCACGGAGGGCACGATGGAGATGAGCATGGCCAGGATCGGGCCCATGATGGAGCCCTGCTGAGCCAGCTGAACGCCCAAGCCAAAGGCGATAACGCGGATGGTGCCCTGGAAGAAGGAGTCACCGATGCCGGAAAGCGGGCCCATGAGGGAGGTCTTGACCGCGTTGATTGAATCGGGGTCGAAGTTCTCGGGATCCTTGGCGTACTCCTCCTCCATGGAGGCGGCGAGGCCTAGGACAAAAGCGCTCGTCTGCGGGGTGCAGTTGTAGAACGCCATGTGACGGTGGTAAGCCTCTTTCTTAGCAGCGAGCTGCTTGGGGTCGGACTCATCCGGATAGAGGCGATCGAGCGTGGGAACCATGCCGTAGAGGAAGCCCATGTTCATCTGACGCTCGTAGTTCCAAGAGGCCTGGATGGCCCAGGAGCGCCAGAAGAACTGGCTGACCTTCTTGTTCAGGGACACGTCCTTGGTTGCGGTTGCCATAGTGTGTTCCTCCTTAGTCTTCGTCGTCTTCGAGCGGATCGTAGTCGGAATCGACACCGGCGGCTGCATGGGAACCGTTGAACTTGAAGCCCATGAAGACGACAGCCAGGCACACACCGATCAGAGCGACCGCGATGACGGACAGGTTGAGGTAAGCGGCGAGCAGGAAACCGATGAACAGGAACGGAGTCATACCCTTCTTGATCATCATGGTGAGCAGCAGGGCCAAGCCGTAGGCGGTCATGATCTTGGTCGAAACGTTAAGACCAGTGGACAGCCACTCGGGAACCATGTTGACGATGGCCTGAACCAAGTCGGTGCCAACAAAGACGGCAAGGAAGATCGGCAGGAAGTACATGACGGCGTACAGACCGGAGCCGGCGCAGATGTGCATACGGTAAGCGGTCTTGAACTTTCCGTTATCGATCGCGCTATCTGCCACATGGGTGAGGGCGGCGATGATGGAACGGAACACGATGCCGAGGAGCTGACCCAGGACGGCGACCGGGATGGCGATCGTCATGGCGGTCTCGGCGGAAGCATCGGTCAGGCACGCAAAGGCAGCGGCCACGATGCCGCCCAGGACCATATCGGGCGGAACGGCGGCGCCGACCTGCACCAGGCCCATGGACACGAGCTCGACGGCGGCACCGACGGCAAGGCCGGTGGGCACATCGCCCAGCAGCAGACCGACGAGCGTAGCGCCAACGAGGGGCTGCTCGAAGTTAAGACGACCGAGCAGGCGGGAGTCCCACATGCAGAACACGCCGACGAGGCCGACGAGCACCGCACTGATGAACGTATTCATACCCTTCTCCTTTCAGTCAGGCAAACGCCTGGTTGATTACAGCTTGGCGTCGATGTCGACGCTCTGATACGTAGGGGTCTGCTGGACGTAGAGCTTAATGCCCATGTCGAGCAGCTGGTTGACGTCGGCCTTCTGGGCGGCGTCGAAGAAGACGGAGCTGTCCTTGCCGCCGACCTGCTCGGCACCGTCGTGGTTGGCGGTGGCGCCCAGGTTGATGGCGTCGAGCTTGTAGCCCTGGCAGAACTGCAGCATCTCGGCAGTGTTGCCAAAGACGAACATGACGCGCTCGCCGAGGGTGTTGAGCTTGTCCATCTTGGCAAGGGCACGCTCAACGGTGAAGACGTTCAGGCGCACGCCCTGGGGCTTGGCCAGCTTAAGAGCGCCCTTCTTGATGTCATCGTTGGCGGCAGCGTTGTCGACGACGATGATGCGCTCGGCCTGAACCTTGGTGGTCCAGGTAAAGACGACCTGGCCGTGCAGCAGACGGTAGTCAAGACGTGCGAGGACGATCTTGGCGGGACCGGAGCTGTGACGGGACGCCTTGGCCTTCTTAGCGGGAGCCGCGGCGACCTCGACCGGTGCGTTGGGGTTGGTCAGACCGGTGCGGGCCTCGTTGATGAGGGCCGCGAGCTCGGTGCCCTTGACGGGGGCGGGGCTCATAGCAAGCGTGAGCGCCAGCGGGATGTTGAAACCGCTGACAACCGTGAACTTCGTGCCGTTCTTGGAAAGCTCGACCATGTTGTTGTTGACCGAGCTACCGAGCATATCGGTTAGCACATACACGGTGTCGTCCGCGTTGAACGTGGCGATCATAGCCTCAACCTTATTGGTGATGGGCTCCTTGTCGTCACGAGCAAGCGACACGACGTGGACGTTCGACACGTCGCCGAGAACCATCTCGAGCGTGTCTTTGGCGCCTGCGGCCAGGCCGCCATGAGATGCGAGAATGATCTGATTCATCTTGCCTCCTCCTTTTCGTTATGGTCATTATAACGTCTTATACGTTGTTTATATTGATAATTAGTATATAAACCGTTCGCGGGTGAAAAACGACCGTTGGCGGGTTTAACGTACTTGAAACGTTGGGGCTGGGTAGGCCGGCGCTGGCTGGATAACCCCAGGTCGGACGCCGCGCGCAACCCCCTATCGCACGAAGTACCAGGGGCTTTCCTGCACGGTGAGCTCCAGCGCAATGCCCGTGCGCTCGCGGAAGAGATCCATGTCCTGCGTTTTCTCCGTCCACCACGCGTTGGGCTTAAAGGTCATGCTCTCAGCGACATGACCGACAAATACACTGTTACGCAGCTTGGAGAAGTCGGTGTTCATAATCAGGATGGACATGAGCACCAGCACAATACCCAGGACCTTGATCGCGCCGGCGGACTCGGCATAGACACCAATGCCCACCAGTACGGTGACGACCGTCTCGAAAGACATTACGACGGGAACTTTCGATGTCTCGAGCCCCATGGACAGACCCTGCATATATAAGATGTAAGCCACGGCTGTGGGGATGAGTCCAAATCCAAGGAACAGCAACAGCAGCTGTGGCGACATTGCCGCGGCGACATCCGGCCACGGAGCCGCGATAGCCGCCATAACCGCACCGCCAAAAACAAGGCCCCAAAACGTGACAGCCAGCGGGTGGACCGTCTTGGTTGCTATCCGGCTAAACACCGCGAGCGACGCCCCACAAAAGCCTGCAATCACGCCCGACGTGACGCCCCAAACCGAAAAATGGAAACCGGAAAGGTCGCCATTAGTTACTGCAAGTACACAGCCCCCTATGTTAAAAGCGATGGCAACGAGCTTGTTGGGGGTCACGTCCTCGCGATAAAGCACGCGGCCGAGCACGACGCCAAACACCGGCGAGGTATAGAGCAGCACCGAGGCCGTGGACATGCCCACCTCGCCCATACACTCGTAATAGCAAGTGTTGGCGGCGGCCAAACCGACGATACCGACAAGCGCGCAGGAAACAAGCTCTTTAGGGCTTGCCTTGAACAGGGCCAGCGGACCCTGAGCCACGGTAGACCCCTCACCCGAACGGCAGCCCATAAACATCAGGACCGGCGCCAAGATAAGCGCTCCGACCAACAAGCGAAAGGCAGCCATACTCTGGGACGTAACGCCCATGGCCGAGATGCCGTTTACAAAGATTCCGATGCTGCCCCACATAAGCGCGGCGATCAGCACCAGCACATAGCCCAGATTGCTTTTCTTCAACGCAGCCTCCTCGGTATTGTTTCCAATATGTTTCACACTACGTTATAGTCGTTATATACATTTTTCAAGGCACAAATCGGCGAACGGGAAATCTCTTGAAACAAGGAGTGTCGCAGGTGCCGGCAGAAAGGGAACGTCCCCAAGTGCCGCTCTAGCAGTTGCGGTGAAATAGTTCTCAAACAGAGGCTTCACGCTCCCAAACAGGAACTATTCCACCGCAACTCATGAGGGGTATTGGGCTGTTAGGCCGCTCTATCCCTTAGTAATCCAGCTTCCACATGTAACGGCGCGTCATGTAATCCTTGTGGGTGACGGCGGAGAGCGCACGCATGTAGACGTTGTTGAGGATCGGGGCAAAGATCAGGTGGTTGAAGTATTCGCTCACGCTGTCCTTGATGTCGTTGAGGCCAAGCTCCTTGGCGTCGAGCTGATAGACGCGATCGCCACCGTACTGGTTGACGAAACGGATGCCGCGCTCGTCGTTGCAGCGGCTGCGGCCGACGCTGATGAGCTGGAACAGCGAGGTGCGCTTGTCCAGGATCTCGAAGGGGCCGTGGAAGAAGTCGCAGGTGTTGATGGTGCAGGAGTCGATCTGCAGCATCTCCTGCACGTTGCAGATGCTAAAGACGTAGGCGGCACCAAAGAGCGGGCCCTGAGCCATAACGTTGATGCAGGGCTTGTCGGCGTTCTGCTCGGCCCACTTGGCTGCGAGCGGACGGGTGTACTCGACGGCCTTGCGATAGATGGGATCGACCAGGTCGAAGGCGGCCATAGCGGTCTCGTACTCGGCATAGCCCTCGATCTGCTGCGTGAGCTCCATGGCGATCATGGTCACGACGGCGGAGTTGGTGCGGCCCATGCAGGACTCGTCGATGGCAAGGCTGTCGTACTGGATCTTGTAGTCGCAGACTTCGGTGAGGCCAGACTCGTCAACATAGATGGCGATGGTGCTGGCGCCGTGGTCCTTGGCGACCTGGGCGGCGACGATGGTCTCCTTGGTGCCGCGCATGGACACGACGACGGCCAGGGTGTTCTCGTTGACGTAGGCCGGGGTGGCGTGCACGAACTCGTTGCTGGTGTAGCTGGAGCTCACGACCTGCGTGGCCTCGTGCTCCATAAAGTACTGGGCAGGATAGTTGCCGCCGTTGGATCCGCCGGCGCCAATCCACACGACGCGCTTGATGCCGCCCTTGTCTGCCTTGTCAGCCAAAACCTGGGAGACGACGTCCTTAACCTGTTCCTGAGTAGTCATCGCGCATCAGCCTTTCTTCTCATTTAATGCTCTTGACGGCATACAAGTTACATACATGTTTTAGCGATGTCGACTAGTTGTATGCTATATTTGTCTTAGAAATTTTGCTGATGCAGTTTTCGATAAGTCGTTACCAGCAGTTTTATTGTTGTATTAGATACATGCTTGATTAGGCAAGCATACAAGTTAGATACAGATTAGTCGTATGAGCGCTTCGTCTGAAAAGAAACTGACCCAATACGAGCGTCTGGCGGGCACACTGCGCGACCGCATCGCCGCCGGCACCTACGCCCGTGGAGACAAGCTGCCGTCCGAGATGGAGCTCATGGACGAATCGGGGCTGTCGCGCAGCACCGTGCGCCACGCCCTTAAGGTGCTCGTCGATGAGGGCCTGGTCCGCACCGAGCGCGGGCGCGGTGCCTTTGTGGCCGACACGCCGGCGCTCCACGAGAACAACCTGGTGTTTTCGAGCTATACCAAGCAGGTCGAAGGCCAGGGTATGAAGCCCACCACGCGCACGGTGGACTCGGGCTTTGCCAAAGCAATGGGCAGCGTGGCCAAGTTCTTTGACGCTAGCGTGGGCAGCAAGCTTGTCAAACTTGTCCGCCTGCGTTACCTGGACGATGCGCCACTGTGCCTGGAGACCACCTATTTGCCGCCAAGCTTTGGGTCGCTCATCGATCGCGATATCAACGGTTCGCTCTACGCCACGCTGCGCCAGGAGTTCCATCGCGCGCCGGCGCAGGGGCATAAGACCTTTGAGGTGTGCTATGCGTCGCAAAACGAGGCATTTTTGCTCAACGTCGAGCGCGGGCAGGCGCTGATCCTGATCACCGACTACGTCTACGACACCGACGGCCGTCCGCTCCATGTCTCCAAGCGCATCCAACGCACCGACCGCGCCAAATACACCGAGCCCATCGGCTAGCGCACCAAACGAGGCAAAATGTACCTAATAAACGTTTTACCTGCGGTTTTTATTAAATCTCAAGCCGGCATGGCGCAAATGCCAACATCGCCTGGCAACACTCGCCGCCCAAGCTCAACTGTTCCTGCCCAAAATATCCAGCACCGTAAATCTAAGTGAGTAGACTTTTCGCGACCTGCCGAGCACATTCAAAACAGCCACCTCCGTGACCTGCGGTTTTACTAAGGCAGATACGCTTTGTGCTCGGCCTGCGCCAAAAAGTCTACTCACTTAGCCCGCAAGGCGTCCCGAGGGGACAATCCAGGTCAAAATAGCGTACAAACGCCACGCTTCTTGCGGCGATTTGATACCACAAGACAGCCAAAAACCTGCCAAAATAAACCTGTCCCTAAATGGTAGGTTTAGGAAGGTCGGGGAACCAGGTTGGCTTGGGTTGGTTGGGCGTGCGCTCGGCTAGGATCAGCTCCATCCAGCACATGTCGTACCAGCGACCGAACTTTTGGGCGCAGCGGTCGAAGGCTCCCACCAGGCGATATCCCATATGGGCATGGAAATCCTGGCTGTTGTGCGTCAGGTACTCGTCGTCCTTGTCGTGCGGCACGGCGATGAGCGCGCACATGTTGGTGATGCCCATCGCGACCAGGCACTGCTTGAGCGCGTCGTGCAACCTGCGACCCAGTCCGCCGTGGCGCACGTCGCGCGCCAGGTAGATCGATGTCTCGACCGACCAGTCGTACGCCTCGCGGCTGTTGAGCGGACTCACATAGGCATAGCCTACCGGGCGCCCGTCCAGCTCCATCACCAGATACGGATAGCGCTCGAGCGTACGCTCGATGCGCCCGGCGAACTCCTCAACGCTCGGCACCTCGTATTCGCAGGTAATCGCCGTCTGGCGCACATACGGCTCATAGATGGCAAGCAGCGCTGGCGCATCATCGGGCGTCGCCAGGCGAATCGTCGGCTCGGACATCTCGGTCACACAACCCCTCTCCCTCAAAAGCAAAGGCCGCCCTGCGCCAAACCCAGGCGCAGGGCGGCCCCTCGTCATTACGTCAAGCTACAGGACAGCCGCCAACGCGTCGATGTCCTCCTGCGTCGTGGCCCAGCTGGTGCAAAAGCGCACCACCGTATGGGTCTCGTCGTACTTTTCCCAGTACTCGATCGAAGCATGCTCACGAATGCGGGCCATGTCCTCGTTGGGCAGAATCACGAACTGCTGGTTCGTAGGCGTCTCCAAGAAGAACTGGTAGCCGCGCTCGTGCAGCACGCGACGCAGCGCCTGGGCCGTCTGAATCGCCTGTCGACCAATCTCAAAATACAGGCCATCGGTAAAGAGCGCCTCAAACTGCACGCCCGTCAGGCGGCCCTTGGCCAGCAGCGCGCCGTGCTGCTTAATGCGCGGAATGGGATGCGCCGGAGCGTGCATGCCGCAGAACACCACAGCCTCGCCGCAAAGCGCGCCGCACTTGGTGCCGCCGATGTAGAACACGTCGCACAGCTGCGCCAGCTCGGGCAGGGTAATGTCGCACTCATCGGCCGCCAGTGCATAGGCCAGACGAGCACCGTCCACAAACAGCGGAATCTCGCGCTTCTGGCACACCGCGTGAATCGCCGCGAGCTCGGCCTTGGAGTACAGCGTGCCGTACTCGGTCGATAGACTCACGTACACGGCGCCCGGGAACACCGTGTGCTCGTAGCTCTCGTTTTCGTAGAACACCTGGATATAGTTCTCGAGATCCCCGGCGTGCATCTTGCCCTCGTAGCCGGGGATGGTGAGCACCTTGTGGCCGCCAAACTCGATGGCGCCCGCCTCGTGGCAAGCGACATGGCCGGTCTCGGCGGCAACGACGCCCTCGTAGGGCGCGAGCAGCATGTCAATCACCGTCGCGTTGGCCTGCGTGCCGCCCACCAGCAAGAACACGTCGGCATCGGGGGCCTGACAGGCCTCGCGAATCAGCTGCTTGGCACGCTCGGTGTGCGCATCGGTACCGTAGCCGGGCTGCGGCTCCATGTTGGTATCGACGAGCGCCTGCAGCACTGCCGGATGAGCACCGTGGGAATAGTCGTTGTTGAACGCGAGCATGGCAATCCTCTCTAGCCGGGCATGGGCCCGATGATTTAAACGCCGCTATTGTACGCCGCCCGGATAGGCAATGCGCGCGGCAAGGCACTCAAGTGCCAGCACCAGGGCAAAGCCGCAGCTCACGTCAGTCAAAAAGTGCGCACCGATCACAATGCGGCCAAAGGCGACGAGCGCCGCAACCGCAGCCGCCGTCCAAAAGACCACGCGACGGCGCGACGGCTTTTCCTTAAAGGCCGCCGCGGGAAGCCCGGCGAGCATAAGGCCGATCGCCGCGTGCGCCGTATGTCCGCTCGCAAACGACTTGAAGCCGTCCTTGATCACGCCGGACGCAATATAGCTCCACTTGTCGGGGTTGCCAATCACCCACCACGGCTGAAAATTGAGCCCCGGCGTGACCTCGATCACGCGCATGCGCGGGCGCGACCACAGCGGCTTGACAACCACGTTGAGGATGATGGCCTGAGCGACCCACACGGCAAGCACCATCAGCGCCCAGCGCGCGAGCTCGTCGGAGTCGGTGTCGCGCGTGAGGCGATAGACGACAAGGTTGGCAGCGATGACCAGCACAAACGTCAGCACCAACTGGACAGCGATGAGTTTGCCGCCAACCTTCAGGGACGAGACGATCTCGTAGCCGGCCAGGCCAACGTTGACGAGGATGCCGAGCACGGCGAGCCATTTGCTCCCCCTGGAGTCGGGACGCACCGCGCGCACGAGCATAACGCCCGCGACGCTCGCCGTCAGCTCAAACGGCAGCTCGCCGGCGGCCTCGATAAAGCGGCCGTACATGCTGCCGATGTTGAACAGCGCGCTCGAGATCTGATAATCGAAGAAACTGCCCACGCCCAGACAAAGGCACAGGACAACCGCGATAATGGCGACATCTTTCTTATAGATATATCCGAACATGCTTTCCTTTCGATGGGGCTGGAATCAACCTGCAACGTGGCGGGACAAAGAGCCACTGATGTCTTTGTCCCATATATTCCCTTACTGGTTGAGCATAAGTGAGCGAAAACGTCCCATTTGTGGCAAGGTGACCCGAAGGAGGAGGGAAGCGTACTTGCGTACGCGACCGACGAGTGAGGGCCAGATTGCCCAAATGGGGTGTTTGCAGCGTCGACCCATTAGTCGTCATCGCTGACGCCCAGCTGCTGCAGCAGCATGAGCGCGGCTGCCACGGGACCGGTGCCGTCGTTGGCGTCGAGGCCACGGCCCAGACCGCTGCCCGCACCGGCGCCCGCCTTGTAGGGCACCGACAGTTTGCGGCTCTTGGGGAAGTTCACCGCGCCATAGCGGGTCTTTAGTTCAAAGGCCACCTTCTTGGGCACGTCGACGCCCAAAAACGTGATACGCCCACCGCTGAGCGTGACGCTCTCGAGCCCCAGGCGCTCGCCGCGAATACGGATGCGCGCGCGGTTGAACAGGTTGAGTCCCGCCAACGGCAACTCGCCATGCGCGGCCTCGGTCTCTTCCTGCACCTCATCGATGCTTTCCAGGTCCTCGGCCGCCGCGAGCTTACGGTACACAAGCACGCGCTGGTCCACCGCCGGCAGGTACTCCTCGGACAAAAAGTAATCGGCCGGCAGGTTAATGCCCACGCTCGCCGCCTCCACGCCGGCATCGTCGTCGCCGCGCGCCTCGGCCACGGCCTGGCCCAGCATCTGCGTAAACAGGTCAAAGCCCACGCTCGACAGGTTGCCGTGCTGCTCGGCGCCCATAAGCGAGCCGGCGCCGCGAATCTCCAGGTCACGCATGGCGATGCGCATGCCGCTGCCCAGGTCCTGGAACTCGGAAAGTGCGGTCAGGCGCGCCGTGGCCTCCTCGGTGAGCGGCAGCTCGCCCGGGAACATAAAGTATGCGTAGGCCTGCGTGGCCGAGCGGCCCACACGGCCCTTGAGCTGGTAGAGCTGTGCTAGACCCAGGCGCTGCGAGTCCTCGATGATGAGCGTGTTAGCGCACGCGTTGTCGATACCGCTCTCAACGATGGTCGTAGCAATGAGCACGTCGATCTTTTTGGTCGCGAACTCGATCATCACGTCCTCGACCTCGCGCGGGCTCATCTTGCCGTGCGCCACGCCCACGCGCGCCTCGGGCGCGGCCTCGTGCACGCGCGCCACGGCGTCGTCAATGGTCTTGACGCGGTTGGACACGTAGTACACTTGGCCGCCGCGACCCACCTCCAGGCGAATCGCCGCGCTCACCACGTCGGGGTCGTACTCCCCCACGTGCACAATCACGGGACGGCGCCCGGTCGGCGGCGTGGTGATCAGGCTCATGTCGCGCACGCCGCTCGTGGCCATCTGCATGGTACGCGGGATGGGCGTGGCCGAAAGCGTGAGCACGTCGATCTGCTCGCGCAGGTTCTTGAGCTGCTCCTTGTGCTGCACACCAAAGCGCTGTTCCTCGTCGATGATCACCAGGCCCAGGTTCTTGGGGTTCACATCGGCCGAAAGCAGGCGGTGTGTGCCAATGAGCACATCGATCGTGCCCTCGGCAAACGCCTTGAGTGCACGCTTCTGCTGCGCCGGCGTACGGAAGCGGCTGAGCACCTCGACCTCAAGGCCAAACGGGGCAAAGCGTTCAAAGAACGTCTCGTAGTGCTGCTGGGCCAGGATGGTCGTGGGGCAGAGCACCATGACCTGGCGGCCGGAGTCCACGCACTTAAAGGCCGCGCGCAGGGCAACCTCGGTCTTGCCAAAGCCCACATCGCCGCACAGCAGGCGGTCCATGGGCTTGGGCGCCTCCATGTCGGCCTTGATGTCGGCGATAGCCTCCAGCTGGTCGCGCGTCTCGTCGTAGGGGAAGCTCTCCTCCATCGCGATCTGCTCGGGCGTATCGGGCGGACAGGCGATACCGGTAATCGACGAGCGGCGCGTATACAGGTCGACCAGATCAAACGCCAGCTTTTTGGCGTTCTTGCGTGCCTTGTTGGTGGCACGCGTCCAGTCGGCGGTATTGAGCCTGGTCAGGCGCGGCTTGTCGCCGTCGGGGCCAACATAGCGCGTGATGCGGTCGACCTGCTCGAGCGGCACGTAGAGCTTGTCGCCGTCGGCATATTCCAGCAAAAAGTAGTCGCGTTCCTTGCCGCCCACTTCCTGGCGCGCGATCTCGCTAAAGAGCGCGATGCCGTGGGTGGCGTGCACCACGTAATCGCCCGGCTTAAACGGGAAGGTGATCTGCGTAATGTCAACCTTGCGGCGGCTGCGCGCGCGGTTGGCATCCATGCGGGCGTTGAGGTCGGCGATCGAGAACACTGCCAAATTGGCGTCGGGTACCACCACGCCCTGCGGCAGAGCGGCATCGACAAAGGTCACGCGCCCGCGCGAGATGGTGGGCACGGCGGCACCGGCGGCAGCCTGGGCGGCACCCGCCTCGAGCGAGCGGGCGTTGAGTGCATCGGCCTTGCGCTCGCGAATTGCAGCATGGGCATCCTGGCGGGCAGCACGGTCGGCAGAATCCGCCGCCGCCACGCGCACGCGCTCACCAATGACACCGGCATTTTCGGGCGCGGCCGTCAGCGACTCCTCAAAGGTAATACCCTCATCGCCAAAGGTAAGCTCCATCGACTCGCGCGCGCCGCGGTCGGGAATGGCAAACACGCAGGCATAGCGCTTGCCCACGACCTCCTGAATACGCGTCATAAAGCGATTGTCCGAGCCCGCAATGGCCGGCTGCTCAATCTTGAGCTCTGCCGTCACCGCACCGCCGGCACGAATCAGGCTCACGTAGTTCAGGCGCTGCTGAGCACCAAAATCGAGCTGCTGGGCACGTACATACAGGCCATCCAGTCGGTCAATCCCCGCCTCGCCGGCACGCGCCTCGATATCCTCGTAGGCACGCAGACAATCGTCGAACAGCGAGCGCGGCTCGGACAGCACCACGAGCGCCTTGCCGCTCACGTGCGCCAGCGGGCTCACGGTCTGGCCGTACATCACCGGCAAAAAGCGATCGAGCTCGGGCGTGACGATGCGCGCATCCACCATCTCGAGCAGCGCCGCCAGTTTGCTGTCGTCCTGGCTGGCACGATAGAGCGCCACATGCATGTTGTGGACGGCCTCGTCGGTGAGCGCCAGCTCGCGGCACGGGAAGATCTCGATGCTGTCCTCGTTGCCGATGGTTTGACCCGTAGAGCTCACCATGCGGCGGATACGGTCGATCTCGTCGCCAAAAAACTCGATGCGCACGGGCGCCTTTTCCTGTGCGGGAAACACCTCGACGGTGTCACCGTGCACGCGGAACAGGCCGGGTGCATCGGCGGCGCCGGCATTGGTGTAGCCCATGCCCACCAGGCGCTGCGGCACCTCATCGAAGGGAATCTCCTCGCCCACCGCAAAGGTAGTGGACTCCCAGTAGCGGCTCTCGACCGGCGGCACGCAACGCAGTAGCGCGCGGGCCGAGGCGACCATGATGCAGTTATCGCCGCGCACGATGCGCCCTAAAGCCTCGCAGCGTTGGGCCACCTCGGCGTCGTCGGGCGCCTGCTCACGCCATGGATAGTCTTTGCGCTCGGGAAAGCGGCACACATGCGCCAGACCCACATAGGCGGCCAGGCTGCGCGCGGCGCGATCGGCCGCGTCCTCGCCGCTCACGATGTAGACCGTGGGACGCGGACGGCGCGCAAACTGAGCTGCCGCCATGAGCGTGCGGCCCGACTGCGACACGGCCAGCGTCACGTCCTCGCCGGCATCGAGTCCGGCCTCGACGGTCTGCAGCGCCTCGGCAGTGTAGAGCTGCGCGGCTATACGGTGAATGAGCATGCTGTTCCTCCGGCATCGCAACGCCAAAAGCCCGCCGGGGCAAGCTCGGCGGGTCGTACGTCAAATACATTGTCTGTCATGGTAGCGCATGGAGAGGACTCCGGCTCAAGGGCAAACCCAGCCCCGCAAAAAACGCCAGACGAAGATGCGTTCCGCCCTACCCCGCCACGCGCACGCTGGGGCACAAATCTGCCAGCGGGCACTCGTCACACTTGGGTTTGCGGGCGTCGCAGATCTCGCGACCAAAGGTGATCCACTGATGGTTGACCGACTCCCAATACTCGTGCGGCAAAATCTTGAGCAGATCCTGCTCGGTCTTGAGCGGTTCCTTGGCATGCGTCTTGGGACTCAGCATCAGGCGGTGCGCAATGCGGTTGACGTGCGTGTCCACCGCAATACCCTCCACGATGCCATACCCCACGTTGAGCACGATGTTCGCCGTCTTGCGTCCCACGCCCGGCAGCTTCACGAGTTCCTTCATGTCGGCCGGCACCTCGCCGTCATAGTCGGCGACGATCATCTGCGCGGCCTCGACGGCATGCTTGGCTTTGCTCTTGTAGAAGCCGAGCGACTTGATGGTGTCCGCCACGTCAGCTACGCTCGCCCCGGCCATGGCCTCGGGCGTGGGCCACTGGGCAAACAGCCGCGGCGTCACTTTGTTGACCTGCGCATCGGTCGTTTGCGCCGAAAGCAGCACCGCGATCAGCAGGCGGAAGGGATTCTCGTGGTCCAAAAAGCACTCGACCGGGCCATAGCGACGGTTGAGGCGCTCACACACCTCGATGGCGCGCTCGCGCTTGGCGGCATTGGTCTCGCGTGGCATAACGACTCCTCGGCTCAACGGCACAATAAACTTATGGGCACAATTGTCCCACGTCCGAGACGTTTACGCCTCCAAGAATGCGCCGGTCTGACGGCTCCACAGGCTCGCGTACTCGCCGCCCGCCTCGACGAGCTGCGCGTGCGTGCCGTCCTCGACGATCTCGCCATCCGCCAGCACCACAATGCGGTCGAGTGCCGCCACGGTGGACAGGCGGTGCGCCACCACAATGGAGGTGCGCCCGCGCATCAGGTTCTCGAGCGCCTCCTGCACCAGCGCCTCGGACTCGCTGTCAAGGGCAGAGGTCGCCTCGTCGAGCACTAGAATCGGCGCGTCGGTGAGAATCGCGCGGGCGATAGCCACGCGCTGACGCTGGCCGCCCGAAAGCTTGACACCGCGCTCACCCACCATGGTGTCAAAGCCACGGGGCAATCGGTCGATAAACTCCAGGGCATTGGCCAGGCGCGCGGCCTCGCGAATCTGCTCATCAGTGGCGTTGGGACGACCGTAGGCAATGTTTTCGCGAATGGAGCGGTGGAACAGCAGCGCCTCCTGCGGCACGTAGGCAACCTGGCGGCGCAGGCTTTGCTGCGTGCAGCGCGAGACATCCTGACCGTCCACGAGCACGCGGCCGCCCTGAACATCGTTCAGGCGCAGCAGCAGCTTGGTAAGCGTCGTCTTACCCGAGCCCGATTTGCCCACCAGGCCCACGCGCTGGCCCGCCGCCACATGAAGTGTCAGGTCATCGAACACGTTCTCGCCCGCCGCAGCGTCACGGTACGCAAAGCTCAGGTGCTCAAAATCAATCGCGCCCTCGGTCACTTTGAGCTCAGAGGCGTCCGGGTCGTCTGCCACCAAACGCGGCTCGTCCAGCACGCGCGTCATCTCGGCCGCATCGCCCAAAGCGCGGTTGATGCGCTGCATCATGGAACTCACGTAGTTCAGGCGCATGGTGAGGTTATAGGTGTAGGTAAAGATCATGACGAGCGAGCCGGCCGAGATGCCAAACCACGCATTGCCGCCCGCCACGAACACACTCACCACGGCCATGGTGATGACGATAAGGCCCGAGGTCGTAAAGTTTCGCTGCATCATGGCGCGCATCGAGACCGTCTCGGCGTCGCGCGCGGCGCGGTCGGCGGTATCGAACAGATCACGTTCAAAGTCCTCGCGCCCGCAAGTCTTGACGGCCAAGATGTTCGTGACCGCGTCGGAGAGCACGCCCGAGAGCTTGTTCTGCGCGGCGGACGTCGCGGCCGAAAGCGGCATGATGCGCTTGTACATAAGCCAGACAAACGCAATGTAGACGACCATGATGCACACCAGGATCACGGTAAACGTCGGCACCACCGGGGCGAGCGCCGCCACCGTGCAGACAACCGAGGTGATGGTGGGAATGAGCGAATACACCGTCACGTCCACCAGCCCCGTATAGCCGCTCATAAAACGGCTCGTCTGGCTCACAAGCGATCCGCCAAAGCGGCTGGTATGGAATGTCATGGATTGGTTGGAGAGCGTGTCGAAGCACAGACGCGCCAGGTGATAGTTGCCCGCAATCTCGAGCTTGTAGACGGTGTAGTCCTGCAGCTTGGAGAGGATCTGACCCACCAGGTTAACGAGCACGAGCGCCAGGATATAGGGGCCGAAGACCTCAAACACCTGGTCACCCGCCACGGGACCGGCTTGAATGCGGTCGACAATGAGGGCCATCACATAGGTATTGGCAAACGTCAGCAAAAAGATGTAGCCCGCCGACGAGAGCACCGAGAGAAAGACAATCAGCGGCTGCGTGCGCGTGACACCCCAAAACCGCTGCAACGTGCGGCGCACGGTGGAGCGGCTGAGCGGGCTGGTGCTTCTCTGAGACATGGGCTTCCTTTCGCATCTGATAGGGCGAAACGCCATTGTTGCACATTGAAGCGCACTTCAGGCAAGCGCGATGCGAAAAGCGGTGGGGCACCCGCGTTTACGCCGGCGCCCCACCGTCCGTTGCGACTAGTCCTCGTCTTTTTGGTCTGCGAGTAAGCCTGCGGACTCCAAGCCCAAAATCTCGTCGGCCTCCCGCGCGTCTTCCAGCGCGTCGATGTCCTTGAGCTTGCGCTCCATGACGTTGGTGCGCGTGGTGATGATGCCCTCGACCGTTTTGCCCGCGGTCTCGATCTGCTGCTGGGCGCGGCGCAGCGCCGCCTGATAACGCGGCAGCTCGGCCTTGACGGCGGAGAGCACGCGCAGTACGTCGTCGGTACGTTTTTGCAGCCTAAACGTCTGGTAGCTCATCTGCAGGCTGTTGAGAATGGCGGCCATGGTGCTGGGGCCGGCAACGTTGACGTGATAGTCGCGGCCCAGGGTCTCGATAAGCCCGGGGCGACTGACGACCTCGGCATACAGGCCCTCAAACGGCACGAACATAATGCCAAAGTTGGTGGTCGCGGGTACGCTCAGGTACTTTTCGCAGATGTCCTTTGCCTCGCGCTTCACCATCATATCGAGCGCCTTGCGCGCAGCGGCAACGGCCTCCGCGTCGCCCGACTCTTGCGCGTCGAGCAGGTGCTCGTACGCGTCGCCCGGAAACTTGGAGTCAATCGGCAACAGCACGGGGTCGCCCTCGTCCACCGGCAGCTTGACGGCAAACTCAACGCGTTCCGAGGCGCCGGGCTTGGTGGCGACGTTTTCCAGATACTGGTCGGGCGTGAGGATGTCCGCCAGGATCGCGCCCAGCTGCACCTCGCCCAAAATGCCACGCGCTTTGACGTTGCCCAGCACGCGCTTAAGGTCGCCCACGCCGGTGGCGATAGACTGCATGTCGCCCAGGCCCTTGTACACGGCCTCGAGCTGGTCGCTCACCTGCTTAAACGATGCCGACAGGCGATCGTTGAGCGTACGGGAGAGTTTCTCGTCCACCGTCGCACGCATCTGATCGAGCTGCACGTTGTTGTCTTTGCGGATGGCGCCCAGCTGGGCATCGACCGTCTCGCGCACCTTGTCCAGGCGATGCTCGATGCCTTCGCGGTTGGCGCCAAGCTGTTGGGCCGTCTCGCGGCGCAGGTCATCCATACGGTCGCCGGCCTGCGAGAACTCGCGCGCAATGGTCAGGTAGCGCTGCTGCTCTACGGCGGCGTCGGTCGTCTGCTGCTGCGCGATGGCATTTGCCGTGCGGCGGGTTTCGGCCAACGCGACGTTCAGGGTGTCGAGCGTGCTGTTGGCCTGCTCGAGCGCTGCCAGCGTTTCCGCGCTACTGTCGCCACGCTCCCGCAACTCGGCACGCAGGCTCTTGAGCTGGAGGGCGCAAGCCACAGCAACCCCCACCGCCACCAAGGCAATCACAACAAGCACAATATCAATAGCAGACATAAACTCCGCCCAACAAACCCAATCGAGCACCAATCAAAAACCGCGATTAATCTTACCCTGTCAAACGCAGCTCATGTCCAATCGAGCGCAGACAAGTTACCTTTGCGCTATGGGTGCCGGTCTGCTAGCTCTCCCAGCTGGCGCGGATAGTTGCTGCGACATCCCCCAAGCGCTGGCCGAGAGCTGCCAAGTGCTGAAGTACCTCGTTGGGCGATGCGCCGTTGAGGATGCACGTGAGGGCATATGACGCCAGAAAGATGGCCGCAAGCCCCAACGGGATGAGCACGATCATCGCCAACGTACGCAGGCGCTGGGCCCAGCGACGGCGACGCGCACGATGCTTGTCGAACGCGAGCTCCTGCGCATATGAATCTTGCTGTACGGAATAGGCCTCTGGCGCCGATTCACACCCGGGCACAGCTGCAGGTACAGCAGCGGGCACGACATTTTGCGCAAAGGGCTGGGCTGCCGCCCCTTGCATTTGCATCTCCATGAGTCGTTGCTGTTGACGCAGCATGCGCTCAGCTTGTCGCTGCGGAGTCTCAAGAAACAGATCCATGCTGGCCTCCAAAATCGGAGCATTCGACGCTTACGACCAGCATCCCGCACCGCCATGACCGCGACAACGCAATCGCCGGCAATAGCCACAAAGTTTCTTTTGCTCAAAAGCTGTCGAAAAGCTCAACAACTCCCCTACCAGCACTTTCTCTGAGCTTTTTTCGCCAGCAATCTTTTGGCCTTCCGCCCTTACGCCAACTGACCAAAATCTAACCAAAAGCTTGACGAAAACTGTGAAGACAAGGACCTCGGGCAGAATGCTCAACCCCAAAAGGAGTGTCTGGACAGTTAGTTCAGATTTGTATAATTCAGGCCCTCTCAATCAACACGAAAGTCATTCGATGAGCGCCCATGATCCCCCGCAATGGGCGTCCGAAGCATTATTCAGGCACTCCAAGCCATCTAAAAGCATCCAACAGGCCTTCAGGAGTACAAATAGCGGCCCATAAGCCGTCCGAAATATACAAATCTGAACTAACTGTCCACACCCACACAAATGTGCCGCCCCAAAAGGGGCGGCACACAAACTTAATTATCAGCTTTTCCACAACGAGCACGCGGCGACCCGAAGCCGGAGCGCAGGGCGGGGAAATACCTTTGCCTCGCGCGACTCTGCGAAGCCGTGAGCGAGAGGAAAAGGTATTTCCCCGCCCCGCGCTCAGCAGTCGGTGAAAGCAGATTACATGCCCGCAAGACCTCGGGCTGCGGTGGCACACATAAACGCCAGGACTAGGATCACGAGTGAGCCCGCGATGTCGACCAGCACGCCCATTACGCGACGCTCAAACAGCCAGCTCTCAAAGTGCGGAGCGACATTGCGCCAAACGCGCCACAGCAAGATGCCCATACCGATCACGCCCGGAATATTGAGCAGTAGGATCTCGGAGCACAGAAGTCCAATCAGGTTGCCGGCGGCAAAACCAGCGTCGCCCTCGCAGTATTTGCGATAGACCATGTATAGCATGTACGCCACAAACGGCTGCAGGCACGCAGAGATAAACGTGACCACCATCGAGGGGTCCTGCGAAAAGACATCGGTGAGCTTATCCACGCTCGTGGCGTCCTTCGAGGCCAGAAACAAACCGATGACCACCACGGGCACCACACCCAAGATGACCTCGACCATCGTGAACAGCTTGGCAGTCAAGTCCTCACTCGCCGAATTCAAATGAGGCGCCCACTCAGGATGAGCATGCGCACCGGCTTTCTTCTTATCGGCACGCTCTGCCTTGCCGCCCTCAACAACCCGACGCTCAGGATCCTTACGAGTCCCAGCAGCAGCCACCCGAGCCCGAGATTTCTTACCCATAACCAACACCTCACAAGAGGAAACGAATAGCCAACGCTACCCAGTGTACCCCCTAAGCAACGTCACCGCCCCAACTGGCCCCATACAAAAACGTGCCGCCCCAAAAGGGGC
>NZ_QSGH01000014.1:63615-67200 GCF_003468085.1 Collinsella sp. AM41-2BH
GAGCACGCGACGATCCAACGCCGGAGCGCGGGGCGGGAGGCCGGATTGCCTTCCCTCAACGCGACCCTGCGAAGCCGTGAGCGGGGAGGGAAGGCAATCCGGCCTCCCGCCCCGCGCTCCGCAGCAGCCAGCGCCAAGCGCTAGTAGTTCACCACCTGCTCCTCAAAGTACGCCTTCGGGTGGTTACAAACCGGGCACACCTCAGGCGCCTCGGCACCAACGTGCAGGTGCCCGCAGTTCAGGCACTTCCACACCTTTACGCCCTCACGCTCAAACACCTCGCCCGACTCGATGCGCTCGACGAGCTTGTTGTAGCGCTCCTCGTGGGCCTTCTCGACGGCGGCGACACCACGGAACTTTGCGGCAATCTCGGCAAAGCCCTCTTCCTCGGCGGTCTTGGCAAACTCGTCGTACATCGTGGTCCACTCGTAGTTCTCACCTGCGGCGGCATCGCGCAGATTGTCCAGGGTATCGGGGACGGCGCCATCGTGCAGATACTTAAACCACAGTTTGGCGTGCTCGGACTCGTTGCCAGCCGTCTCGGCAAAGATGTTCGAGATCTGAACGTAGCCGTCCTTCTTTGCCTTGGAGGCATAGTAGCGATACTTGGTGTGTGCCTGGGACTCACCGGCAAAAGCGGTCTCGAGGTTCTTCTTGGTTTGGGAATTCTCAAAATCCATAGGTGTACTTCCCTTCAACGCATGCCGCCCGTAGGCTTCGAGCGGCCTCGTCTTTAGGATGCCCTCATGTCGGAAATCTAAACCTTACAATCCTGTTCTTCAGATTTGCACGGGCTAGATGCTCAGCCAGCGATCGCCCTCGGCTCGGCAAAAGCCCTCACGCTCCAGGTCGGCCAGAATGCCCGCGACAAGCTCGCGCTCGACCGGCCCGCGCCCAGCCGCCGCTTCCATATCGTTAACGCCCACCACGGCATCAGCAAGCATAATCCCCGCCGGTTGGCCATCGCGCGCTGCCAGCAACATGCGCACGATATGCGCGCGCTTTTGGCGACGTGAGCCCTCAAACTTTGATTGACGGCTATAGCCCGCCGAGCGCCTGGACGGATTGGGCAACGTCTTTTTTAGATATGCGCCGTAATCCAGCAACGCGTAATACCACGCGCGTGGCGTGTCGGCATCATCGAGCGGCACGGCAAAGGGAGCGATCTCGTCGGTCGCCGCACCGGGGACCGCCGGACAGGCCGCCTGAATCAACGGCACCAGCTCGCGGTCGGAAACAGCCGGTACATCGGGAAAGAAGTGATGCAGAAAGACCGTGCGCACGTTGGTCTCCAGATACACGCCTGGAAGGTCAAACGCAAACGACCGGATACCTTGCGCCGTTGCCGGGCCAATACCAGGCAGAGCGACCAAGTCACGCGTCTCACGCGGAAACTCACCGTCCCAGTCCTCCACAACGCGCTGAGCGGCCTTGTGGAGCGCCAGAGCGCGTCGGTTGTAGCCCATGCCCTGCCAAGCGTCCAAAACATCGGAAGGCGCGGCTTGGGCAAGCGCCTGCACGGTCGGAAAGCGATCGAGCCACGCCGGCATACGCGTCTCCACGCGTGGCACCTGTGTTTGCTGCAACATGACCTCGGAAAGCCAAATGATGTACGGATCGCGCGTGCGGCGCCACGGAAGGTCGCGATAACGCAGGACCCCTTCCGAACGAATCATCGAACGAAAGGGGTCCTGAATCATATCTATGCTCCTTATGCGGCGCTATTCCTCCCGGCATGTATACGCACAGGTGGCGTACTCGGGAAACGCTTCGCGGTCGGCGAACTTGGGATCGACGGCCGGGAACTGGCGGTGAGCGACGATGTCGCCGAGCGAAACGGAATCGAGGTAGTCGCGCATCAATGCTTGAGCTCCGGCCCACAGGGGATGATAGCAGCACGTGCCCATGCGCGCACAGTCGCCATCGGGTGCGGTGCAATCATTCATAACCATAGGGCCCTGAACGGCCTCGACGACCTGACGAATGGTAACGTCGTCCGGACTGACCTTGAGACGCATGCCACCGTGGACGCCACGCAGGCTCTCCACAATACCGGCCTGGACCAAACCGTGCTGAATCGAGCGGGCAAACGAATACGGGACATTGACCTCTTCGGCAGCGGTGCGAACAGAAAGCAAACGCTCCGGATCCTCGGCAAGCATCGCCAGCATACGAAGGGCGTAATCAGTCTTCCTCGATATGTCCATTTTTCCCCTTTCAAGGAATACGAACAGCTCGAACGAGCTCCGGGGCCGAGCTTGTGTCGAGACGCTAAATGACCGCTAGGACATCCAAATGGTAAATCGGATATCCACTGAGTGCCGCGCTTGGAGCGAAATGCATCAGATGCGGCCTACAGTGCAATTTAGTATAACCTAACCCCCTGTCTCGTTGAACAGGTGTTGCGCAACAAAGCTGTTGTTTAGACAGATATGCTTATTAGATTTTACTTGCGTTCCCGAAGGGGCGGGGATTCTGGGCGAAGATGCGCCAGGGCGATCGTTCTATCGAAACAAAGTGCATCAAATCAAAACCACCCCTAAAAGGGGTGGTTTGCTCTTAGGGTATAACCCTTGGATTTCCGGCACGCGTCTAAAGGCGCCGGCCCTCACGGGGTTCGGGCCGCACTGCAGGTTGACCCGTGACGGGCCGGTCAAACCGGCGCTATTTGCGCCCCGGCCCCCTATCGAAGGGGTCCTCGTACTCCTTGACGCTCAGCCGGTCGAGCGCGATGTCGGCCTTCTCCTGCTCCCGGATGTACTTCGCGATCGTGGCCTCGTTCAGGCCGACGGTGGACACGCAGTGGCCCTCGGCCCAGAACTTCCTGTTGCC
The DNA here is from genome assembly GCF_003468085.1 of Collinsella sp. AM41-2BH. NCBI lineage: Bacteria > Bacillati > Actinomycetota > Coriobacteriia > Coriobacteriales > Coriobacteriaceae > Collinsella > Collinsella sp. AM41-2BH. The sequence goes on from NZ_QSGH01000014.1 coordinate 66,448, forward strand.
GAACTTGTACTTCATGTTCGCGTGCCTGTCGAATACCATCAGCGAGCTCTTCCCCTTCAGGTAGCCCATCACGCTGGACACGCTGTACTTCGGCGGTATCGCCAGCAGCATGTGGACGTGGTCGGGCATCAGGTGCCCCTCGATGATCTCTATCCCCTTGTACTGGCAGAGCTTCCTGAAGATCTCCCCAAGGTCGGACCTTATTTGGTTGTAGATGACTTTGCGCCTATACTTCGGCGTGAACACGACGTGGTACTTGCACATCCACTTCGTGTGCGACAGGCTGTAGGCCTTCTGGGCCATACGCCACCACCGCCCTCTCGACTCGGATTCCTTGCGGCCTGAACAATCGCAAGTGTCCGGCGAGGGGGCGGCTTTGTAAAGCCGGTTGTCCCCACCCGCATAGCGGGTGGTTTCTGATGCGGCGCGCTGCGCGCCCCGCACAGGCTAAAGCCTTTAACGCAAAAAGCCACGTCCGAAGACGTGGCTTTAATTGCGTTGGCGGGAAGTACGGGGCTCGAACCCGCGACCTCCGACGTGACAGGCCGGCGCTCTAACCAAACTGAGCTAACTCCCCAGGCAGGCGTTCGCGTTTGTTTCCGCTCGCGTGCGCTGCGGGGATTAGTATACACAGAAGTCTGTCCGGCGCGCAACAACTTTTTTGAAAAAATTTTTCGGTCCCTCCGGGAGGGTCTCCGGGGCTGGGGGCGGGGGTTAAGTTTGCTGCTCTACAGTCCTGCGCAAGACGGAAAG
>NZ_QSGH01000015.1:0-59504 GCF_003468085.1 Collinsella sp. AM41-2BH
TGAATGTGGGAGGTGTTCGGATAAAGTTGATAATCAAGGGCCCACGCGCGAACAGGATTTGATTTTTGAAATATGGACGAATTCCTCGTCAGGAGGGTAAAATGGTGCCGACGGCAGCCCAAGTTGTAGAGAGCTGGGCAGAGCCGTTGCTTAATGAAGTTGGGTCATCGTCTTAGCGACGGTGGCCTTTCTTTTTGGGCTTCGAACCCTGCTTGAGTGCCTTGGAAAGGCCGACAAGGGCCGTGAGGAGCGAGACCATAGCGGTCAGGAGCTTCACGAGCTCGGTGAAATCGGTCATGGGCATCACCTCCCATCAAATGGAGGGCTCTGCCCGGCACGAGTGCTGCCGACAGCAAGGACGATTCTATCAGAGCGGCTGACTCCCGCCGATCAATTCATACTCCTCACCCTCGCCGAATTGCGAGCATGAAAGAATCGGCACTGGATGGCAGCGCGCTAGGGCACCGACGATAGGCTTTCCAAAACTAGCGAGGCGTGTCTCCGCGCGAGTAGTCAGCGCGGTCGACGACGCGGTCGTCCAGCTGCCTCGACACAGCGCCGCCGCCGTGCGCCTGGCCCGCGGCGCGAACGCGGTCGTCACCGGCATCGGGAACGGCGCCGGCGTAGCGGTTGCGAATCTCCCTTGCGTAACCGCGACGCGCAAGAAGCTCATCGCGAACCGCCGGATCTTCGAGCAGATCGTCATCACACTTCGGTGCGATGAACTTCGGGAACGAGTTGTAGGCGACGCCCTTGCTCGCCTTCGCCTGCTCGACCCACGCCGAATACGCCTTCTTAAGCCGTTGGATGTAAATCTCACAGCGCTTCTCGTATGGAAGGGCTCGCTCTGCTTCCAGCACGTTATTTTTGAAGGCCGCCTCGAGCTGCTTGATCGCGAACCGCCCGTCAAGACGGGTCAGGTTGAAAGTGCACTTCGGGTTGCCGGCCTCCTTGATATCGAGATCCGTCGCATAGACTCGGTTGTTCTTGATGAAAATGTCTACGCCCCATGAGGCAAGTAATTTTTTGAACTGCTCCATATTCTTCGGGTGGTAGTCGTTGATTGCAATATGGATCAGCTCGCGCAGATTGTTTTTATAACTGTACTCTCCCCGATCGACAATCACCTTTTCAATATCGCGCGGCTGTCGATCTCGAATCTTCGAATTCTTCTTTCCCTTTTCGAGCTGGGCGAGATTCCAGTCCTTATCGAGTTCGCGGACCCATGAGGCGCGTTCGTACTTTCCCTTGCGACCGCCGATGTCGCAACGCTTGCCGGTATCAAGGTTTGTCCGGTTGATTGCCATATGGACCGCGAACCGTTTTCCCGCCTTATCGCTTTCCTCATGCAACGCGAGAATCACTTGTTGATGCGGATAGTGCCTCGCAAGCCATTGCTCCGCGTAGGCCAAACATGCATCGGGGGTCATCTTGCCTCCGTTGCATGAGCATTCTTCCGGAAGGAACGCGAGGATCTGGTGTAGCAGGATTACGTTTTTGGCTCCGGCTCTCGACGGCTTGTCGTGGTGGAAAACCTTTCTGGTTCTATCCATTTTCGAAAACCAGCGATCGCTGTATTCGATGTTCCAGCCACCGCGCACAAGCGCATGTTTTCCGTTGATGTATTTACGGACGTTCTTCGCATACCGTTCACTCGAAACGCTCTTCTGCTTAATGACGGTCATTTTGGTCACCGCCGACGAAATATCGCTTCTCGAGCTCGTCGATGAAACGGTCCAGCTTACGCCCAACTTGGTAAACCTTTTCGAGTGTGCGGAAAACAGCTTTCTCGTTGTACGCGGGAAGCCCCTGGGCGTTCACAAAATACATCAGCTGATTGAGATTCGTTCCTTCCTTCAAGAGCTCGTGATAGATCTTGTCGATCGACGCCCGATCGACATCAATTTTCTCGACATTCCCTTTGAGCAGTACGCGACGTGCATACGCACTGACAGTCATATCGAGGGAATCAGCATTGCTTTCAATTATCTTTTTTTCTTCCGGCGAGACCCGGACGTGAATGTCATCGGTTCGGAATTTCTGGTCAGCGATTTCCGAAAAACCAAAATCGATATCGAGATCGTCGGCATTGCACAAAACGAAGCGGATGAGTTCCGCCTCGCTCATCTCATGTCGCTTTGCGATTGCAGTGATGGCTTTCTTCTCGTCATTTGAAAGAGACGCCTTGACGGTGTGTGGGCGGAGCCTGCTCATGATTCCTCCTCGGAAAACGAATCAGCGATCGGAGAGGCCTCCGATCAAAACCTGCTATGCGATTCGCTTTCCTTTTGATGAGGAACGGCTGGCGTCGTTCCAAAAATGAAGAATCGACTTCGCGATTCTTTATCGCGAAGTTTCAACTTCACAACAACCTTATCGCCGTAGCAGGCGATAAGCAAGGTCTGTGGCGTGGTGTTTTTGGGGTCCGGATGGACCCACAAAAACACCACCCACAGTCATCTTGCAATCGCCTGCTACGGCGATTGGGCGGAGCGCAGCGTAGACACGAAATGAGAGGCCTCGTTTCGAGCGAAAGGCTTCGCGGTGTCGTAGTGTCAGCGAAGACCGTGAGCGGAAGCGAATTTTTAACGCGAAGGATGCTGAGTGTTAGAGATTCGCTGTAGCGAGAGCGGAGCGGTAATGCGAATGCGAGGGATGCAGAGTGTTTGCATTACCGCGCAGCGGACTCCGGGCGAGGGCTGGAACAAGTTGATGGAAGACCTTACCGATTTGCGGAAGGTTTTGCCCGAAGCATCCGGCACCGCCGGATTCTTTTGGAACGGCCTCTCGTTTGATTGCTTTCCTATCGTTTACTCCCAGAATGGGCGTTAAAAAAGGCGGCCGAAACCGGCCGCCCGCAAATAAATACTTATTTACCGAATGTAAGAGGAGAGGAACGATGCGCATTACTCCCAGTGACCGGCGACGTCGACAACCCAATGTTGTCCCGTAGCCTGCTGTTCATAATGTCCTTGGTCCTCAGAGGTGGTATACGAATCATTGATTGCAGAACCGCCGTTAGGATGCTGCGCATCGCCAAAAGTAGCGTGAGCGTGAGCGTCCATTTCGGCTGCAGATCCAAATGCTGCGTGGCATGCACTGCAGATCCAACGTTCATGGCGCGTATAAACCACATTCGGCACCCAGACCTGGCTGTAATCTGTCTCCCAGTGGCCCTGCTCGGCAACCCACTTCTTCTGGCTGCCGCCGTTGGAAGAGGAATTGTTGCTGCCGGAACTCTGCGAATTGCCGGAATTCTGCTTGGACTGGGAGGAATCGCCCTTGTTGTCCGACTTCGAGGAATCGGAAGACTTGTTATCCTCCTTCTTGGAGTCATCGGACTTCTGGTCCTTGCCGTCGGATTCTTTCTTCTCCTCGGTCTTGGCTCCAGAGGTTTGCGCCGCCTTTTCTTCGCTTGGCTTCTTTTTGTCTTTGTTCTTTACCGCTGTGGCGGCCCTTTCCGTAGAGCCGCTTCCTTGCTTTGCAACGCTGGCACATCCAAGTTGAGGTGCCGAAAGGCACACCAGAAGCGCAACGATAATAGCCTTTGTTCTCACACCGATCTCCCTGACCATGAAACCGGGCGTTGGACACCAGCCGATATCCAACGCCCGGCTCGCTTTTACATCTGCTCGCGGCGCTTCTTCCGGTCGAGGAAGACGCCGGCTGCCACGAGGACGGTACCGCCGATGACGAACGTCTCGCCGATGAGTCCCGCGCGGTCACCGGTCTGGGCGAGGCTGCCGGGCTGGGCGGTATCCGTGCCGGCGAGGTGCTTCGGGGTGTATGCCGCCTGCTGCTTTGCCGCCTCCTCTGCCTCCTGTCGTGCGATCTCATCGGAAAGCTTCTGCTCCGCCGCGATGCGGTCGGACTTCGCCTGCTCGTAGGCGGCGAGTGCCGTATCATAGCCGGACTGGAGCCCGTCCACCGCGGCCTGCTTTTCGTCCAGGATTGCCTTTGCGGGCGCGACCTTGGCACGTGCCTCGACTGCTGCGGCGAAAAGCGCGTTGAGGGCGTCATCCGCGTTCACATCATGGCCGGAAGCGATCGCCGCGCCGGCATCGATGGAGTTCAGCTTCGACAGCTTGGCGTCTGCCTGCGCCTTTGCCTGTTCGGCGGCGGAGACCAGGGACTCGGCGGCGATGGCATCCGCCTTCGCGGCATCGAGCGCGGCCTTGGTGTCATTGACGGCCTTTACTGCATCCTGCTCGCGCTGCTGTGCCTCTGCGAGCTTCGCGGCAAGGCCGGTGAGGATGTCGAGGTTCGACTGTGCGTCCTCGAGATCAGTCTGGGAGCCGGTAAGCCTGTCGGCGGCAACGCCGGTGTCGGCCTTTGCGGCATCGACGGCACGCTGGGCATCCGCGAGGGCGCTTGCGGTGGTATCCGCCTTTTGCTTGGCGGCTGCGAGGACCGCCGCCTTCTCGGCCTGGTCGGCTGCCGCCGCGTCATGGGCGCTCTTTGCGGTATCGAGCACCTTCTTGGCATCGGCGACGTCCTGGAAGAACTTCGCGAGATCGGCGTTCGCATCCGTGACGCCCTGCTGCTTGGCCTCGGTGTCCGCCTTGGCGGCATCCAACTTAGACTGTACGGTCGTTACGGCTGCGTTGGCAGCATCAAAGGCAACCTGCTTCTGCTGGACGGTCGACTTTGCCGTATCGACTGCCGCGTTGGCGGCATCGAGGTCCGATTTCGCCGCATCAAGCTCGGTCTGGGCCTCCGTGACGCCCTGCTGCTTGGATGCGAGATCAGCCTTTGCGGCATCGACGGCACGCTGGGCATCGGTGACGTCCTGCTTCGCGGCATCGACACCTGCCTGTGCGGAATCCGCTGCGTCCTGCTTCTGCTGGACGGTTGCGGCGGCGCCGGCGGCTGCCTGCTGCTTGGATGCGAGATCGGCCTTGGCTGCGTCGAGTGCGCTCTTGGCGTTCTTGAGGCCGTTGATATAGGAGGTCAGCTTCTGCTCGTACTCGTCGACGGACATGGGGTTCATGTTCCAACCGGAGCCTGCCCAGCCCAGGTTTGCGGTATCGAAGCTGTCGGTCTGCCAGCCGTTCATGGTTCCCTTGCTGCAGACTGCCATGCCCATATAGCCGATTTCAGGGCTGATGACATGCAGATAGTGACCGACGGTTGCGGGATATCCGGCAACCTTAAAATGCTGGTTGACATAGGATTCAATCCCGCTATGCGACTTGTAGAAATCTACGGCATCCTTACCGATTAGCCCGGTGACGCCATAGAGCTCCTGAACCGCCTGATCGAAGAAAGCCTTTTCTTGGTCCACCCACTGCGGTTTTGGATCGGTTCCATAGTTCCACGCGAGGTTTTCGCTCGTATCAAACTGCATGGAATGCCCAAACTTGACATCGGAATAGTTCGCGTTGGCAATCGCCGCTGCAATGAGCTTGTACGTGACTTGGAGCTCAGGGAGACCGACGGACTTGCGATATTCGTTGATGGACTTCATGTACGGGATTGCCGCGAGCATGTTGTCGAGACTGGTCGCGTCGAGGCTGTTCCCCACTTCGGTGTAGTCCTTGTATGTGCAGTTCTGGATGATCTCGATGGCTGAATCGGCACCCATGGCACGGAAGAAGCCGATGGCTCCCTGCTTGAGCTGCGCGCCGGCAGAATCGAGTTTCGCCTGGGCCTCGTCGACTTTCTGCTGCGCGGCGGTCACGGCGGCGTCTGCGGTATCCTTTGCGGCCTTGGCGTTCGCGAGCTCTACGTCGGCGGCTGCCTTAGCTGACTCGGCGTCCTTGACAGCCTGCTTCGCGGCATCCAGCTTGGCGACGGCGTCGGCATTCGCCTGCTTGGCCGCATCGAGGTCGGCGTTCGCGGCATCGAGTGCGGACTGGGCGGCGTTCACACCGGATTCGGCATCGGTCGCGGCCTGCTGCTTTACGGAGAGGGCCACCTGGGCATCATTCAGGGCGTCCTGTGCCGCTGCCGCAGCGGACTGTACCTGCTCGAGCTCGGACTCGCACTGGGACTGTGCCGCTCGTGCGGCAGCGAGGACTGCCTCTGCGTCCGCGACCTTCTGTTTCGCCGCATCGTACTCCGGACCGCTGGCACCTGCCTCCGCTGCAGCGAGGTCGGCTTTCGCCTTCTCGTAGGCGGCGCTGGCGGCTGCGGCCTTCGCATCCGCCGCGTCCTTGTTCTGCCTGGCTGCAGCGAGGACAGAATCGGCGGAATCCTTTGCAGACTGGGCCGCAACCAGCTTGGACTGGGCATCGGCAAGCGTCGCGTTGGCGTTGGCGAGTTCGGCCTGTGCCCTACTCACGGCATCCTGGGCGTCGCGTACCGCCTGCTCGGCGGCACGGATAGCCTCCGGGGTGGCGCTTACGGCATCGGCCTTGGCTTTATCGAGGGCATCCTTGGCGTCCTGGGCCGCCTTGAGGGCGGACTGGTACGCTTCGTCCTTCTCGGATGCATCCGCCTTGGCGTCTGCGAGACCCGCCTTCGCCTGCTCGAGGTCCTTGCCGGCGGCATCGGCGGCGTCCTTGCCCTCCGCGACCTGACGGGCGTACTCGTCCATTGCCGCTCGGTCGGCTGCCGTGCCGGCGCTGACTGCCGAATCGTAGGATGCCTTGGCCTGGTCGCGGGCGGAAGCCGCCTCGTTGTAGGGACCGGCGGCCTCATCGTAGGATGCCTTGGCGGCGTCCTCCTTCGCCTTCGCCTCGTCGACTGCCTTCTGCAGGTCCGCGATGGTCTGTGCGGCGGATTTCGCGCCGACACCGGATGCCGCGCCGGCGTGGGCGGCGATCGGCGACATCACGGCGGGGTGCTGCGTGCCCCCGTCACCGGTCTGGGCGAATGCCGTGAACGGTGAGATGAGGCTCGATCCGGTCATGGCGGCCATGGTCGCCGCGGTGACGGTCAGACGCGCGATCCCCTTCGGGGCATGAATCTTTTTGTTTGGCAGTGTGGCGAAGTGATCGCCGCCGGCAGCGAAATGCTTTCCCTGAGTCATTGCTATTCCATTCCTTTTCCGTGCCCTATCCGACTGGGCATCAGAGTGCTTTCCAATAGAGATAATTATGCGCCTTAACAGGGATTGTTGTATATAGTCCGTTGGCTTTTATACAACAATCCATGACTCTTTTTGTCATGGATATCTCGCCGCTACAACGATCCTTTGGTCTACGCTGCAAAGAATTAAGATCAAAGTCTGGTTACTCTCAAGTACAATTTGCGAATCGCATCGGCATGGACAGGTCTTACTACGCCTCGATAGAGGTCGGACGAAGAAATGTCAGTCTTTCTAACCTCTGTAAAATTGCTAACGGATTCGACATGACAATCGCTGCACTCATGACTGGTGTGACTGAGAAAACGGATTAGTCCATCAATCAATCAGCGAACGCAGTGAGCGAATCAATCGACGGCACAGCCGGCGGCAAGGTCACGGCACGTGACCGCGCAGCGAGCTTCGCGAGCGAAGGGGGACAGCATCGCTGTCCCTATTCTTTATCGACGGCTTAGCCGGCGGCAAGGACACGGTACGTGGCCGCGCAGCGAGCTTCGCGAGCGAAGAGGACGGCATCGCCGTCCCTATATTTTTATAGTATATTTCTCTATTAATTGGTTTCACCAAAATGGGTATAGCGCAAGCTTCTGAACAGGCGTTTTTATCAAAAACTCAAAGCAGCCGAATCATCAAAATGGTGAGATTTTTTACCCAAATTGAGGAAGCGCTTCACCAAAATGGAACCGACTAACGGCTGTTGAAAACTTTTTATCCCCAAAATGGTGATTTCCTGTTTTCAGTGGAAAACTCGGTAAGTTAAATTATTTACTTACCAGATTTACAAACAAAAGCAGTTCTTAACCCTAAAACCAGAACAGGTCAGAAGCAAAATTAACTCCTGACCTGCGATTTTTCTGGTGCCCCCGGGCGGATTCGAACCGTCGGCACCCGCTTTAGGAGAGCGGTGCTCTATCCCCTGAGCTACGGAGGCATGTTGTATTAGTGTAGCAGATTTACGCCGCTGTAATGCAGCGTATACCCACTCTTCGAAGTTGCGGTGGAACAGCCCTCCGGAAAGTGCGTCCCACTATCCAGGCAAATTCTGGGTCAGACTTTCCCCATGGGACCTCGCTGGGAAACTGTGTCCCAGAATTTCGACTCGAAACGGGACACGGTTTCCCAAACGGGCCCGTTCCGGAAACTACATCCCGCAATCGGCACTCGAACCGGGATGCACTTTCCCGATCGAGCCTCATGGGAAACCGCGTCCCACTTTAGGGGGGCGCTCTTTAATGACTAGTTGCCTTTGTGGAAAAGGTTTTTGATAACGGAGGGGATGCTCTTGGCGCCCTTGGCCGTCACATCGATAAAGTCGGGCGAACGAACGAGCCTGTCCTCGTCAATGTACTTACGCACCGCGCGAAGCGTTTCCTTGTCATTGCGCGTCGAAAACGTAAAGTGGCCATTCTCTTTGGTAAAGATGGCAAAACGCGTAATCTTCTTGGTGCCGCGCAAAACCTCGGCGGCAATATAGTCGACCTCGTCCCACGGGATTTGGATATAATCCTCGGGATTACGCTCGTTATAGTACTCAAACGCCTTATTGCCCACCATCACGTTACCGTGACTGGTAAGCCCCATCAGGCAGGTTGCCGGCGTTGCCAGATCGACCGTGCTGTTCTGAGATTGCGCCATACGCGCCTCGCCCTCCAATAAAAACAATCGGACCGCATCCAGTGTACCCACCGGGTGCGGTCCGTTTCAATGGCTCAAAAGCCCTTGCCTAGCAACTCTCGGTCTTAAGCCGAAGCGTGCTTACATGAAGCCGCAGACGCGACCGATGATGCCGACGGCGAAGAGAGCCAGGATGATGACGATCGGGCTGACCTTCTTCTTGAGGAGCTTGCAGACCAGAAGGGTCAGGCACACGGCGGCAAGGCCGGGGATGAGCTGATCGAGGTTGGCCTGAAGCGTGGTGACCTTCACCGGGTCGAGTGCGTTGGCACCGACAGAGCTGTACATCGTCAATGCCTGCTTGATGCCCTCAGAACCGGCGGGCAGGTTGGCCCAGTCAATATAGGCGCCAGCAGACTGCGTGACCTTGGAGACGACCGGGGTAAAGGAGATGGAAACCCAACGCTCGACAAGGGCGCCGATGATGAACATACCAAGGATGGAAGCACCCTCGGTGACCTTGCCCATCAGACCGCCGGAGAGGTCCTTGGCGATGGAGGAGCCGACCTTGTAGCCAAACTCCTGCGTGTACCACAGGAAGGCGTAACGGATGATGTTCCACGCGAAGAAGAACAGCAGCGGACCGGCGATGCTGCCGGACAGGGCCAGGGAAGCGCCCAGTGCGCCCAGAATCGGGCGAAGGGTGAACCAGAAGGCGGGGTCGCCGACGCCGGCGAGCGGGCCCATCATACCGACCTTGACGCCCTGAATGGCGACGTCGTCAATCGGAGCACCGTTGGCGCGCTCCTCCTCGAGGGCGAGGGTAACGCCAATGACGGGGGCGGAAACATAGGGGTGGGTGTTATAGAACTCCAGGTGGCGCTTAAGAGCGGCAATCTGGTCATCCTTGCTGGTGTAGAGCTTCTTGATCGCAGGGATCATTGCGAAGCACCAGCCGCCGTTCTGCATACGCTCGTAGTTCCACGAGCCCTGAAGGAACTGATGACGGAAGCAAACCTTCTTACGGTCAGCCTTGGTGAGCTGAATCTTGTTCTCTGCCATATGTATCACTCCCCTCCTACTCGTAATCGTTCAGAATGTCGCCGAGCGGGTCACCGGAGCCACCGCCCATGCCGCCACCCTGCTTGGCCAGATCCTTAAGGCCAAGGTAGATGAGGGCAAGGGAGATGCCGATGAGGCCAAGGGCGATCAGCGTGAGCTGAGGGATGGCAGCAAGGACAAAGCCGAGGATGAAGAACGGCCAGGTCTCCTTGGTGGCCATCATGTTGATGACCATGGCGTAACCGACGGAAGCGACCATGCCGCCGCCGACAGCCATGCCGCCGGACAGCCAATCGGGCATAGCGTTAAGCGCGTTGGTAACAGCCTCGGCCGGGATGATGCACAGAAGTACTGCCGGGATGGCGATACGAACACCCTGCATGAGGATGCCGGCGTACTGCCAACGCTCGATGCCGGCGAAGTCGCCCTTCTCGGCGCAGGCGTCCATGCCGTGAACCATAGCGGTAGCCAGGGTACGGCAGATCATGGTCAGGAACAGACCAGCGACCGACAGCGGGACGGCGACGGCGATGGCGGCGGTAACGGCCTTGGCCGAATCGGTGGCGCCACCGTTGAGGGCGAGCACCATGATGATCGAAGAAGCGACCGAGGCCAGAGCGGCGTCAGGCGCGACGGCGGCGCCGACGTTAGCCCAGCCAAGGGCCATCATCTGGAGCGAACCGCCCAGGAGGATGCCCTCCTGAAGGTGACCGGTTACGAGACCGATAAGCGTGCATGCCACGAGCGGCTGATGGAACTGGAACTCATCCAGAATGCCTTCCATACCGGCAAGCAACGCGACAATCGCAACAAGCAGAATAGTGATTGCAGACATGTATCGGACCCTCCTTTACTATGCTTGAGCGGCCAGTTCGGCCTTAGCTTTCTTCAACATGGCGTCGAGATCCTCGGAGGAATCCGAAGGAACCTTGCGGACCTCGAACTTGACGCCCTTGGCCTTGAGAGCCTCGATGGTCTTGACGTCGTCATCGCCCATAGCGACAGCGTTAGTGACGACGACCTTGCCCTTGGAGTGGGCCATGGAACCGATGTTAGCTTCCTTGATGTCGACGCCGGCCTCGATGGCCCTGAGCAGATCCTGCGGGTTCTCGAACAGCAGCATCGCCTTGGTGTCGCCAAAGCGCGTGTCCTTGACGACCTCGGCCATCTTCTTGATGGGCACGACGTTGGCGTGGACTCCCGGAGGGGCAGCCTGCTCGATCATGGTCTTGCGGAGCTCGTCGTGAGCAACGCCGTCGGAGACCACGATGATGCGGTTGGGGTTGATCTGCTTGGTCCACGTGGTGGCCACCTGACCATGCAGCAGACGCGTGTCGATACGGACGTGGGCGATCTTGATGTGCCCGTCGCCGATCACCGTTCCCGGAGGAATGGCACCCGCAGGAGCAGCGGCGGCCGCAGCCGGCTTCTTCTCCTCGGGCTCCAGAGACTCGGGCTTGACGCGCACGCCGGCCTTAGCCTCAGTCACGAGATGTTTTGCGATCGCATGTGCAGTGTTCTTTGCGTCAAAGCGCTGCGAATATGCCTCGATGAGCATAGGCAGGTTGACACCGGTGACGATAGCCCAGGAATCATGGCCCTCGATGAGACCGCTGATCTGGTTGAAGGGCGTGCCGCCCCACAGATCAACGAGGAAGAGCACCTGCTCCTGGTCCTCGAAGGAAGCAATTGCCTCCTCGACCTTGGCTCGGAAGTCGTCGGGGCCCATGCTCGGCTCGAGCGAGACCACGGCTACAGACGGCTGATCGCCAAAGACCATCGAGCCCGTCTGCTTGATTCCAGCCGCCAAGTCACCATGGCTAGCAAGAACAATACTTACCATCACATAACCTCCTTTTTGTCTACGTAATTCCTACACGACAGTTATGGAGTATAGCTGCAAATACAGCAGAATTGTTTGAAAAACTGCAAAAGGTAGCATTATTTGTTTAAACGTCTTAATTTGTTACAAGTTGATTACATTCCAGTTTTTTGGCTGATTTGCTGCTGAGGATTGATAGCTGATCTATTTACATGACCGAATTGAGCACGCTGTTCATTATTGCCGGTTTTAAACAGACACAAATGTGCTCGGGTTGAGGCTATTTCGTTTAAACAGATGGTGCTTGACTAATGGTAAGAAATATGCTCTAGCAAAGTAGTCGTTGGGGACGTTCTTTTTCGACTAGTCGTTTAAGAACGTCCCCAAAGACTAAGTTAGGCGATGTGGAGGGGGTTGGCGGCGTCGACGGCGTCGGGGGCATCGGAGAGGCCGTCGGGGGCAGCGTCTGTCGGGTCCTCGTCGGGGGTCTCGATCTGCTTGATCATGACCTCCTGGCCCTGCAGCAGATAGGTCTCGCCGCTACCGCAATGGGGGCAGGTCTTGCCGTGCTCGACCGTCGCGTAGTCGCAGCCGCACGCCTCGCAATGCGTCACGGCCTCGACAGGCTCCACAATAAGCTCCGCGCCCTGCGTGATAGGCTTTTTATCTGCCGCCCAGCGCCAAGCGTCAAGCAGCAGATCGGGAACGACGCCCGAGACCTCGCCCAGGAGCAGTGTCACGCTCGAAACGCGACTCACGCCATTGGCGCGCGCCACATTCTCGACATCGCGAATGATGTGATAGACGATTCCTAATTCATGCACTTTTTCTTCCGCCGTTCTAACGAACGGCGGTCGACTTGACGCTGCGCGAGCCCCAGACGGACGATCTGCCTTTCAATCGTCGGGCATGGGCAAAAGCCCTATGCCCTCCTCTTTCAAGGCACCTCGCCACGCCTGGGACTCGCTCGCTGTCCAACCGTTCTCTGCGCCGTTCTCTTGTTTGTTGCGTTTTTTATTTCTTCCCAAATTTGATTTTGATCGCACGCTTCAAAGCGTACTTGCCGAGGCTGGGGAGCTTTTGCTCGTATTTGACCATCGTGGAGCACTCGGGGCGGTCGCGATCCAGATGGATGGCGTCGAACGCGCACTTGGTGGTGCACAGACCGCAGCCAATACACTTGTTGGGGTCGACGATCGAGGCGCCGCAGCCCAGGCAGCGAGCGGTCTCGGCGCGCACCTGTTCCTCGGTAAAGGTCTCGACGTACTCGCTAAACGGCGCGGCCTTCTCGCGTTCGCGGTCCACATGCGCAACCTCGCGGCTCGCGTTGTCGTAGCTTTCGATCACGGCATCGTCGCGGTCAAGCGCGGTGTAGCGGCGCTGGTTGCGGCCGATGGTGAGCGTGGAGCCCGGCTGCACAAAGCGATGGATGGACACCGCGGCCTCGTGACCGGCGGCAATGGCATCGATGGCAAAGCTGGGGCCAGTGTAGACGTCGCCGCCCACAAAGATGTCGGGCTCGGCGGTCTGGTACGTCTGCGGATCGGCAAGGGCACCCTGGCCGCGGCCGAGCTCCACCTTGGAGCCAGCCAGCAGGTCGCCCCACACAATGGACTGGCCAATGGACATGACGACACGGTCGGCATCGACACGGCGCAAGTCGTTCTCGTCATACTCGGGCGCAAAACGGCCCTCGTCGTCAAAGACACGCGTGCAGCGCTTGAAGGTGATACCGCACACACGACCGGCCTCGTCCAGGTGAATCTCCTTGGGGCCCCAGCCGCAGCTAATGTGCGCGCCGTCCTCAATGGCCTCGCGACGCTCCTCCTCGCTGGCAGGCATCTGGGCCTCGCTCTCCAGGCAGAACATCTCAACGTGCTCGGAACCCAGACGGCAGGCGTTGCGCGCGACGTCGATGGCCACGTTGCCGCCGCCCACCACGATGGTGCGCCCGGGCAGCGCGTCGATCTTGCCGCTGTTAACCTCGCGAAGGAAGTCGACGGCCACGGTCACATCCTCGGCATCCTCGCCCGGAATGCCGGCAAGGCGGCCGCCCTGGCAGCCAATGGCCACGTAGAAGGCCTTAAAGCCCTGCGCGCGCAGCTCGTCGAGCGTCACGTCGCGGCCGACTTCCACGCCATAGCGGAACTCGGCACCCATCAGGCGAATGACCTCGACCTCGGCCTCGATAACGTCCTTCTGCAGCTTAAAGCTAGGAATACCGTAGGTGAGCATGCCGCCCGGGCGCTCGTTTTTCTCGAACACGACGGGCTTGTAGCCCTTCTTGGCCAGATAGAAGGCGCAAGACAGACCGGCCGGGCCGGCACCGATGATGGCGATTTTCTGGTCGAAGCCGCCGGCGCGCGTCGGCGTCACCACGGGCGGGACATAACGGGTCGCGGCATCCAGATCGCGCTGGGCGATAAACTTCTTGACCTCGTCGATCGCCACGGCGGCATCCACGCGACCACGGGTGCAGGCGTCCTCGCAGCGGCGGTTGCACACGCGGCCGCAGATGGCGGGCAGCGGGTTCTCGCGCTTGATGAGCGCCAGCGCCTCGTCGTAGCGGCCCTGAGCCGCGAGCTTCAAATAGCCCTGAACGGCAACGTGCGCGGGGCAGGCCGTCTTGCAGGGAGCGGTGCCGGACTCATGCGTCTCGATGCGGTTGTCGTTGCGGTAGTTGGGCGACCACTTGGTGTGGTCCCACTTGGTGGCATCGGGCAGCTCCTGGCGCGGATACTCGGGCACCTGTCCGCCGGACTTTTTGCTGCAGAGCTTCTGGCCCAGCTTGGCGGCGCCGGCCGGGCACACCTCAACGCAGCGACCGCAGGCCACGCACTTGTCCTTCTCGACCTTGGCGACATAGGCCGAGCGCGACAGGTTGGGCGTGTTGAACAGCTGCGAGGTGCGCAGGGCGTAGCACACGTTGACGTTGCAGTTGCAGATGGCGAAGATTTTGTTCTCACCGTCAATGTTGGTGATCTGGTGCACAAAGCCGTTGTCCTCGGCCTGGCGCAAGATGTCGTAAACCTCATCGCGGGTCACGTAATGGCCACGATCGGTCTCGACCACGTAGTCGGCCATATCGCCCACGGCAATGCACCAGTCGGCCGGGTCATCGGCGCAGCCCTCACCCATCACGCGACGGCTCGCGCGGCAGCTGCAGGTGCTAGCGGCATATTTGCCATCGTATTTGTCGAGCCAATGCTCGATATGCTCAATAGGCACCGACGTGCTCGCGGCGTCGATAGCCTTCTCGACCGGAATGACGTGCATGCCGATACCGGCGCCCCCGGGCGGCACCATCGGCGTGGCGCGGGACAGCGGGCCCTTGGATGCCTGCTCAAAAAACTTGGCATAGACTGGATGCTCCTCGAGCTGGCTCACGCGCATGTTGAGGAACTCGGCGGAACCCGGCACCAGCATGGGCAGTACCCACTGCTTGGCGCGCTCGGGGTTTTCCCAGTTGTACTCGAGCAGACCCGTGTAGCTCATGTCGTCGAGCATCTTCTCGATATCGGCCTCGGGCATGCCGGTGAGCTTGACCATCTCGGGCAGCGTATAGGGACGACGCATCTTCATCTTGCAGAGCACTTCGGCCTGCTCGTCGGTTGCGGCCTCGGCAAACGACCAGTACTCGTAGCCCAGCAGCTCGTCGCGATGCAGCAGACGGTTGGTGCAGTGCTCGCACAGCTTGACGATTGCCTCGCGCGGATGCTCCGGCAGCGGCGGCACAAACTCCGCGCCGATATCGGGCTCGGTGTAACTAATCCCCGGTCCGTTGAGAATCATGGTTGTCCCTTCTCTTGCCGCAGCCCAACGAGGCCGCAGCGCCCCTCTTTTTTTGCAGGCCGGGCATGCCCCCATGCCGTTCACCCGCCATTGTTGACATTGTGTCAAAAATAGTATTGACGAACCGTCAACAATATTCAAGACTGTTAGGCGAACGGTCAGGCAAAAGAGGATGAAAGGCGGCAAAACATGGGCAACAACGCAGCAGGTACCTCTGTG
This sequence comes from Collinsella sp. AM41-2BH, assembly GCF_003468085.1. Classification (NCBI taxonomy): domain Bacteria; kingdom Bacillati; phylum Actinomycetota; class Coriobacteriia; order Coriobacteriales; family Coriobacteriaceae; genus Collinsella; species Collinsella sp. AM41-2BH. The sequence continues at coordinate 15,540 of NZ_QSGH01000015.1, forward strand.
GTCGATGCCGTCCCCGCATCCGATAGCGCGGCAAAGCGCTTGACGGGCGACGAACGCCGTCGCGAGATTCTCGATGCCGTGCGCACCGTAAGCTCCGAGCTGGGCGTGTCCCACCTATCGGTATCGGCTGTGACCAAGCGAGCCGGCTGCACGCGTTCATTGTTCTACCACTACTTTGCCGATATGGACGCCGCCGTCACCGCTGTCATGGACGAGGCGATCGACGGCTTCATTACCGAGCTCGAGCAGTGGAATGCCAGCCGCACGGTTGGCGACATCGAGGGGGCGCTCGACACCGTCGCCCCGCTCTTTAAGCGCCTGGTCGCCAGCGGCCACGAACTGCCGAGCACCCTGACCTCCAGCAGCGGCGCGCTCTACGGCGGCTTTTTGCACAACGTGGTCCAACGCGTGGCGCAGTATATCTGCGACACCACCGTGGTGGATTTTGTCGCCCATCATGAGCTACGCATCGACCATGTCTACGAGACGTTCTACACCCTCATCATGGGGTTGTTGATGTATATCCGCACGCACCCCGATGTGCCCGACGAGACAGTCAAGGAAATCATCGCCTCGACACTCCACATCGAGGGCTATACCGCCAAGTATCCGGAGCGCAAGCCCCAGAACTGACGACATTTGGCCAAACTGCCCGCGATCGGAAGAGGGGCCGCGGGCGTGTGAAAGGAGAGCAGCATGCTGTTCGATGTTTGGGGTAGCGATACCCTTATCCACTGGGCCGGCTGGGCCATGGTCTTTATTGGCCTGATCGTGCTCAACGAGGTCGGCCGCCGCACCAAGCTGGGCGCGGCAATCATCTTTGGCGTGGCTCCGCTGGCCATGACCATCTACTGCGTCGCCATCGCCATCGGCGTTTCGCAGGGCGCCGAGTGGGCGCTCACCAACCCCACCCATGTGTACCAGAACAGCTGGTTCCACTACGCCAAGGTCTACGCGGCGTTGGCCGGTTGCTGGGGCTTCATCGCCATTAAGTATCAGTGGGGCAAAATCGGCAAGGCACACTGGTTCCGCGCGTGGCCGTTTGTGATCGTCGCCATCAACATCATGATCGCCGTCGTGTCCGACTTTGAGAGCGCCTATCACTTCTTTGTCCTGGGCCAGTCCACTTGGGTCACCTCCGAAGGTGCTACGCAACTTGCCGGCTGGAACAACGTGTTCAACGGCATCGCCGGTATCATCAACATCTTCTGCATGACCGGTTGGTGGAGCGTCTACGCCTCCGAGGACAAGACCGACATGCTGTGGCCCGACATGACCTGGGTCTACATCATCGCCTACGATATCTGGAACTTCTGCTACACCTACAACTGCCTGCCCACCCACTCCTGGTTCTGCGGCTTTGCGCTGCTGCTGGCGCCCACCGTCGCCGCCTTTATCTGGAACAAGGGCGGCTGGATTCAGAACCGCGCCTTTACGCTGGCCATTTGGTGCATGTTTGCCCAGGTGTTCCCGTTCTTCCAGGAGGAGTCCATCTTTGTGACCCACTCCACGCTCGACCCCGTCGCCGCCACCGCGGTCTCGATCGCCGCGCTGATCGCCAACATCGCCGCGATCATCTACATCGCCTACCGCGCCAAGAAGCTCGGCCGCAATCCCTACAAGCAGGATGTCTTTGAGGGCACCAGCGATTGGGAGAAGGCTACCGCTCGCCGCGCCAAGGTGGATTACGCACACGCCGAGTAACGCGCCCGGTGCACATGCCGCTTGAATGCGAAGTCGCCTGGCCGACTCCGCGCAATGCAACGTATTGCATACCCCCGGAAAGCGATTTGTCCGCTTTCCGGGGGCTTTTTGCTGTTGCGCGCATCCATATTCAAAACCTCTCGCACAGATAAAATCAGATTTCCAATTGCCTGACAGCTCTATATGACCCTGTTTTTGGGTACATTGTTGTCCCGATATTGAGCTTGGGGGATGTATGAAAGATGAAACGATGGGCCAAGAGGATGCGGCCCAAGATGCAGAAGCTTGCGCTGAGGCCTTGGAGAGCTTAGACCGGATTTCACTCGATGAGATTGCGTTTGACGATTCGGGCGCTGACGTGCAGGATGAGCCGGAAGCCGAGGCGCAGTCCGATGATCAGGATGCAGACGACGTTGAGCCTGCCGAGGATGAGGTAGATCACGAAGACACCGAAAGCGAGGCCGGCAACCAGCCCGAATCCGACACGGGCGAGGAAACCGTCTTGCTCGACAGCTTGCCGGCCGAGGATTCGCTGACCCGCGAGCTTCCTGGCCTGGGTTCCGCACCAGCCGTGGACGAGACCATCGCCATGGGCGATATTCCCCTTCCGTCCGTCCCCTCGGCACGCGAGGCCGAGGTTCGCCATCGCAAGATGTCGCCCAAGCGCCGCAATCTGATGGTCGCCGGTGTCGTGGCCGTCGCGCTCGTCGCCGGTGGTGCAGGCTATGCTGCCTGGAACGGATATCAGCAAGAGCAGGCTGCCGCTGTCGCCGCCAGTGCGCACACGATGATGTCGGTGCAGATTGGCGTGCATGCCGCGGGACTCGACTGCTCCACCGGCTCAAAGATCCCCGTGCAGGTGAGTGGCCAGGACTCCGACGGCTCTTCTGTGAGCGAAACGCTCTACGTTGACGAGCACGGCCGCGGCATCAAACTGCTGCCCGGCGATTACACGCTCTCCATCGCTGCCTCCCCCATCGCGGCCGACGGCACCATCTATACCGTCCCGACCACCAAGACGCAGGTCACCGTTAAGAGCGATGGACAGGATTTAAGCGCCCAGGCTGCCTTTAAACTCAAGGTGCCTTCGGCCGACACGGTAACCAACGACCAGATCGACGCCGCCGCCAAATATGCCGAGGAGGGAGGCGCGAGCTCCGCCGCCACCGCCAAGGTGCTCCAGCAGGCGGCAACCGCGCGGCGCGACGCCGCCGTCAATGCCGTGGGCGCGCAAAAGGCACAGGCGGCCCGTGATGCTGACGCTCGCCACAAGGCAACCGACCTCTACCAGCTCGATATTCCCGTCGAGTGGTACGGCAAGGTCGAGACTTGGCAGAATGGCAGCACGCTATGCATCTATCTTGCCGGCGACAGCGATACGCCGCTTGTGACGCTTGTCACGGTGCGCGACGGCGAAAGCTTTACGCCCGATGAGGGCGACGCGGTTTTGGGTGCGGCAAACCTCGGCAACGGCTACACCGTCTACGCCAGCGGCCCCGTTTATCCATACGTGGTGCCCCAGACTATCAACGGGCGCACGCAGAGCCCCGTGTCGACCTATCCCATGGACACGGCCATTGAGCTTGTCGAGCTCACGACCGGCAACCGCTACACCTACAGCCAAATCAAGAACGTGCTGGTCGGCAAAGACGGTAAGGCCGACGCTGCCACCAAGCTCGAATGCGACTATCTCGCCCAGATTCTCCTGCCAAGCATCAAAGCCCAGGACTAGCCGGGCGCATCATGGTGCTCCCCAACCGTGATGAAGGGGCCAGGAGGTCCTGGCCCCACAGATCCGTAGATGATTAGGCAAGGAGCCACTTCCATGCGGGAACAACGTGTACCACACCGTGCTCGCATGGAATATCGGCCTGCTCATCCATGGTAACGATTACCGACTCGCCAAGATCAAACTGGGCCATCGCGGCATCGAGCGCGGCAATTTCGCGCTCGCGCGTTTTCTCGCTTGTCATATCCACACTTACCTGAATCAGGCCGTAAGCCTGCATGAGCAGTGCATCCCCAGCCACAAAGTCCACCTCATGGCTTTTATTCTTATCTTTAATCAGCAGGCGGCAAACCGAACCGGGCCGCACGGCGGGGGTCCTTCTTCTGAGCGCATTGAACACCGCGGTCTCGAGCCTCTGACCATGATCCAATGCCGATGCGGGGGAGAACGCTCCGAACATCGCAGGATCGACGGCGTAGACCTTAGACGCAGACCGCGTATTATTTGCAAGCGAACGCGTGAACTCCGGCACCGAAAACAGCAGGTAGGCATCCTCGTAATACTCAAGTAAGTCGCTGAGCGTATTTCGACTGACGGATATCTGTCTGCTCTTGAACTCGTTGTACACTTTGTTCACTGACAGCTCTCGTCCCGAAGATGCCATGCACCGCGCCAGAAACAGCGAGGCCAAACGGGGGTTCTTGACGTCGTAACGTTCAACGACGTCCATGGCGACCGTTCGCGACGCATATTCCTGTAGCAGCTGAATCGCGTCTGCGGGCGTCTGCTCAAGTGTCGCGATGAATCCCCCTCGCTCGAGATATCCGACCAGATGGTGTCGGAGCAACGCTGCATCGCTCGAGGAGAAGGGTGCGTTCGACTCAGGAACGCTCCCCGTCTTATATCGGACGTATTCCGAAAAACTCAACGGAAAAAGCTCTCGCACAAGAGAACGGCCCCTGAACTCGCTCTTAAGTTCTGAGGACAGCATCTTAGAAGAAGATCCCGTCACGTAAACGGTCGCCTTCTCCGTATCGACCACGCGTCGCAGAAACGCACCCCATTCGGGTATTTCCTGGATCTCGTCAAAGAAAAGGTAGGCGCCCTCGCCTCGAGCAGCAGGATATAGTGCATAGAATGTATCGAGCACGTCCGCTAGTAGCGATGGCTCATACGGACGCAAGCGCTCATCCTCAAAATTGAAATATAGCATCCGGTCAAGCTCGACGCCTTGGCCCTGAAGCCGCCGTATCTCCTGATACAGGCGATACGTCTTTCCACAACGACGGGCGCCCACAATCACATATACGATGTTGTCGCGCTTTGGCTCCTGCGGGTTGCCCAGATCAAGGTCGCGCTCAAAGACCTGCGGAATCCCCTGTTGCTCAAAGTCCTTTATTTTTTGAGCCACCAAGTCGTTGAATGCCATAATTCTCCAATCTTGCTCTCCTGCTAATCAAGATTATAACGATTCTTGATTAGCAGGAGAGCAAGATTATGCGTATCTTGATTAATGGATAAGCAAGTTTTCTATTAGTGGCCCCTCCCGGAGGATATCGAGCGGCCGAGGGGGGCAGGCATGAACGCCTCTAGCCGAAAACAAAGTAGCTAAAAAAGCCCCGTCCCAAATGAGCTACTTAACGCCAGGGGTCGGCTTCGAAGAGGGGCTCGCGCTCGGGGCGACGATCGCTATAAGGATCGTAGCCGTCGTCATCCTCGTTCTCGGCACGGATGTAGGGGTCGCGCGGCTTGGGCACAGGCTTGGGCACAGACTTGGGTGCGGCCGGCGCGGCGTTGGCGACCGGCGCATTCGTCTTGTTCTTGTCTATCATCTGCATATCTCCTTGCCATGCAATCGTGTTCAACATTATCGATTGTCGCACGAAAAAGGGCGGCGGACCCAATTGGATCCGCCGCCCTTGGCGTTTAGAGACGGCTGGCAGATTTTAAGGCATGTCCCATAAATCTACTCGGCGTCGGGGACCTCGTAGGTAGCAGACGGCGTGTTGTCGCACACGACGGTAAAGCCGCCGTCCTTGTCGGCATCGACCGTCACCTGATCGCCCTCGCGCACCGTACCGTCGATGATGGCGGCGGCGATGGCGTCCACGACCTCGCGCTGGACCAGGCGCTTGAGCGGACGGGCACCGAACACGGGGTCCAGGCCGCCCACGGCGAGCATCTGCTTGGCCGCCGGGGTGATGGCAAGCGTCATGCGCTCCTTGGCCAGACGCGCGCGGACGTCGGCGAGCTGGATGTCGACGATCTTCTCGATCTGCGCCATGCCGAGCGGATGGAACACCACGATATCGTCGATACGGTTGAGGAACTCGGGGCGGAAGGTTTGAGCCATGGCCCCGTCAACCTGATGGCGCATCTCCTCCTCGTCCTTGCCGGACAGATCGGCGATAGCCTTGGAGCCCACGTTGGACGTCATGATGATAATCGTGTTCTTGAAGGACACTTGGCGACCCTGACCGTCGGTCAAACGGCCGTCGTCGAGCACCTGCAGCAGCACGTTAAAGACATCCGGATGAGCCTTCTCCATCTCGTCGAGCAAGATCACGGAGTAGGGACGACGGCGCACGGCCTCGGTGAGCTGGCCGCCCTCGTCATAGCCCACGTATCCCGGGGGCGCACCGATCAGACGCTGGACGCTGAACTTCTCCATATACTCGGACATGTCGATACGCACGAGCGCGCGCTCGTCATCGAACAGGCACTCGGCCAGCGCCTTGGCGAGCTCGGTCTTGCCTACGCCGGTGGGGCCCAGGAAGAAGAAGCTGCCGATGGGCTTGTCTGGGTCGGAGAGACCCGCACGGCTGCGACGCACGGCCGCGGCTACAGCGGAGACGGCCTCGTCCTGACCGATAACGCGCTTATGCAGCTCGCCCTCCAAGCCCTTCAACTTGTCGAGCTCGCCCTGCATCATCTTGGACACGGGCACACCGGTCCAGGCGCTCACGACCTCGGCGATCTCGTCGGAGGTCACCTGTTCGTTGAGGCCCTCGCCGTCCTGCTGCTTTTGCGCCTCGAGCGCAGCCTCGGAATCCTGAATCTGCTGCTGCAGACCCGGGATCACAGAATAGCGAAGCTCGGACGCACGGCCCAGATCGCCGTTGCGCGTCGCGCGCTCCTCTTCGCTCTTGGCCGCGTCAAGCTGGCCCTTAAGCTCCTGCACGTGGTCGATGGCGTTCTTTTGGTTGAGCCAGCCGGCCTTTTGCACGTTGAGCTTTTCCTGGACTTCGGCAATCTCTTGGCGCAGAGCCTCCAAACGCTCCTTAGAGGCGTCGTCGGTCTCTTTCATGAGCGCCTGTTCCTCGATCTGCAGCTGGGTGAGCTGACGCGTGGTGGCGTCGATCTCGACCGGCATGCTGTCGAGTTCCATGCGCAGGCGGCTCGCGGCCTCATCGACCAGGTCGATAGCCTTGTCGGGCAGGAAGCGGTCGGCGATGTAGCGGTCGGAGAGGTCGGCGGCAGCCACGAGCGCGCTATCGGTGATGTGTACGCCGTGGAAGATCTCGTACTTCTCCTTCAGGCCACGCAGGATTGAAATGGTGTCCTCGACGGTAGGCTCGCTGACCATCACGGTCTGGAAACGACGGGCGAGCGCCGCGTCCTTCTCGATGTACTTGCGGTACTCGTCGAGCGTGGTCGCGCCGATCGCGTGCAGGTCGCCACGAGCGAGCGCCGGTTTGAGGATGTTGCCGGCGTCCATGGAGCCCTCGGTGGCACCCGCGCCCACGATGGTATGGAGCTCATCGATGAACAGGATGACCTTGCCTTCGGATTTTTGCACTTCCTTGAGCACGGCCTTCAAGCGGTCCTCGAACTCGCCGCGGTACTTGGCGCCGGCGACCAGCGCGCTCATGTCGAGCTCGATGAGGTCGCGGTCGCGCAGGGTGCTCGGTACGTCGCCGGCCACGATTCGCTGAGCAATGCCCTCGACGATGGCCGTCTTGCCGACGCCCGGCTCGCCGATAAGCACGGGGTTGTTCTTGGTGCGGCGGGACAGAACCTGAATAGTACGACGGATCTCGTCGGTACGGCCGATGACCGGGTCGAGCTTGCCGGCGCGAGCCAGATCGCAGATGTTGCGACCGTACTGCTCCAACGCCTCAAACTGCGTCTTGTCCTCGGCAGACGTCACGCGGTCATCGCCGCGCAGTTCCTCGTAGACTTGCTCGATGCGCTCCTTGGTCACGCCGGCGTCACGCAGCACGCGACCCGCCTCACCCTTGTCCTCGGCAAGTGCCATCAGCAGATGCTCGGTCACCACAAAGCTGTCGCCCATCTTGGTGGCCTTTTTCTCGGCCTTCTCGATCACGCGAACGAGCTCGTTGGACAGGCCCATCTGCTGACCCTCGCCCGACACCTTGGGCGCATGGTCGATGGCATCTTGTGTGGAGCGTGCGAGCTGAGCCGGGTCGGCACCGATGCGCTCGATGATCACGGAGATATTGCGCTCGCCGGCACCGAGCAGGGCAGACAGCAGGTGGATCGGCTCCACCGCGCCGGCCTGTGCATCGGCAGCCGTGCTCATGGCGGTCTGCAGCGCCTCGCGCGACGTCATTGCTAGCTTATCGATTCTCATGGAATCACCTCTCTTGGGGCGGCCGCCCTACGGGGCGGCTTCACGTTGTTCGAGAAGTATTGTTGCCAGCTTTACGCGATCTTATACACAAATCTAAGTCTCTATATATAAGATTTTCTGAGTGATTGAGAGATAGGGAGCAGGTGCGCTCACCCGCTACGGCCTCGTCCCCTTACTATCTCAATCTGTAACATCTAGCGGCTGTTTATGGCTCTAGATGTTACAGATCGAGATGAAATGACCAGCGGCACCCGTTTATCTAAATCTGTAACATCTAGTCAGCAAATAGAGCTCTATCTGTTACAAATCGAGACGAACAGAAAACACCTGGATCAAAAACCTAAATCTGTAACACCAGGCCCACTTTTAGCGGCCAAGATGCTACAGATCGAGACAGACCGAAAACCACCACAAAGAGGACACTGTCCCCTTTGTGGTGGTCCAGAGAAGAATCAGCCCCGATTAAAAGAGGCGGCATCAAGCCCAGTCTACGTTTGGCGATCCCAAGACCCAGCGAGAACGCAGCGATGGAATCGAGAACCGACAATAGCCCGTTCGCACAGATAGAGGCGGAGATTCAAGGTCAGAGTCCGGCTTAAACGGTTTAGCTATCGCACGTCACAATGTTCTCGGCGTCCTCCCTATCGTATTTATAGTGCTTATAGTGAAAATAGTGAGTTTAGTGAGAATAGTATCGCTCAAGACTCGTGGACTCAATTATTGACCTCTCGCCCAGAATGAGTGGGGCAAATATTCCTATTAGAGGTCAAATCGAAGCCCAATAGGGCCTTTTCGCCCCCGTCATTTCGATCGATCGCTTTCTTTTGAATATTGTCGCAAGCTGATATCATTTATCTTAATGATTGCATATTGTAAGCGAGGTGCCCCACCGTGAAACGCTCCACCTATATCGGCCTGCTCGTCTTAGCGTTTGCGATTACCGCAGTCGGCGTAGGAATTATCTATCTCGCATTTCTCCCCGCCTCTGCAACGCAGGCGGTGATTGAGACCGTAAGCTATCCCATCGAAATCCTCACCGATATCGTCAAACCCGATTCGATCACCGTCGATTTTGACGGTACGCCCGCAGCGCTTGGGGTCAGCAACTATCCCCGTATCGAACTTGGGGCCAAGCGCTATACCAAAGATGAGCAGCTTATCGGTAAGGCAGCCAAGCTGCTCAAAGGCAAGACGTTTAAGCGGTGGTACGGCGCAGTAATATATCGAGCCAAGAACAGCCAAATGAATGGCGGGTATTATTCGACCCTTGAACTCGATGCGGCAAACGGGAGCAGACTGTGCAACGTCTCATACGACCCCGGCTATGTGGACAATGAAGGGCCGGGGGTCTATATCTCGGATGGCGACGTAATCTACGTCATGGAGGGCGACCAGACGGCAGTCGTTAGTTTTATGGATCAGTGTACCGAAGATGCCTACGAACAAACCTGCGAGCCAGATCCGCAGACAGCGCGCGACAGTGGCTCGGCACGCACTTGGCTATTTGACGATGAAATAACCTGGACCCCATCGAAATAGGGTGTCACCGGGCACCTTTGTGATGGTTTTCGACTCCAACGCTCCATTGTCTCGATTTGTAACAGCTAGCGGCCCTTTTCGGTCCCAAGTGTTACAGATTTAGATGAAGCGATCGACGGCGACCGTTTGTCTCAATCTGTAACATCTACTCGGCAAATTAGGGTCTAACTGTTACAGATCGAGACGAACAGAAGACACCTGAATCGAAAATCTAAATCTGTAACACCAGGCCCACTTTTAGCGGCCAAGATGTTACAGATCGAGACAGACCGAAAACCACCACAAAGAGGACAGGCACCTTTGTGGTGGTTGCAGCCTCTATTTACTTGTCGAGCCCGTGCTTCCCGATTCGACGGTCCAGGGCATCTCATCCTCGAACAGCCATGTACGGGCAGACCCACTATCGCGTGCAGTCTGCGGGTCAGGCAAGCAGGTCTGTTTATAGGCATCTTGGATACACTGACCCATAAAATCGTTGAGCTCGGTCTGGTCGCCCTCCATGACATAGGCGACATCGCCGTCCATGATGTAGATGCCCGGCCCCTCATTGCCCTCGTAGCCCGGATCGTACGAGACATCACATAACTTTGCGCCGTTTGCAGTGTCCAGCTCGATGGAAGAGTGGCATCCGCCAACCATGTCGCTCGCTTTTGCCCGATAGGACGCATATCCGTACCAACGCTTAAAGGTTTTGCCCTTGAGCAGCTCGGACGCCCTATCGATCAGGCTTGTATCCGTGGTATAGCGCATGGCCCCAAGCTGAATACGCGGATAATTACTAATGCCCAGCGCAGCCGGTTGCTCATCAAAATCAACGGTAATGGTCTCGGGCTTGTCGTCGCCGGTCAGAAGTTCGACAGATTGAGTCACAGGCTTGACCACCGGCTCCGTCACCGCAGCAGGTAGAAACGCCATGCCGACAGTGCCCATGCCAACCACGGCAATCGCAAGCGCCAAAACAATCAATCCAATACGGGCAGGACTTCTCACAGCAAAGCACCTCGCAACGCAAACCTTCGCTACCTGCACTAATGATATCGCCAGCCAGCACTATTACCAAAAGAAGCCGCGCGCTCCTCACCACCACAAAGGGGACAGGCACCTTTGTGGTGGTTTTCGACGCTAACGGTCGACCATCTCGCGCCATGAGATTAAACTTGAATTGTTCTCTGAACATATCCATTTCTGCCTATCCTCAACAGATCTTTGTCTCGAGGAGCGCATATGAAGCCGTCTCATTCCACCGGTCGCAACGTCATCGCCATTCTCGCCGTACCCATCGTGATGCTCTTCCTTATCGTCATCACGCCCTTTTCCCTTGGTATCACCTCGCCCTTCGATTTATGCGGAATGGTCGACGCCGGCTCGCGTGCCACCTCGCTCTCCTTTATTTGTCGTGGCGTGTTCTACGAATATGGAATTCCCACCGGAAGTTGGCAGTCAAAGTTGCCACTGCTCGGTCAGATCGACGGATGCTCCCCCTATTTCTGCCTTGGACCTCAGGCGCTAAACTATCTAATCGACGACCAGCCACTCGACTCCATCACCCTCGCCTACGACTACGCACCAAACACCGATGAGCGCCACATGAACCAAGTCCTCGACAAGATGCTTGGACAGTGCGGGCTCACCGAGGAGGCCGGTCGAACCATCTATAGCAACCAGAAATTAAAGCGAACAGAACTCCGCCGTGTCGGAAAAATCAAAGGGCGAAACGGGGCCGCCTACTGGGATGCCTGGGCAACACGCGACAAGGGCGAATTCGGACACAGCACCTATATGGTCACTGTCTACACCAAAGACGGAATTAAGGACAATGTTGACGATTTCGCGTCATCCAAACTCGGCATCCCCAAAACAACCAAACCCGTCAACCCAGATGAAATCCTGTAGAGGCGCTTATTGGAATGTCGCTCAACGTGCACACCGACATTGAGCTCACCCCCACCGCCACAAAGGTGCTTGCCCTTTTGTGGCGGTTTTCGACAAAAAGAAGCCGCCCCAATAAAAAGGGGCGGCATCAAGTAAGTCTATTTATTAGCGTCCTTCCAGACCCAACGAGAACGCAGAAATGTAGCCCGGGGCTTACCCTTTCCCGAACGCGACCCTCGCGAAGCGCGTGAGCGGGCGGGAAAGGGTAAGCCCCGGGCGGACAATTAAGTGCGTTACTCGGCAGCGGCCTTAAACTTGTTGTAGTTGATCAGGCAGCCGGCCTTGACGATGGCACGCTCCTCTGCCGTCATATCGGCAATGTAGAGCTCAATCTGCTCGACCGAACCGTCAGCGCGCACCACGTAGGCAGCGATGTTCTGCAGGTCGCCATCGAGCGCGGCGCGAATACCCGGCACAAAGACGTAGTCGCCCACCTCAAAGCTGGGCTCGGCCTCCATCTGGAAGGGCACCATGCCCCAGTTCATCACGTTGGAGCGATAACGCTTGGTGGCGTACTCGTGGACGATGTTGGCCAGGCCGCCGATAACGCGCTGGCAGCTCGCGGCCTGCTCGCGGGCAGAACCGTCACCGGGCTTCTTGGCGTAGAGCATGGAACCGAACTCGGTCGCCTTGGCATCGGCCGCGACACCCGCGCCGGTCAGCGCCTCAAACACGCCCGCAAGCTCGGCATCGAGCGCCGCCAGGTCGCCTGCGGACTCGCCGGCCACGCGGCGCTTCTCCACAGCGTCGACCTCTTTGCTGCGGCCCACGTAGCCCGGATCGCGACGGCTCAGCGTAAACTCGGCCAGACCCAGCGGGTTGGAGCGGAAGGAGCTCGTCTCGCCCGAGGGAATGAGCTCGTCGGTCGTAGTGACCGGGTCCATGATCTTGGAGCATACCTTGAGCAGGATATCGTCGCCGAGAGGCTCCATCGCGGGCCACGGCTTGATGTTGGGGCCTTCGACCAGCACATCGGCAGGCTCCGCCTTGCCAAAGCCCCAGTACACGCGCTTCTTGTACGGCGCGTCGTCAAAGGTGTACTCGCAGGCCTCATCCCAAGTCTCCTCGGGCAGGTCGGTCGCCGGCGTCAGGACGCCACCGTTGGCAGCCGTTGCCGCAATGGAGCGAGCATCCATCAGGGCCACGGCGCTCAGCTGGCCATTACCCGGCTTGGAACCCTCGCGGTTGGGGAAGTTGCGCGTAGTGTGGCGGATCGAAAGGCCGTTGTTGGCAGGCGTGTCGCCAGCGCCAAAGCACGGACCGCAGAACGCCGTGCGCACGATCGCACCGGCCTCCATGAGGTCGTAGATATAGCCGCGGCGTGTAAGCTCGAGTGCCACGGGCTGGCTCGTGGGATAGACCGACAGCGAGAACTCGCCGCAGCCGGTGTTGGCGCCCTTGAGCACGCGGGCAGCCTGGACCACGGAGTCGTAGTTGCCGCCCGAGCAGCCGGCGATAACGCCCTGCTGCACGTGCAGCTTGCCGTCGACGATCTTGTCGAGCAGGCTAAAGTGCGTCTTGCCCTCGCCGATCTTAGCGGCCTCGAGCTCCACCTCGTGAAGGATGTCCTCGAGGTTCTCGTTGAGCTCGTCAATCTCAAAGCCGTTGGAAGGATGGAACGGCAGCGCAATCATGGGCTTGATGCTCGACAGATCGACCTCGACGCAGCCGTCGTAGTAGGCAACATCGGCAGGCTTGAGCTCGCGGTAGTCGTCGCCGCGGCCGTGCATGGCCAGGAATGCGTGCGTGTCCTCGTCGGTGACCCAGATGGAGGAAAGGCAGGTGGTCTCGGTGGTCATGACGTCGACGCCGTTGCGGTAATCGGTCGTCATGCTCGCGATGCCGGGGCCCACAAACTCCATGACCTTGTTCTTAACGTAGCCCTTGGCAAAGACGGCGCGGATGATGGCAAGCGCAACGTCGTGCGGGCCGACGCCGGGACGCGGGGCGCCCGTGAGGTAGATGGCCACAACGCCGGGATAGGCGACGTCGTAGGTGTCGCGCAGCAGCTGCTTTGCCAGCTCGCCGCCGCCCTCGCCCACAGCCATGGTGCCCAGGGCGCCGTAGCGGGTGTGCGAGTCGGAGCCCAGGATCATCTTGCCGCAGCCGGCGAAGTTCTCGCGCATAAAGGAGTGGATAACGGCGATATGCGGCGGAACGAAGATGCCACCGTACTTCTTGGCAGCCGAGAGGCCAAAGACGTGGTCGTCCTCGTTGATGGTGCCGCCCACGGCGCACAGCGAATTATGGCAGTTGGTGAGCACGTAAGGCAGCGGGAACTGCTCCATGCCCGAGGCGCGCGCCGTCTGGATGATGCCGACAAAGGTGATGTCGTGGCTCGCCATGGCATCGAAGCGAATCTTGAGCGCCTCGGGGTCGCCGGACGTATTGTGTGCCTGAAGGATCGAATACGCGATGGTGCCGCGCTTGGCATCCTCGGGCGTCTGCGTAATACCACGCTCGGCAGCCTCGCCCGCAGGCACAACCTCGCTGCCACCACGCAGGTAGATGCCGTCCTCGTACAGCTTAACCATACTGTCTCCCACTCTGCCCAAAACGATTTGGGCGCATAGCATACATTCGTTCAACATCGTGCCATAGAACGGTTGCCAGCGGGTTACGAATCTGTACGTTCACTTTATCTCAGTAAAGCAAAGAACGAGTTGGGTGCCGGGGGCAGACTTAGACGCCGAAATGACGAGAGTGGATAATCTCCCACTTTGAGCCTGCAAACAGGCCAAAAACGGGAGATTATCCACTCTCATTCTGCGGGCACTCATTTAAGTCTGTCCCCAATGAGTGCCCGGCAGCGTCGGCGGAGCTATAGGTCGCTACCCGTACCCAGCAGCTTGCGCATGACTTGCTCGGGGTTGACCGAGCCATCACGCGGGGCCAAGGCGGTGATCTTCTTCTGCATCTTGTACTCGTGCAGCTCGTCCTCGAGCTGGCGCACGCGGGCGCGGAGCTTTTCGTTCTCGCGCTCGCGCTCCTCAGCACGCTCCTTCATATCGAGGATGCGCACCACGCCGGCAAGGTTGATGCCCTCGTCAGTCAGCTGGTTGATGAGCTCCAGGCGCTCGATATCGGCACGCGAATACAGACGCGTGTTGCCGCCCGAGCGCTGGGGGTTCACCAGGCCCTTGGACTCGTAGACGCGCAGAGTCTGCGGATGCATGCCGGTCAACTCGGCCGCCACGCTGATCATGTACAGCGGTTTATTCCTATTGTCCTCGGCCATGCTACCTGACCCCTTTCCGTCTCGTTATCGTCCATCATAAGCCCGCGGGCGCGGGTGTGCGCCACGACCGCCCTAGTACGTCGCCTTGTAACGGTTGACCTTCTCGCGATAATCGCGCGTGTCGGCCTCGCGCAGCTTGGTCATGGCATCGCGCTCATCGTCGGACAGGTTCGTGGGAACCTGCACCTTGATCTCGACGAGCAGCGCGCCCGTGCGGCCACGGTGCTTAACATCGGGCGCGCCCATCTCCTTAAAGCGGAACTTCTTGCCCGTCTGGGTACCCGCGGGCACTTTCAAACGGACCGTCGCACCGCCGGGCGTGGGCACGTCCACCGTGCAGCCGAGCGCCGCCTCGTAGACCGAGATCGGCACCTCCATGGTCACGTCGGCGCCTTTGCGCTTAAACAGCGGATGCTCCTCTACGTGCGTGGTCACGACCAGGTCGCCGCGCTCGCCGCCGGCAACGCCGTACTCTCCGCGACGCTTGTAGCGCAGCTTGCCGCCGTCGACCGCGCCCGCGGGCACCGAGACCGTAATGGTCTGCTGCTCGCCCGTCGAGGGAATGCGGTAGGTAACCTTGTGCGTCACGCCGCGAAACGCGTCCTCGGCCGAAACATCGACGGTCAGCGACAGGTCGCCGCCCTTGCGAGCACGGCTGCGTCCCGCGCCGGCATTACCCGCAGCCCCGGCAAAGCCCGAGCCCCAATCGCTGCCCCAGGCGCCGTTGCCGCTAAAGATGCTGTCGAAGATATCACCCCAGCCGCTGGCGCCCGCGCCGGCACCGTAGCCGCCGCCATACGCTCCGCCCGCGCCCGGCATGCCGCCGAACATGAGCATCTGGTCGTACTCTTTGCGCTTCTTCTCGTCCGAAAGCGTTTCGTAGGCCTCGCTGATCTCCTTGAACTTGGCCTCGTCGCCGCCGGCATCGGGGTGATATTTTTGCGCGAGTTTGCGAAACGCGCTCTTGATCTCTTTGTCGGAGGCGCTCTTGGATACGCCCAGGATGTCATAGAAGGTTTTGCCTGCAGCCATCGTAGCTCCTCTCCTGTTACGTCCGCCGTCCATGCAGACGACGGCCCATGCTTTCATATGGCACTAGGCCAGAAAGGGCCCCGGGTGTTGCCCCGGGGCCCTTCTCAATTACTCCTCGGTGCTCTCGGCCGTATCGGCCGTAGCATCCTCGGGCGCCGCTTCGGGCTCCGGTGCGGGGCGCTTCTCGCCACCGTAGGTCACCGTCACCATCGCGGAACGCAGGATGCGATCCGCCATGCGGTAGCCCTTCTGGTACACGTCGTTGACGGTCTCGTCGTACTGCGATGCGTCCTCGACACGCCCCACGGCCTGGTGCTCGAGCGGATCGAACGCCTCGCCCTTGGGGTCGATAGGCTCAACGCCCTCGTGCGCAAACACATCGAGCAGCTTGGCATGTACCGCGTCAACGCCATCGACGAACTGCTTAAAGTCGTCGGAAAGCTCTTGGCTGCGGGCATGGTCGATTGCGCGCTCGATATCGTCGATCACCGGCAACAGCGCGGTGACAAGCTTCTCGGTCGCGCGCTCGCGCTCGGCAATACGCTCATTGGCGGTGCGGCGACGGAAGTTCTCCCAGTCGGCCTGCAGACGGGCGGTACGCTCGGTGGCGTCCTTTGCCTTGTCCTCGGCGGCCTTCTGAGCCTCTGCCGCAGCATCGAGCTCATTGCGCACGTCGGCAAGCTCCTTTTGGGCCTGCTCGAACTTGAGCTTAAAGTCGTTGTCGGCGGCTTCCTCACCGGCGCGGATAGCGGCTTCCACCATCTCGTCCTCGGTCATCGTCGCCTCCTTGTTAGAATCCTCTACCTGGTTCTCGGCAGCCTCGGCGGCCGGGGCCTCGTTGGCCTCGGTATCGTCAACGGCCTCTACGGGAATCTTCACGTCCTTCTCCTCAGAGTCAACGGGGGCGGCGCCAGCGGCGGCCGCCTCCGTGCGAGCTTTACGGGCGGACATGATTATTTGTCCTCGTCGTCCACAACCTCGTAGTCGGCGTCGACAACGTCATCGTCGGCAGGCTGGGCGCCAGCGGCACCGTCGGTCTGCTGCTGAGCGTCGGCGTAGACAACCTGGGCCAGCTCGTAGGCCACGGACTGCAGGGACTCGCCGGCGGCCTTGATAGCCTCGACGTCAGAGCCCTCGAGCGCCTTCTTGGCGTCGGCGATAGCGGCCTCGGCCTTGGACTTCACGTCGGCGGAAACCTTGTCGCCCAGCTCGTTGAGGGTCTGCTCGGTGGAGTAGCACAGGCTGTCGGTCTGGTTGCGGACCTCGACCTCTTCCTTCTGCTTCTTGTCCTCCTCGGCATGAGCCTCGGCGTCCTTGACCATACGATCGACTTCGTCGTCGGACAGAGCGGTGGAACCGGAAATGGTGATCTGCTGCTCCTTGCCGGTGCCCTTGTCCTTAGCGGAGACCTTGACGATGCCGTTGGCGTCGATGTCGAAGGTAACCTCGATCTGCGGCACGCCGCGGCGGGCAGCCGGGATGCCGGTCAGCTGGAACTTACCGAGCGACTTGTTGTCGCGGGCAAGCTCGCGCTCGCCCTGGAGCACGTTGATCTCGACGCTGGTCTGGTTGTCGGCAGCGGTGGAGTAGACCTCGGTCTTGGAGGTCGGGATCGTGGTGTTGCGGTCGATCATCTTGGTCATGATGCCGCCCATGGTCTCGACGCCCAGCGACAGCGGGGTAACGTCGAGCAGCAGGATGCCCTCGACGTCGCCGGTAAGCACGCCGCCCTGGACGGCAGCGCCGTCGGCAACGACCTCGTCGGGGTTCACGGACATGTTGGGCTGCTTGCCGGTCATGGTCTTGACGAGCTCCTGGACGGCGGGCATACGGGTGGAGCCGCCGACGAGGATGACCTCGGTCAGATCGGAGAGCTTGAGCTTAGCGTCGCGCAGGGCGTTGGTGACAGGCTGCTTGCAGCGCTCGAGCAGGTCGCGGGTGATCTTCTCGAACTCGGCGCGGGTCAGCGTGTAGTTGAGGTGCAGCGGGCCAGACTGGTTCATGGTGATGAACGGCAGGTTGATGGTGGACTGCTGGGCTGCGGAGAGCTCCTTCTTGGCGTTCTCGGCGGCCTCCTTCAGACGCTGCAGGGCCATGGGGTCCTGACGCAGGTCGACACCGTTCTCCTGCTGGAACTTATCGGCCATCCAATCGATGACGCGCTGATCCCAGTCGTCGCCGCCCAGGTGGTTGTCGCCCGAGGTGGACAGAACCTCAAACACGCCGTCGGCGAGGTCGAGGATGGAGACGTCGAAGGTACCGCCGCCCAGGTCGAAGACCAGGATGCGCTGGTCGGTGCCCTGCTTGTCCAGGCCATAGGCAAGAGCAGCAGCAGTCGGCTCGTTGACGATACGCTTGACGTTGAGGCCGGCGATCTTACCGGCGTCCTTGGTGGCCTGACGCTGGGCGTCGTTGAAGTAGGCCGGGACGGTGATGACGGCGTCGGTGACGGTCTCGCCCAGATACTTCTCGGCGTCAGCCTTCATCTTGGCGAGCGTCATGGCGCTCACCTGCTCGGCGGTGTAGTCCTTGCCCTCGATATCGACGACGGCACGGCCACCCTGGCCCTCCTTGACCTCATACGGCACGGTCTTGATCTCGGAGGTGCACTCGGAGTACTTGCGGCCCATGAAGCGCTTGATGGAGAACACGGTGTTCTTGGGGTTGGTGACAGCCTGGTTCTTAGCGGCCTTACCCACGACGCGGTCGCCGTCGGCACGGAAGCCAACAACGGACGGGGTGGTGCGGTCGCCCTCGGCGTTCACGATAATGGTCGGAGAACCGCCCTCGAGGACGGCCATTGCGGAGTTAGTAGTACCAAGGTCGATACCAAGAATCTTACTCATTAGAAATTCCCTCTCTCTTGTGCGTTCGCGCCGCCTCGACGGTCTGTCGTGTGGCGCTTCGGCTTGTCTTTCAGGATGTAGTGTATCCCCTTATGGGCCGGAATATACAAAATCTAAGTCAATTCATATAAGATTTCTTATCTCTGAGAGTTTAGGTTCTCAAATGCGCAGGTAGATGCACTGTTTGAGTTCTCGGCAGATCTATTGAGATCTATGTAGAGATGGCTGAGGTTTGCGTCCGGGGGTGCCTGGGGGCCGTCTTGCGGCAAGCGCATCCCGGTTTGAGCGTGGATTCCGGGTCGCAGTTTCCGTCTGAAGGCTCAACCGGAAACCGTATCCCGTTTTGAGAGCTGATACCGGGTCGCAGTTTCCGCTAGCGGGCCCAACCGGAAACTGCGACCCGGTTTTCGGCCAAATAACGGGATGCCCTTTCCGCAGGCGCGCTCAATAGGTCAATATTACAAGTCACCTATAGCTAACATTTGCGCAGCTCAACGGCCCCACCTGCGCGTTTTTTAGTAAACCTTGGCATACTCGGCGAACGGTATGAAGATGCCGGCCAGAGGGTATTGCAAACGGTCGCTCCCGTGGTATGTTTTTGCCCGAATCAAACCGACGCGCATCGCCTGTAGCGTCGGTCAACAGAGAGGAAACTACCATGGCTCATCCCGTAATTGATGCCGACGAGTGCATCGCTTGTGGCGTTTGCGTCGACTCCTGCCCCGCTGGCGTTCTGGAGCTCCAGGACGTCGCTACCGTCGCCGACGAGGACTCCTGCGTCGCCTGTGGCGCTTGCCAGGACGCTTGCCCCGCTGGCGCGATCACCGAGATCGTCGAGGAGTAACAACTCCCCCACTTGCACACTCAAAAGTACACCGTGCACAAAAAAGGAGGCTTCCGCATCGCCGCGGAGGCCTCCTTTTGTTTGTACAGGCAGCTAATTGGGGACGGGGCTACCTTGGCAGTTGCGGTGGAATAGTTCCTGGCTCATTGCTTAGGTGCCGATTGTAGGAACTATTTCACCGCAACTTATAAAGACAGTATCGGGTTAGGACAAATCATCCTCGTAGGGCATTAAATCGGCAAGGTAGCCTTTCTCCTTGAGCATGGCCTCGATCTCGTCGAGGGTCTGCTCGTCTTCCGCCGCGATGCGATGGAAGTGGTAGCCGCTCGTCACCGTCAGCAGCGGGAAGCTCTTGCCGCTGGCGATGCCCTCTAGGTAGCGCTCGACATCGCGGCGGTTGCGGATGTCCAGGTCGGCCGTGATCTTGCCGTACACGCGGTGATTGACGATCACGTTGAGCACGGCGCCACCGGCGTCGACGATACTCGTGAGCTCATCGCCTGCCTGCTCCACGCTGTGGCGAACCTTGACCAAGCGCGTGGGCACGGCGGGGCTGCTGGGGGCCTCCTGCAGCACGTAGCCGCGGTTGGTCGCCACGATATCGTGCCCATCGGCACGCAACAGGGCAATATCCTGAACCACGACCTGACGGCTCACGCCAACCTCGCGGGCAAGTGCGCTGCCCGAAACGGGCTCCTTGGCTCCTTCGAGCACGCCCATGATGGCACGGCGACGCTCACGGGCGTTCATTATTTACCGTCCAGCAGACGCAGGTGCTTAAGCGAGAGGTCGAGGATCGGCGCAGAGTGCGTCAGGGCGCCCGAGCTAATATAGTCGACACCCAGATCGGCCAGGGCGCGAATGTTGCTGGCGTCCACGTTGCCCGAGCACTCGGTCTTGGCGCGACCGGCGATAAGCTCGATGGCGGCGGCCATGTCGTCATGGGTCATGTTGTCGAGCATGATAATGTCGGCACCGGCCTCCACGGCTTCGCGCACCATGTCCAGGTTCTCGCACTCAATCTCAACTGTCGTGGTAAACGACGCATGGGCGCGCGCCATCTCGATCGCGCGCGTCACGCCACCGGCGGCATCGATATGGTTGTCCTTGAGCATGACGGCCGTCGACAGGTTGTAGCGGTGGTTGCTGCCGCCGCCAATCTCAACCGCCGCCTTCTCAAACACGCGCATGCCCGGCGTGGTCTTGCGCGTGTCGACGAGCACGGTCTTGGTTCCCTCGAGCGCCGCGGCCATGCTGTGCGTGTAGGTAGCGATGCCGCTCATGCGCTGCAGGTAGTTGAGCGCCACGCGCTCACCCGAAAGCAGCACGCGCGCATCGCCGCGCACCTGACCCACATGGTCGCCGGCGTGCACCTCGTCGCCATCGGCAACGTCGAGCAGCACCGAGCTCTGCGAATCCAGCAGCTCAAAGGTACGGGCAAACACATCCAAGCCGGCGATGATGCCGTCGGCCTTGGCGATAAGCTCCACCGTGGCGGGACGCGCCGTGGGGCACACGCTCGCCGTGCTCACGTCCTCAAACGTAATGTCCTCGCGCAGAGCCTGTAAAATCAGATCATCGACGACGAGCTTCATGGTAATGGGATTCATGGTCTACTCCTCTGCGGCCTGCGTGCCGGCGGCACGGGCCAAATCATCGATTGCAAGGGTATCGGAACTCAGGGCGCGATGGCGTCCATCGAGCGCGGGCTCGCCCGCCTGCTCCACGGCCAGCGACTCGCCGGTGCGCATGTACCACGCGGCGCGACGACCCCAGACCAGCGCCTCGAGCAGACTATTTGATGCAAGGCGATTCTTGCCGTGAACGCCGTTGCAAGCCGTCTCGCCCGCAGCGTAGAGCTCGGGCATCGAAGTGCGGCCGTCCTTATCGACCCATACGCCACCCATAAAGTAGTGCTGCGTGGGCGTAACGGGGATGGGCTCGTCCAAGATGTCGCGGCCGTCCTCCAGGCAGCGCGCGCGAATGTTGGCAAAGTGCCCGGTCACCACATCGCGCTCGACGGGGGCAAAACTCAGCCACTCGTGCTCGGTACCGTCCTGCTTCATCTGCTCGCGAATAGCGGCAGCGACCACATCGCGCGGCTGAAGCTCGTCGGTAAAGCGCTCGCCGGCGGCGTTGAGCAAAATCGCGCCCTCGCCGCGGCAGCTCTCGCTGATCAGGAAGGTGCGACCCGGCTGCGGCGAGAACAGCCCCGTGGGGTGAATCTGCACGTAGTCCAGGTGCTCCATCTTAATGCCATGCTCCTGAGCGATGTAGCATGCATCGCCCGTGAGCTGCGGGTAGTTAGTCGAATGGTCGTACACGCCGCCGATACCTCCTGTCGCCCACAGCGTGCGGCGGGCATGAATCTTAAACGGCTCGCCGGCATGCACGCCCTCGGCGGCATTTGCCAGCTCGTCGGCGGGACGAACCGAGTTGTCCTCGTCCACGGAAACGGCGACGACACCGACACACACCGTGACGCCGTCACGCTCGCCCGTCAGGATGTCGGTCATGGCCACGTGCTCCAAAATCTGCACGTTATCCAGCTTGCGAACGGCCTGGAGCAGCTTGGTCGTGATCTCCTTGCCCGTAATGTCGGCATGGAAGGCAATACGCGGACGGCTGTGCGCGCCCTCGCGGGTAAAGTTGAGGCTGCCGTCGGCCTTGCGCTCAAAATCCACGCCCATCGCTAGCAGGTCGTTGATGACCGAACGGCTCGAACGGATCATGATGTCGACGCTCTCGCGGCGATTCTCGTAGTGGCCGGCGTGCATGGTGTCCTCAAAGAAGGCATCGTAGTCCGAGCCCTCGGGCAGTACGCAGATGCCGCCCTGCGCGAGCATCGAATCGCACTCGTCGACAGCGCCCTTGGAGAGCATGATCACGCGCGTGCTCGTCGGCAGGTTGAGAGCCGCGTACAGGCCCGCCACGCCACAGCCGGCAATGACGACGTCGCACTCCATGTCGGGGTATTGTTTGGTTTCCACAGGAATCCTCTCCCTTGTAATGTGGCATAAGGGACTGTCCCTCATGTCACATCGTTCTAGCGCGCCGCGTACTCGAGCATGCGGTCGAGCGTGAGCTTGGCCTGATCGGCAGCCTCGTCCGACACGCCAATCTGCACCTCGCCCTCGCCCGTCTCCAGGCAGTGCACGAGCTTTTCGAGCGTGATGAGATCCATATTGACGCAGGTGGGCTGCACCGCGGGGAAGTAGAACTTCTTGCCGGTGCCCTGGCAGCGGCGCTCGAGCTCATAGAGCACGCCGCGGACCGTCACGATGATAAACTCACTCGCGTCCGACTCCTCGGCGTACTTGATGATGCCGGCGGTGGAGCCGATGTAGTCGGCCTCGGCAAGAACGTCGGCCTTGCACTCGGGGTGCGCCAACACGAGCGCGTCGGGGTGCGCCTCCTGCGCGTCAACGATCTGCTCGACGGTGATGATGTGATGACGCGGGCAGTAGCCGTTGTTGAGGATGACGTGCTTTTGCGGCACCTGTTCGGCCACGAAACGGCCCAGGTTTTGATCGGGAATGAACAGGACGTGCTGCTGCGGCAGCTCGGACACGATCTTGACGGCGTTGGAGCTGGTAACGCACACGTCACTCCAGCTCTTGATCTCGACCGTCGAGTTGACGTAGCAGACGACAGCTAGGTCGTCGCCATACTCGGCGCGCGCCGCATCGACCGTCTCGCGCTTGACCATGTGCGCCATGGGACAGTCCGCGCCCGGCTCGGGCAGCAGCACCGTCTTGGTGGGATTGAGCAGCTTGGCGCTCTCGCCCATAAACTCCACGCCGCACAGCACGATAGTCTGCTGCGGCAGGCTCTTGGCAAGCTTTGCCAGGTAGAAGCTGTCGCCGACGTAATCGGCCACAGCCTGAACCTCGGGCGCCACGTAATAGTGCGCCAGGATCACCGCGTCGCGTTGGGTTTTAAGTTGCTGAATGGCCTCGACGAGCTCTGCGGGCACCAGTGCCGCGCGCTCCGTTGCCGTCGTTGCCGATGCTAGGCCGGCCGCGATATCGCGTGCAAGCTCCGACGCATCCATGTTCGCGCTCTGTGCCATCAAGGCCCCTCTCTTTTGGCGAATCTTGGGGCTTTAGTATGACACCTAGGTTTACAGCTGACAAGACAGCTGTAAACCTAGGTGTAAAGTTGAAATAAAGATTCAATCATGCGGCAGGTCCATTTTCGAACTGGCAAGCTGAGGACAGCCGAAAATGGACCCGCCCCATGATTCGGGCAGCCCGTTTTGTCCTGAACCAAGGGGCAGTGGTCAAAAAGGGCCAAATATGAGTACTGTCACCAAATTAGTAGCATCGATTTTCCGGTCCAGAGCAGCAAAATCGCCTTGTTTGGAGCCCGATCGCGACTCTGAAGAACGAAAATCGATGCACTTTTGGCCTCTGGCACCGATTTTTGAGGCCATTTGGCTGCCACCAAACTGGTAACAGTACTCATATTTGGCCCTTTTTGACCACCGGGTTTCCGGCAGGCCCCAAAAGCGGGCCCGAATCGCTCGATCCGGGCCCGCTGGGGGTAGCGAGCACAATCGAGGTGTAAGAAGCAAGAGAGGGCCATCGCCTAGAATCGTCAGCGCCTAGATATTCAACGAGAGGAAAGACAATGGTCCGCAGCGACATGCTACCCCAGCCGGACCGGGGGCTCGGCCTCGACCGGCCCCAGACCGAGGCATTTCACCGACGAGTTCAAGAGGAAGATAGTCGATCTCCACAACGCCGGAAAGCCCAGGCGCGAGGCCATGGACGAGTGCGACCTCGACAAGAGCACCGTGGAGAGGCGGGTCAAGTCGATAAACGAGACCGGCTCGCCGCGCGCCGCCGACAACCGCACGCCCGAGTAGAACCGGATCCTGGAGCCCGAGCGCGAGAACCGCAGGCTCCGGATGGAGGTCAACGTCTTAAGACGAGCGGCGCCAGCATACGCTCGGAAGTCAGGGCCATGGCGGCCAACGGGGGGCCGCTGCCCCATATCGGCGCAGCGCTGGCATCGAGGCCTTCTGACCTGTGTCAAGATTTCGGACACGCATGCTCGAGAAATCAAGCGGCCATAGGCATGGCCTCGAGCTTGGGCTCGGTTCTCTCGAAGAAGGCCGCCATGGCCTCGGCCGGCACCTTGTAGCCGATCGTCGAGCGGGGCCTTCGGCGGTTGTAGTACGCCTCGATGAACTCGACCACCGCGTGCTTGGCGGAATCCCTGGTCGGGAAGCTGCGCCTGTAGTACATCTCGTTCTTCAGCGTGGCGAGGAACGACTCGGCCACCGCGTTGTCGTGGCAGTTGCCGGCGCGGCTGCAGGACAGCCGCACGTCGTTGTCGCGCGCCCATTCGGCCAGAAGCCTGCTGGTGTACTGGGCGCCGCGGTCGGCGTGGAATATCGCGTTGCCGGCCACGTAGCCGCGCGATTTGGCCGACGCCAGCGCCGAAACCACGATGTCGGCGGTCATGCGCTCGGAGAGCGACCAGCCCACCACCATGCGGGTGTTGAGGTCGATGACCGTCGACAGGTACAGCCATCCCTCGCCGGTGCGCAGGTAGGTGATGTCGCCCACGAGCTTGCAGGTTGGAACGGGACTGGTGAAGTCGCGGCGCACCAGGTCGGGCCGGGGCCTGGCCTTCGGGTCGGGGATGGTGGTGCGCTTCCTGGCGTTGGGCGTGCAGCCGCGTATTCCCAGCTCGCGCATCAGCTTGCGCACCCTGTACAGGGTCAATCCGGAGAACTCGCCGGGCAGGAAGCATTTCACGAACCGGAAGCCGAACCTGCGGTCCGACTCCAGCCACACGCGCCGGACCGCCTCGCGCTCGGCCGACCAGTCTTCTCGCGGGCAGCCGTTGGAGAGCCACGAGTAGAAGCCCGATCGGCTCACGCCGAGCACGCGGGCCATCATTTTCACCGGGAATTCGGCCTTCTCCGCCAACATCATCCGGTAGCATGCGGCTACGCCTGGCTTTTGGCGAAGAAGGCCGCGGCTTTTTTCAAGAAGGCGTTCTCCATCTCGAGCTCGCGTATGCGCCTTTTCGCCTCGCGAAGCTCGCGGTCCTCGGCCTTGGGGTCGGGCCCGCCGGCAAGCTCGCGCCGGCGGCTCTGCACCCACTTGTTCACGGTCTTGGAATTCAGGCCCAGTTCTGCGCAGCATTCCGTTATCGGCCTGCCCGTCGAGATGATGTAGTCGGCGGTCTCGCGCCTGAACTCGTCGGTGTACTTGGCGGCTGGGTTGGACATAGCATACCGTCCTCTCGGTCGTCGATGAATGCATTCTAAAGGATTGGGCCTCTAGCATGCGTGTCCGAAAAGACGATACAGGTCAGACAACCCAATCAGACGTCGTCTCGAGCACGTCCTCTGCACGGTCGAGCATGCTTCTGGCCTTGGCACCCTGTTTGAACCACGAGCGCAGGTCCTCGAGCGTGCTGCCCGCTGCGTACACCTTGATTTTGCGACCGCCTTTCGTGGTCACCGTGCAACGGTCGCCGCTCTCGCTATCCTCGTGCGCCGTGACCTTCTTGAGATAATCGCGGCGGAACGCCACGACGCGGGCGTTGCTGATCTCGATGAACCAATCGTCGTCGACAAGCGAGGTGCCCGTGGCACCTCGGCTCGCCATCTCCTCGGCGAAGGAGAAGCCGAGTTCGCGCTCCTGCCTGCCGATCTCGAGGATGCCGCGGGCGGGCATGCTGAGCATGAGCAGGGGCAGGAGTCCCCCTATGAACAGGAAGAGGAACGGGACGAGCAAGAGCAGACGAGCACCGGCATCGGTGAAAACAGCCATGAAGGCGATCACGAGCGAGAAGACGAGCGCCATGCCGTTGAAAACAATCGTCAACGGCTTGATGGCAGACCAACACAGGCCCGCCTTGGTCATGGGACCGTCGACGGCGTCCGAGACTTCGATGCCCTCTTCCTCCAGACGGGCGAGGAGGTTGAGCGAGCACACCCCCTCGAGGCTTATCGAGCAGAACTTCCAGTCGCCCTCGAACAGGTCGATCCTCATCATCTGCGTGTGAAGCGTTGCACGGGTGATGTTGCCAAACGTCGTCTCCTTGCGGATGCCGAAGGCGTTACGCGAGAGAATTCGCTCACCGTCCACGTCGATGCGCGGGATGCTCAGCAGGGCCCAGATGGCCATGCCCGCGAGCGCCATGGCGTGACCGAACCACACAAGTTCGTGGTCCCACTCGCCCAACGAGACGCCCTGCCAGACGTAGACACCCAGCATGAGCAGTTCGAACGCGACGGCGCAGCAGGCGATGATCGTGCGGATGGCAGCGGGCATGCGCACCGTGAAGCGATCGAGGCTGTCCGTCGCCTCACTGCGCTCGCGCGCGCCGCGACGGGCGACCCATGCAGTGAGCGGACCGACGATGAACACCACCATCGCCACGCGCAGGAACGATTCGAGTATGTCGCCCATATTAACCACCATCCCAATAGAAAACGTGAATTTGGGAGACTATAGCAGAGCGAAGCGATCTGCACGGCATCGTCCGGGTGTTTTCGGCATACGGTGGAAACCAGCGGCAGCGGACGTTGAGAACTCACCCAAAAGACGCGATTCGACCGAAGCGATTCTTCTTGACTTGGTCTCAATGTGATACGACATGCGCCACTACCTGCGCGGTCTAGCGGCCCTGATCGAAGAGGGTCACACCGATGAGGCACTCGAGCGCATCGACGCGCTCTGCGAGACCAACGACCGCACCGCCGTGCGCCGCTACTGCGCCAACGAAACGGTCAACATTGCGCTCTCGTCGCTTTCCGCGGACATCAACGCGCACGGCATCACCGCCGACCTGCACGCCGCCGTGCCCGAAACCGTCCACGTGGGCGATGTCGATCTATTCAGTGTGGTATCGAACGCCCTGGACAATGCCATCGCCGCGGCGAGCGCCGCCCCCGAAGGCAAGCGGTTTGTCGACCTGGACCTTCGCTACGAAGACGGTCAGCTTCTATTGCTGGTTTCCAACACGTTTGGCCGTGCGCCGCACATGGTCGACGGCATGCCCGTGACTCAGCACACTGGGCACGGCTTTGGCACCAAGAGCATTATGCTTGCCGTCGAGCGCATGAACGGCAACTGCCAGTTCCGCATTAACGGCGACCGGTTTGAGCTGCGCGCCGTGATGTAGGGGCTGCCGCCAACCTCGCTACAGCGGTGCAGCCGCCGGGGTCAGCTGCTTAATGTAGGCCCACATGCGCTGCTTGGCGGCCTTGTCGGTGAGCGCCGCCTCAAAACCGTCGAGCGCCAGCACGCGGCGCCCCTGCACATGGGCGACCAGGCCGGGCTTGAGCATGGCGGTGTCAAAGTCATCAATTGCCACAAGCATATCGGCATAGGTCTCGCGCATGACATCGGCCGCACTGTTGTCCAGCAGCAGCACCGCCTCGGGGTCCAAGGTCTCCAGCGCCTCGCGGAACAGGTCGCACGTCAGGGCCTCGCCCGCCGCGACCGCTCCGTCGCCCGCGCCGGCGACGCTTGCCAGCACACAAAAATCCTCGGGGGCATATCCGATGGCACCGAGCGCCTTGCGCAACGCGGCGCCATCCGCGCCGGCGGCCAGCTCGCCGCCCGAGCACTCGGCTTCATCCAAATCGCCTTTGACCAGCACAATCGGCGAGCACGCGTTGCCCGCGATACGCACACCGCGATCTGCAAGCGACGCGAGCTCCTGCTCGGTCGCCTGAGCGATGGCTTCTTTTTTCTGGCTTTGTGACGTGGGCATGCGCTCTCCAATCGTTTGCGTGCCCACCATTATATAAAAGAGCCGCCCGCGAGTGGTTGCTTTGCGGGCCGCTGGGTATAAGCACGGTCGTACTGAGTTTTACGCGGCCGAGCCGCGTCGTATTATGGAGGTCACCATGGCTGACATTAAGCAGATTACCCCCGAGAACTTCGGCGCTGTCGTCAACGATAGCCTGCCCGTACTGGTTGATTTTTGGGCCCCGTGGTGCGGCCCCTGCCGCTCGCTCTCGCCCATCGTAGACGAGGTTGCCGACGAGCTGGCCGGCAAGTTGGCTGTGGCCAAGTGCAACGTCGACGACAACCAGGACCTGGCCATGAAGTTTGGCGTCATGAGCATCCCCACGCTGATCGTCTTTAAGAACGGCGAGGAGGTCGACCGCTCGGTTGGCGCCTTACCCAAGGCAAGACTTCAGGCACTGCTGGAGAAACATCTGTAATACGCTTGTTACTTGTCTGCCGTCCATGAGCGGTTTCGCACCGCTCACCGGAGTGCCAAACGCAAGGCATGCGACCACGGATAGTATGGTAGTTACAAACAGCCCCCAGTGAACGGGTGCGGGTCGCACAGGCTCGCACCCGTTTTCTTATGCAGCTGCGCGCAAAGCGGGCGTAGTAAAATCTGAACCACTGAACTGCCCCATACAAAAGGAGATTTCCCATGCATGATGTTGGAATGAACATGAGCCAGCTTGCCATGAACGTCAAACAGGTCGACGACACCATCGAGCTCGCTCACGAATGGAGCCATCAGTTGCTGCATGCGACCGAGAATTTTGACATGGAGCGCATCGGCGCCAAGCTCGAGGCCGCCATGGCCGCGTTGCACGAGGCGCATGACGCGCTCGAGGGCTACGAGGAAGCCATCGAGGCCGACCACAACTCCGTCGGCTCCGTGAAGCTGGTGTAAGGTGGCCGAACACGAGCACGGCTGCGGGTACGAGCACGAGCATCCGCACGGGGCGGACGGTGACGCGGGCTGCCACTGTAGTGGCTCCGGCTCCGAGCTGGTCCGTTTTTCGGTTACCGCACCGGATGACCTGCTGCGCCGTTTTGACGAACAGATCGCGCGCCGCGGCGACGTGGCCAACCGCTCCGAGGCCGTGCGCGACCTGATTCGCGCCTCGATCGCCAAGGAGCAGATGCGCACGCCCGACGAGCATGTTATCGGGTCGCTCACCATGATCTACGACCACCATACCGGCGACCTGACGCGCCGTCTGGACGAAGTGCAGCACGACTACACCGACGAGATCGTATCGACCATGCACGTGCATCTGGATCACCACAACTGTCTGGAGATTCTGGCGCTCAAGGGTCGCGGCGAGCGCGTCTACGAACTAGCCGACCGACTGCTGGGCCTGCGCGGCGTTAAGCACGGCGAGCTCACCTGCGCCGCCACCAAGCAAAGCCTGGGGCTATAGCGCACCTGCCAAAAAGGGACAGGTTTGTTGTGGCAGGTTTAGAAGTTTTACCGACCAAAATAAACCTGTCCCTTTTTGGTCGGTTTTGATGAGGAGTGTCGCATGCGGCATGTGCATATTCATGTGACGGGCATTGTGCAGGGCGTTGGCATGCGACCATTTGTGTATCGCGAGGCCATGGCGCATGGCATTTGCGGATGGGTGCTCAATGCGGGCGACGGCGTACATATCGAGGCGCACGCTCCGGCCGATGCGCTCGATGCTTTTGTTGCCGCGCTTTCTGAGCATGCGCCCGCGGCGGCTCGCGTAGAGCATGTCGAGGTTGTGGACTTGGGGCCTGGCGGTTGGAGTGCTGCCGATGAGCAGGGCTTTCGCATTGTGGCATCGCAGGACCAGACCGCGCACACGACGCTCGTCTCGCCCGATATCGCTACCTGTGACGATTGTCTGCGCGAGTTGTTCGATCCCGCCGACCGACGCTATCACTACCCCTTTATCAACTGCACTAACTGCGGCCCACGCTTTACCATCATCCGATCGTTGCCTTATGACCGAGCGGCCACGTCGATGGATTGTTTTCCCATGTGTCCCAAGTGTGCCGCGGAGTATGCCGACCCACTCGACCGGCGTTTTCACGCGCAACCCGATGCCTGCTTTGATTGCGGGCCGCATATTACGTGGCGCGAGGCTGTGAACGGCGATGCGTGCGGGAATTCGTCCGCGACACCGGCAGTCGGCACCACACGCGAGGCCAGCGACGCCATTATCGAGCGCTGCGTTGAGCTGCTGGCCAGCGGTGGCATCGTCGCCATCAAGGGCCTGGGCGGATTTCATCTAGCCTGTGACGCCGCCAGCGAGCAGGCGGTGGCCGAGCTGCGCCGTCGCAAACGCCGCAGCAACAAACCACTTGCCGTCATGATGCGCGACCTTGCCGACGTTGAACGCCTATGCCATGTCAGCGACGTTGAGCGCGGCTTGCTGGCCGGCAGCATTCGCCCCATTGTGCTGCTGCGCCGACGTGCTGCTTGCGAGAGCGGCGGCTCCCCCGACGCCCTCGCGCTCGCGCCGTCCGTCGCGCACGACCTTCCAGAGCTCGGCATCATGCTCCCCTATACGCCGCTTCAACATCTGTTGCTTGCCGCGGCAGAAGTCTGCGGTATGCACGCGCTCGTCATGACCAGCGGAAACCTGAGCGAAGAACCCATAGAAACCGACGACGATCTTGCCTGGGAACACCTCGTTGCCGCCGGCATCGCCGATGCGTTGCTCGGCAACGACCGCGCGATCCTCTCGCGCTACGACGACTCTGTAGTGCGCGTGGTCGACGGCGCCGTTATGCCCGTGCGCCGCGCTCGCGGATATGCACCCCAGCCGTTGCCGTTGCCGGCTCTCGACGGCGCTCCGTCCTGCGTGCTCGCCTGCGGGCCACAACAAAAGGCCACGATTGCGCTCACGCGTGAAGGGACGAACGGCGAGGCAACCTGTTTTGTGTCGCAGTATATCGGCGATGTTGAAAACGGCGAGACCTTCGATGCCTGGAACGCCGCGCGCACGCGCTTGGAAGATCTCTTTGACTTGGCGCCCGCCGCCTTGGCCTGCGATTTGCACCCCAGCTATCTATCGAGCCAGTGGGCGCGCGAGCAGGCACGGGAGCACAATCTGCCGCTCGTCGAGGTGCAGCACCATCATGCGCATATCGCGAGCGTAATGGCCGAGGCCATCGCCGCGGGCCAGCTTACAACCGACGCGCGTGTCCTTGGCATCGCCTTTGACGGCACCGGCGCCGGCACCGATGGGACCATTTGGGGCGGCGAGTTTCTTGTTGCCGGCCTTGGCGGCTTTGAGCGCGCCGCGCATTTACTCACCTGGGCGCTCCCCGGCGGGGCGGCCTCCGTGCGCGACGCCCGCCGCAACGCCTTTGCCCTGCTCAGTGAGCTCGGTCTGCTCGAGCACCCAGGCGCCGCTCGGCTTTTGGGCAGCCTCGACGAGCAAACGCGCAGCGTGACAGCCACCATGATCGAGCACGGCATCAACAGCCCGCGCACCAGCAGCATGGGGCGTCTCTTTGATGCCGCGGCAGCAATTCTGGGCATCTGCGACAAGGCAACCTACGAGGGCGAGCCTGCCATAGAACTCGAAGCCGCCGCCTGGCGCGCGTTCAGCAGTGAAAGTGCCTGCCCCACCGGCAATATGGCCAGCTTTTCCGTAACCGAATCATCCCGTCCGGACGACTTCCATGTTCTGAACTCCAGACCGCTTTTTGAGGCGCTTTTGGAGGGAATCAGGACCGGCGTGCCCGCCGGCAAGCTCGCGCTCGACTTCCATGTCACCATCGCACGCGCGTCGGCCCGCATCGCAAGCGAGATCTGCGTCCGTGAAGACCTCGACACCGTCGCGCTCTCGGGCGGTGTGTTCATGAAC
Source organism: Collinsella sp. AM41-2BH (assembly GCF_003468085.1). NCBI lineage: Bacteria > Bacillati > Actinomycetota > Coriobacteriia > Coriobacteriales > Coriobacteriaceae > Collinsella > Collinsella sp. AM41-2BH. The sequence continues at coordinate 47,605 of NZ_QSGH01000015.1, forward strand.
CGGCTTTTGCTTCAGCTCCTTACCCACGAACTCAAAGACGCCGGTCTTGCCGTCTTGGTCCCCCACGCTGTACCCGCCAACGACGGCTGCATCGCCTACGGTCAGGCCGCCATCGCTCGCGCTCGCCTCGCGCAGACGGCGTTGCGATAGGCTGTTTTGCCAGCCTGCGCGCCGCCGTCTCACAGGTGTAACGCGTTTGCTCGTGACTCCCGCGAGCGCTACCATCAACTGATGGGTAATTAGGCGCCTATCCAGCGCAAAACGTATAAAGGGGAACATTATGTGCCTTGCCGTTCCCGGTAAAGTGGTCAAACGCGACGACGACCTTAAGGCGACCGTCGACATGATGGGCATCGAGCGCCCCGTTTCGCTGCGCCTCGTGCCGACGGCACAGGTAGGCGACTTTATTCTCGTGCACGCCGGCTTTGGCATTCAGATTGTCGACGAGCAGGAAGCCCAAGAGACACTCGAGCTCGTCAATACCATGACCGAGCTGGCCGAAGAGGACCAGCTCGTCACCAACCCGGCCGAGGCATACTAGTGGCGGCGGCGCAGCCGGTTCGCTCCGGTATCGACTTTTCGTCATTTCGTGACCCCAAGCTGGCTCGCGAGCTCATCGATCGTATTCATGAGCTTGTCGGCAACCGCAGCATCAACCTTATGGAAGTCTGCGGTACGCATACCGTGAGCATTGGCCGCTATGGCTTTCGTTCCATTATGCCGACGGGACTCAAACTGCTAAGCGGCCCGGGGTGCCCCGTTTGCGTCACCGCCAACCGCGACATCGATCACGCAATCGCGCTTTCCAACATGGACGGCGCTGTCATCACCACCTTTGGCGACATGATGCGCGTGCCCGGATCGTCCACCTCGCTTGCCGCGCAAAAGGCGGCGGGGCGCGACATCCGCATCGTCTACTCTCCGCTCGACGCACTCGACATTGCCGAGCAAAATCCCGAACGCCCGGTCATCTTTATGGGTGTCGGCTTTGAGACCACAACGCCCACCATTGCCGCCGCTATCCTGGAGGCCGACGCGCGCGGGCTCCAGAACTTCTCGGTCTACTGTGCTCACAAGACCACGCCGCCGGCTCTGCGTGCGATCTCCAACGACCCCGAGACGACCATCGACGGCTTTATCCTGCCTGGTCACGTCGCTACCATCACAGGCCTGGCACCCTTTGGGTTTTTGGTCGATGAGTTCGAGACCCCCGGCGTAGTCACCGGGTTTGAGCCGGTCGATATCTTGCAGGGCATCTGCATGCTGGTCCAGATGATTGTCGAGCACAGGCCCGCAATCGACAACGCCTACCGCCGTGGCGTCAATGCAGACGGCAATCCCGTGGCGCGCCAGCTGGTCGAGCAGGTATTTGAACCGTGCGACACCACGTGGCGCGGGCTGGGACCGATTGCCAACTCGGGTCTTTCCATCCGACCAGAATTCGCGCGTTTTGATGCCGGCGCCCGCTTTGACGTGCCCATTGAACCGGCGGTCGAGCCACGCGGATGCCGCTGCGGCGACGTGCTGCGCGGTGCCATCACGCCGAGCAGCTGCCCGTTGTTTGGCCGCACCTGCACGCCCGAACACCCCGTCGGCCCCTGCATGGTGAGCTCCGAAGGCAGCTGCGCGGCGTACTTTAGATACCGCGACTAGCCCGGACGCCCCCGCGTACCGGCACCACCCACGATTGGAGTTTTCGATATGTCCCATAGCGTTACCGATAGCACCGTCCTGCTGGGCCACGGCTCCGGCGGCCAGATGATGAAACGCATTATCGATGAGGTCTTTCTGGATGCCTTTGGGTCGCCCGAGCTGCTTGCGGGCAACGATGCCGGTGTCGCCGTACTGCCCGCAAGCGGGCGAATCGCCATGTCGACCGACAGCTTTGTGGTAACGCCGCAGTTCTTCCCCGGCGGCAATATCGGCCGACTCGCCGTATGCGGAACCGTCAACGACGTCGCGACCTCAGGCGCTAACGTGCGCTACCTCTCATGCGGCTTTATCCTCGAAGAGGGCTATCCCATGGATAAGCTGCGCCAGATTGTGCAAACCATGGCCGAAACAGCGCGCGAGGCGGGCGTGTCCATAATCACCGGCGACACCAAGGTGGTCGAGCGTGGAGGTGCCGACGGCGTCTACATCAATACCGCCGGCGTGGGCGAAGTGCCCGCGGGCGTAGCGCTCAGCGGTGCCAACTGTCGGCCCGGCGATGTCATCCTGGTGTCGGGTACACTCGGCGACCACGGCATCGCCATCATGAGCCAGCGCGAGGGCTTGGCGTTTTCGAGCAACATCGGAAGCGACGCTGCGCCGCTCAATCATCTGATTGCCGACGTGCTCGCCGCTGCCCCCGACACCCGCTGCTTCCGCGACCCCACGCGCGGCGGCCTGGCATCCACGCTCAACGAGTTTGCCCAGGCCAGCGGCGTTGCTATGGAGATCGACGAGGATACCGTGCCCGTGCGCCCCGACGTGCAGGCGGCATGTGAGATGCTCGGCTACGATGTGCTGCAGGTGGCAAACGAGGGCAAGATGGTCGCCGTGGTGCCTGCTGAACAGGCCGATGCCGCGCTGGCGGCCATGCGCGCCGCCCGCTACGGCGAGAGCGCCGCCATCATCGGTCGCGTGCTGCCGCTTGCCGAGGACGCCCGCCCCGCCGTGCGCGTACGCACCGGCTGGGGATCGACCCGTATTCTCGACATGCTCGTGGGAGAGCAGCTGCCGAGGATTTGCTAGCGGCACATTCTCGCAGACGGCGCGATGCAGCTCGATATCCCTTGAAGATGTTCAGATTCCAAACAAGCCCGATGCGTAAGCCCAGTATTATGAGGTGCGTTTTTAAACCCAATGACGGGAGCTTTCATGGCAGCAGCTTTTTCCCATGTGATCTTTGATCTGGATGGCACCATCCTCAACACGCTCGAGGACCTGGCGGCCGCTAGCAACCATACCTGCGAGACGCACGGCTGGCCTACGTTTGCCGTTGACGAATACCGCTATAAGGTGGGAAACGGCATGCTCAAGCTGGTCGAGCGCTTTATGCCCGCCGAGTATGCGGGCGACGGGCGCGCCTTTGAGCAGACGCTTGCCGAGTTTAGGGCTTACTACGGCGAGCACAAGGAGGACCACACCGCCCCCTATGCCGGCACAATCGAGATGCTCGACCGCCTGCGCGCCGCGGGCATCCAGCTTGCCGTGCTCACCAACAAGGACCACATTTCGGCGGCCCCGCTTATCGAGAAGTACTTTGGCCCCGACCGCTTTGCGCTGGTCCAGGGCCGTGTCGACGCTTTTCCGCCCAAGCCCGAGGCGCCCGTCACGCTGCATGTGATGGAAGCGCTGGGCGCCGACCCGGCGACCACGCTCTACGTGGGCGATTCCAATGTCGATATCCTGACCGGTCATAACGCCGGCCTTAAGAGCGCGGGCGTCAGCTGGGGCTTCCGCGGCCGCGCAGAGCTCGAAGCAGCCGGTGCCGACTACGTGGTTGACACGCAGGAAGAGCTCGCGGCGCTGATCCTGGGCGAGTAACGCCAGCGCTGCCCAACCCAGCCGCCGCAATGCCGTTGCGCGGAAAGTAGTCGTTGGGGACGTTCTTAAACGACTGGTCAAACAATGGCAACGTCGCAGGTAGAGGACGGACAGCGAAAACGCCCCTAAGCGAGCAAGGTGACGTGAAATGAAAGGGCGCTGACCTTCTGGTCGCGCCCTTGAAATTGAACGTCAGATTGCCGCTTAGGGGCGTTTGCAGCGTCGAGCAGTTGCGGTGTTTGGTAAAACGCCGCAACGAACTACCGCGTAACTCCCCTAGTTCATCATTGCATTCATCATCTCGGTGGTTGCGGAATCGTCAGCAGACCACTCGCCATCGTCATTGGCGGTGTACTTGAAGGTAACCTTGGTGTCCTTGGTCTTAGCGGCCTTGGTCACGTCGACCATGACCTGGCCGGCCATCTTGTACAGGTCGTCCTCGGAAGGCATCGTATCGAGCGCCGCGATCTTCTCCTGATACTGGGTGGCGAAATCTTCAACGATCTTGTTCATGGACTTGCAGGTAATGGTGACATCGGCAGTCGCGGTGCCCTTGTCCTCGTCGACCGTCACATCGCCGATCTTGTAGTCAAAACCCTCGAGATAGCTCTTGGCGTACTCCTTGGGATCGATGCCCAGCTGCTCGAACTCGTCGCCCGAGGCCTCTTCCAGGCCGGCGAGGAAGTCGTCGCCGCCGTTCTTGACCTCGTCAAACTGCGTCGTAAGATCCTCGGTGATGAGCTCCTCAACCGAAGGACCTCCGCAGCCGGAAAGCACAACCACGCACGCGACCAGAACAGCCATCAGGGGCGCAAGCAGCAGCTTCTTCTTCATGACATTCCTCCCAACAAGCGGCACCGCGCTTCCCGACGCGGTGCGCGTCGTAACAATAAGGCCATACTAGCCGATAACGAACACCCCCGGCAAAGCAAAGGCGCAGTCGGCTCGATTTAACGTCCGAACGGTTTACCGGTCCGCCCAACGCGCAATAAAACGTTCCGCCGCGTTGTAATAAAAAAGGGTGGTCGGACAATTCGACCACCCCAAAACACCCTTATGTTGCCGCAGTTTACTTGCGGACGACCTTGACGATGACATCGCCGGCGGCGACAGCAGAGTCAGCCTCGACGGCGAGCTCGACGTCGGCGAACTCGGCGGTGTTGGACACAGCCACGACGACGCAGTCCTTGTAGCCGGCAGCGGCGATCTTGGCGCGGTCGATCTTGAGCATGGGCTGACCAGCCTTGACGACGTCGTCGGCCTTGACGAAGCCCTCGAAGCCGTCGCCGTTCATGTTGACGGTATCGACGCCAACGTGCACCAGAACCTCGATGCCGCTATCGGACTGCAGACCCACGGCGTGGCCCATGGTGACGGTCACCTTGCCGTCGCAGGGAGCGTAGACCAGATCGTCCTCGGGCCACACAGCGCAGCCCTTGCCCAGAACCTCGCCACCAAAGACGGGATCGGGCACGTCGGCCATCTTGATGACCTTGCCCTTGACGGGCGAGCACAGCACGTCGGCGCCGGCAGAAGCAGAGATGGAGGCCGGAGCAGCGACAGCCGCGGGCTCAGCCTTCTTCTTGAACATGTCAAACAGACCCATACGTTTTCTCCTCTTGATTAAGCGCAACGTTGTGCGCATGCCTATGGTGATTATAGTGCCAAATGGTTCAAATGCTAAGGTGGGGACTCGAATCGCGAGCCCATCCCAACGCTTTTCCCCGGTGGCACTCATATTGTCGATTAATCCAGGCCCTCGGCACCGTTGGACTTGATGATCTTCTGGTAGGCGTAGAAGCTGTCTTTGCGGCGTCGCTCGTAGGTACCGGTGCCGTCGTCGTACTTATCGACGTGGATAAAGCCGTAGCGCTTGCGCATCTCGCCCGTGCCGGCGGAAACCAGGTCGATGGGGCCCCACCAGGTGTAGGCGATCAGGTCGACGCCGTCGGCAATGGCCTCGCCCATGGCCTTGACGTGGCTCTGCAAGTAGGCGATGCGATACGGGTCATGGATGGAGCCGTCCTCCTCGACCTCGTCGTAGGCGCCCATGCCGTTCTCGACCACCATCAGCGGAATCTCGTAGCGGGCGTAAATCTCGTTGAGGGCGATGCGCAGGCCCAGCGGATCGATCTGCCAGCCCCAATCGGTGGACTCCAGATAGGGGTTCTTGCCGCCAAAGGTCATGTTGCCCTCGGTCATCTCGTGATCCTTGTGGGTGCCCACGGTGCCGGACATGTAGTAGCTAAAGGTGTAGAAATCGACCTTGCCGTCGGCGATATCCTGCAGGTCGCCGTCCTCCATCACGAGCTCGACATCGTTTTCGGCCCAGAAGCGCTTGGCATAGAACGGATACTTGCCGCGCACCTGCACGTCGGAGCAGTACCAGTTCATGGTATTCATCTCCTGCTGCGTGGCGAACACGTCGGCCGGATCGCACGTGGCGGCATAGGAGAGGATGAAGCAGTCCATGTTGCCCATCTTAAACTGCGGATAGTGCTCGTGGGCATAGCGCACGACGCGGCCGCTGGCGACAAACTGGTGATGCAGGGCCTGCATACGGGCCTGCGGCGTGGTGTGGACCGCCGAAGCCGGGCCCTCAAAGCCCTGGATCATGCTGGTCCCAAAGAGGTTACCCATGTCCTGGGTGCCGCAGTTGATCTCGTTGAAGGTGAGCCAGAACTTGACCTTGTCCTGATAGCGGTCGAAGACGGTCTGGCAGTACTTCTCAAAGAAGCCGATGAGCTCGCGGCTCGCCCAGCCATTGTATTTCTCGACCAGGTGATAGGGCATCTCGTAGTGCGACAGGGTCACGAGCGGCTCAATATTGTGAGCGCGCAGGCAGTCGAAGACGCGGTCGTAGAAGGCGAGACCTGCCTCGTTGGGCTCGGCGTCGTCACCGTTGGGGAAGATGCGGCTCCAAGAGATGGACATGCGGAACATGTTGAAGCCCATCTCGGCGAACAGCGCGATGTCCTCCTCGTAGTGATGGTAGAAATCGATGCCGTCATGGTTGGGGTAGAAGCGGTTAGGGTCGATGTCGATCGTAATCTGGCGCGGCTCCTTGTAGCTGCCACCCAAGAAGTGGTCGTCGACCGACGGACCGCGGCCGTCCACGTTCCAAGCGCCCTCAAACTGATTGGCGGCCGTGGCGCCGCCCCAATAGAAACCCTCGGGGAACTTGATGTTTGCCATGAGCATCTCCTTTGCATTGCGGGTCGATAGGCCGAGTATCGCCCACGCACGCGACAGGCAGGGGCAGGGGTGCCAAACCCGACACTTCTTTTCGCAGACGCGCGCTGCAACAGCGCTGCAGCTGAAACTTTTTGACACCGAAGGAGCGAAGACGATCCGCCCCGCGCTTACCGGCGGTATGCCGCGGGGGTGCAGCCATACTTGTCGTGAAACTTACGGTAGAAGAAGCTCATGTTTTCATAGCCCACCGCATGCGCAGCCGCCCCGGCCGTGGCGCCGCCGCGCAGAAGCTCGGCCGCATGTACCAGGCGTCGCTCCTGCACAAGCTGCCTAAAGGTCTTGCCCACATGCCGCTTAAGGAGCGCCGTCGCATAATTAGGGCTCAAGCCAAACTCCGCCGCCATCCCCTCGAGGGAGCACGCGGCGAATTCGCGATCGATATAGCCGAGCATTCCCGTCACCAGGGCAGTGGGCCCCGCCGCGCCGTCCGCCGCGCCGCGCACCAGCTCGCGCTCGTAGCAATCCATGAGCTCGGCCAAAAACAGCTGAAACAGACGCAAGACGATCTCGGGACCGTTGGGGCTCGGGTCGTACAGCTCGCAGAGCATCTCCTGCATGTAGCGCCGAATCCGACGGCTCTCGCCGCAATGAAAACGGACATGGCCCCGATGGTCCGTCTCGCTGTTGAGCGCGTTGAACAAAAACCGCGAGACCGCGCTCTCGCGCGAGAGGCTCGACTCGAGACTCCGGCGCAAAAAAGAGCGTGAAACGGTCATGCTCAGCATGATGTCGTCCTCGCCGAGCGCCGCCACGGCATGAGGGCAAAGGGCGTCGAGCAAAAGCACCTCGTTGCGGCGCAACTCGAGCCTCTCCCCCGCCACCGTCTGCGGGCAGCGCCCGCGATACACATAGCTCATCTCCACGTAATCATGCACGTGCTCGGGAACTGCATTAAAGCGCGAGTTTTTCCTTATCGTCAGGCCGCGCGGCATGCCGGGCTGGGCATAGGCAAACCCTGGCTGCCCAATCTTGCGCACTGGGCATCCGTCGATTTCGACATGCTCGGTCATAATCGACCAATCAAATGCCATGCCGTCTTTATAAGCGATCTCACTGGCGCTCAGTTCGCTGAGCCTACGCTCGAGCTCGTCGATCTCCATGGCTTGCCAATCGTTGATTTAGTCATAGTTCGTCGTGATTCAGATATTAGCAGAACGCGCCGACGCGTCCATAATCTGTGCTATGCAGCAGATCGATCGAGCCAAGGAGGATCCATGACCGCGTACTATCAGCAGGTGCTCGAGGGCACATACGACAACCACGTGCTTCCGTTTTTGTGGATGAAGGGCGAGAGCCATAAGACCATTGCCGAGTATCTGGAAAAGATCGCCGGCGCCGACATCCACGAGGTCTGTCTCGAAAGCCGCCCACACCCCGATTTTTGCGGCGAGGGCTGGTGGCGCGACTTGCACTTTGTCATTGACGAGTGCAGGCAGCTGGGCCTTAAGCTCTGGATCTTGGACGACGCACACTTCCCCACGGGCTTTGCCAACGGCGCCGTCAAGGAGGCCGTGCCCGAGCTCCGCAAGATCGTGCTCACGCACCGCACGTTCGACATCGTGGGTCCCACGTCCGCCGCGAGCATCGCGCTCGCCAACATGCTCGACAAAACGGAGCGCTTCTACGGCGTGACATTTATGCAGGACGGCAGCCCCGTCGACGTCGCTTACCGAGTAATCGACGATGCAGACGGCAACCCCAGCCGCCTGGTCTTCGATGCACCTGCGGGCCTCACGCAGGCATGCGTGATGTTCACGAGCGGCAAGACCTCCTACAACGAGGACTACATCAATATGGTCGGCCGCGCCTCGGTGGCGCAGCTCATCGATGCTGTCTACGAGCCGCATTTTGAGCATCTGGGCGATGAGTTTGGCAAGACGATCCTGGGCTTTTTCTCCGATGAGCCCGGCTTTGCCAACGAGAAGGGCACCACGGGCCCCGATGGCATCTCGGACACGCTCATCGGCAAGGCCACCGCGCCCCTACCCTGGTCGGCCGAGCTTGAGCGTCGCCTACGCGCGGCACTGGGCGAGCGCTACCTGGCCGAGCTCCCGCACCTGTGGGACCGCGAGCCGGCCGGCGCGCACGTACGCCACGTCTATATGGACATCGCGAGCACCCTCTATAAGGAGTGCTTCTGCGACCAGCTCGGAGACTGGTGCCGCGCGCGCGGCGTGCAGTACATCGGCCACGTTATCGAGGACAAGGACTGCCACGCGCGCCTGGGCGTGGGCACCGGGCACTACTTCCGCGCCGTGGGCGGTCAGGACATGGCGGGCGTCGACATCGTGATCAACCAGCTGGTACCCGGCATGGACCGCGGCCTTCACAGCTACGGACGCGGCGTGTGGGACCTCGAGTTCTATAACTACGTGCTGCCCAAGCTGGGCTCCTCGGCAGCACACCTCGACCCCAAAAAGCAGGGGCGCTGCATGGCCGAGGTCTTTGGCGCATTTGGATGGCACGAAGGCCTACGCGAGATGAAGTGGATCGCCGATCATTTTTTGGTGCGCGGCGTCAATTGGTTTGTGCCGCATGCCTTTAGCATGGCCGCCTTCCCCGACTGGGACTGCCCGCCGCATTTCTATGCGCATGGCCAAAACCCCCAGTTTGCACACTTTGGGCAGCTCATGAGCTACATGAACCGTACGGCGAGCCTGCTGAGCGGCGGGCGCGCAACGACCCCGGTGGCGCTTCTCTACCATGCGGACGCCGAGTGGGCAGGCGAGGCGAACTTTATGCAGCATGCCGCCTCCGAGCTTATGCGCGCGCAGGTCGACTTTGACATCGTGCCGGCAGAGGCATTTGAGGACGCAGGGCGCTATGCCGTTGAAATTGCCGCAGACGGTAGCGGCTTTGGCGTGAACGGCCAGGCATACCGCTGCCTGGTGATGCCCGGAGCCGAGTTTGTCGGCGGAGCCGTGCTCGACTTTGCCGCGCGTGCCGCAGCCGCAGGTGTTGCCGTGTACGCGCTGGATGAGTTGCCGAACAAGCGCTACGACGGTGACACTGCAGGCCGCGAGGGCTTTGCCTCCCTGGATGCAGCCGCGGTCGCCGGCATCAAGCTCCTGGCGACCACCGAGCTCGCAGACACACTTGCCAACACCGGCATGCAGACCGTGGTTTGCGCCGCGCCCCAGCCCTGGCTGCGCGCACTGCGCTACGAGCGGGCGGGCGAGAGCTATCTGATGCTCGTCAACGAGCATCCCAAGCAGGGTATCTCCACTCAGATTGCGCTTGCCGACGGCACACCCGTTGCAGGCGCGCGCCTCGACCTGCTCAACGGCACCGAGCCCGCCGCCTTTGACGGCACGCTCGAGCTGGCTCCCTACGAGAGCTGCATCGTGGTCCTTGGGGCTACAGGTTCCGTTGCTGTGGCAACCGCCGAAGACGAAGCCACATGCGTCGACGGGCCCTGGGCGGTTGCCTTCTCTGCCCCTGGCACCGATGCCTTTGGCGAGTCTGTTGAGCTTGCAGACCTGCACGACCTTTCCTCGGCCGAGTTCCCCGGCAAGGCCGGCACATTCCGCTACCGGGCCTCCTTTGTCCTGGGCGAAGCGGCCACCCGCACCGTCATCGACCTTGGCGAGGTCTTTGAGACCGCAACCGTCACCCTCGACGGCAAATCCCTCGGCACCCGCATCTGTCCGCCTTACCGCTTTGAGGCCGCCGCACTTTTAGCCGGCGAGCACGCGCTTACGATCGATATCATCAACACCCTCGACCACGCCGTCCCCGACATGTTCGGCATGACCGAGCCCTCCGATCCCAGCGGCCTCTTGGGGCCCGTACGCGTGCTCGGATAGCAGCCCGAGCGCAAACAACTCGGGCAGGGCACGCCCTATGTTGAGCCCGCGCAGCGTCGAGCGGTCCGTCGTTCATAGACCGGCGGACCAAAACTCCCAGCCAAGCCGAACGTTTTATTTATCGCTATGATTGGTTTATCGCGACGCAAACGCATAGGAGCCATATGGATATCAGGCGAAAGATCACGCAGGGCAAAAGCCTCACCCCCACCGAGCAACAACTTGGGCAAACGGCGCTCGCCATGGGCGAGGATGTGCGCGGGCTTTCCATTAAGGAATTTGCCGCGCGCGCCAACGTTTCGGTCGCGAGCGTTCACCGCTTTTGCAAAAAGCTCGGCCTCGAGGGCTTCAAAGATCTCAAGGTCGAGCTCATCCGCCAGGCGACCGAGGCGGGCAACCGGCGCGACGTGGACATCAACTTTCCCTTCGATGCCACCTCCACCCCTGCGCAGGTGATGGAACGCATGGAGGGGCTCTACCAGACCACCTTGGCCGAAACGCAGGAGCTGCTCGACCCTGCACAGCTCAACCACGCCGCCAAGCTCATCATGCGCGCCGGCACCGTGGACATCTACACGGGCTCGCATAACCTGTATCCAGCGGGAATGTTCCGCGATCGCCTGCTTTCCGCCGGCAAAAGCGCGACGTGCCACGACAGCGTCGAGGCTCAGGTGCGCACGGCGCTCGCCTCGGGTCCCGACCATGTGGCAATCATCATCTCCTACAGCGGCCTTGCCCCCAACCTCAAGGAGATCTTGCCGATCCTTAGCAGTCGACATGTCCCGGTCATCGTCATCGGCACGCCGTACTGTGCCCGCATTCACCCCGGCTTTGCCGCCTATCTCACGGTAAGCGACCACGAGAGCATGACGCACCGCATCACGCAGTTCGCCAGCCATATCGCCGTGCAATACGTACTCGATTCGCTCTATAGCAGCTATTTTGCCAAAGATTACGCCCGCTGCTCCGAGTTCTTAGAGCGCTCGTTCCCCTACACCCGCCTGCCCGGACTCAAGTAGCGACGAGCGTGGATTTTTGGACACTCAGATAACGAGCGTGGATAATCTCCCGTTTTTGACCTGGATGCAGGCTCAAAGTGGGAGATTATCCACGCTCATTTTGCGGGTAGTCATTGGGGACGTTCTTGAATGATTAGTCGTTTAAGAACGTCCCCAACGACTACATCAGGAGTGTCCCCAGGTGTCGGCAGAAAAGGAACGTCCCCAAGTGCCGCATCTGGACCAGGACAACGCCGATGTTTTGGTAGCGACAGACACTATGACCCAATCCGAGGGCACTAAAAAGATA
>NZ_QSGH01000016.1:0-47136 GCF_003468085.1 Collinsella sp. AM41-2BH
ACAGCATTGCCCAGTTGACAAAACTATAGGAACACCCCCCCCTCTGCATCGGTAACACAGAGCCCGTGCTAGACTTAGTTTTCAGAACATTCCGCAGACCAGGAAACCCCCTTATCCACAGCTCCGAAGGAGCAGGATAAGGGGGTTTCCATGGTCGAGGACGTTCTGAAAACTAAGTCCAGCACGGGCCCGGACAAACAGCCGACTACAGGTCGATGTGAGATTCCTTGATCGGGAACGGCTCGGCGAAGTGGCACGCGCAGCAGTGGCCCGGAGCGACTTCCTTAAACTCAGGAAGCTTCTCGGAGCAGATGCCCTGCGCGATCGGGCAGCGCGTGTGGAAACGGCAGCCGGTCGGCGGATCCAGCGGCGACGGCGGGTCGCCAGCGAGGATGATGCGTTTGCGGGTCTTCTGGATATCTGGATCGGGCACCGGCACGGCAGACAGCAGCGACTGCGTGTACGGGTGGTGCGGCTCACTGTAGAGCGTCTTCCAGTCCGAAACCTCGACCATCTTACCCAGATACATAACGGCAACGCGATCGGAGATATGCTGCACGACGGACAGGTCGTGGGCAATGAAGAGATAGGCCGTACCGAACTTGTCCTGAAGTTCCTTGAGCAGGTTCAGAACCTGGGCCTGAATGGAAACATCCAGAGCGGAAACGGGCTCGTCGCAGATGATCAGCTTGGGCTTCAGAGCGAACGCACGGGCGATGCCGACACGCTGACGCTGACCGCCCGAGAACTCGTGCGGATAGCGGTTGATGTGCTCGGGGTTCAGACCGACGACGTCCAGCAGCTCACGGACACGCTCAATGCGCTCCTCCTTGGTGCCCACGCCATGAATAGTCATGGGCTCGGAGACGATCTCGCCGATGGTCATACGAGGATTGAGCGAAGCATAGGGGTCCTGGAAGATGAACTGCATCTCACGACGCATGTCCTTGATCTCATGCTTGCTCATCTCGGCAACGTCTTTGCCCTGGAAGAACACCTTACCTGCCGTCGGCTTGGTCAGGCGCATGATGGTGCGGCCCGTGGTGGACTTACCGCAACCAGACTCGCCGACCAGGCCAAAGGTCTCGCCCGGATAAATCTCGAACGAAATGTCATTCACAGCAGAGACGACGCGCTTGGAAAAACGCTTGGCGAACATGCCGGACTCTGCGGGGAACTCCTTAGAAAGATGCTCGACCTTCAGCAGCGGAGTGCGCTCGTTATTGTCTGTCATTTACGCCTCGCCTCCCTTCTTGGAATCCTTGCGCGTGCGGGACGTCTCAGGGGCGTTCTTGAGGAACTCGGGGTCACCGGAATAATGGCACGCAGAATAGTGGCCGGACTCGGTGACAACGCGCTCGGGGCGCTGCTTGCGGCACTTGTCCGTCGCATAGGGGCAGCGAGGAGAGAAGACGCAGCCCTCGGGCAGGTTCATGAGCGAAGGCGGGTTGCCGTGAATCGGCGTCAGCGGCTTCTTCTCATCGATGGCCTGCTCCGGGATGGAGCGAATAAGACCCCAGGTGTAGGGATGGCGGCTCTCGTAGAAGATTTCCTCAGCAGTACCGAACTCGACGGGACGGCCGGCGTACATAACCATAATCTTATCGGCCATATCGGCGACGACGCCCAGGTCATGGGTAATCATAATAATGGCGTTGCCGTTCTTCTCCTGCATCTCCTGCATGAGCTCGATAATCTGAGCCTGAATGGTAACATCCAGAGCCGTCGTGGGCTCGTCGGCAATCAGGATATCGGGATCGCAGGCAAGAGCCATAGCGATCATGACGCGCTGACGCATACCGCCGGAGAACTGGTGCGGATACTCATTGACGCGCTTCTCGGGCTCGGGGATACCCACGAGGTCCAAAAGCTCGGTGGCGCGCTTGAGCGCCTCCTGCTTGGAGTAGCCACGGTGCAGACGAAGGCCCTCGCCCACCTGCTTGCCGATCTTATAGACCGGGTTCAAGGAGGTCATAGGATCCTGGAAAATCATCGCGATATCGTTACCGCGAATGTGCTGCATCTCTTCCTCGGTCATCTCGAGGATAGAACGACCGCGATAGCGAACGTCGCCGCCCTCAATCTTTCCCGGAGGCATCGAGATAAGACCCATGATGGTCATGGCGGTCACGGACTTACCGGAGCCGGACTCACCGACGACACCGAGGGTCTCGCCACGATCGAGCGTGTAGGAGACACCGTCGACAGCGCGAACAACGCCATCTTCGGTGTGGAAATACATCTTAAGGTCATCGACCTCGAGCAGATGCTGGCCCTCGGGAACCGGCTGGTCCTTCAGGTCCACATAGTTCTTGTTCTTCTTCATCCTTATGCGTCCTTCATCTTGACGTCGAGGGCGTCGCGCAAACCGTCACCCAGCAGGGTGAAGGCGAGCACCGTCGAGAGAATTGCCAGACCGGGCATGATCATCATCCAGGGAGCAGTCAGAAGATACTGCTGACCGTCCTGAATCATGGAGCCCCACGAAGGCGTAGGCGGAATAACGCCCATGCCGAGGAAGGACAGAGCGGACTCGGTCAGAATAGCGCCGCCGATGTTCATGGTCGCGTAGACCACGATGGAAGCAACGGAGTTCGGGAAGATATGGCGCATAACGATACGGGCATCGGATGCACCCATGGCACGGGCGGCGTCAACATAGTCGTTCTCTTTGACCGTGAGGATCGCGGATCTAAAGACGCGCGCAATCGAAGGCCAGCCGAGAATACCGATGGCGATGAAAACATTTTGAAGACCACGGCCGATAACGGCGATCATGGCGACGACGAACAGCACGTACGGGAACGCCAGGAAGATGTCCGCGCAGCGCATGATAATCGTATCCCAGATGCCGCCATAGAAACCGGCAAGGGCGCCCATGACCAGACCGATCACCGTGGAGATGGCGGTGGCCATAATACCGACGGAAAGCGAAACACGTGCACCGTAGATAACACGAACGAGAATGTCGCGGCCAAGGGCGTCGGTGCCAAACGGGTGCTCGGCACACGGAGCCAGCAGCGACGTCTCGGCCATGGTGGTCGAGTCGGAAGCCGTCGGCGAACCGAGCCAGGGCTTAGCCCACAGATCTGCGGTCAGGGCAACCAAAACGACGACGATGATCCAGCAGACACCGATAACGGCGAGCTTGTTCTTGCGAAGACGCTTAAAAGCGTCGCCCCACAGCGTGCGGGACTTGGCGGGAGCAGATGCGGCCTTGGTGGCGGTAGCCTGCTCCTGAGACTGAGAATCAGTTTCCTGCATGAGACGTACCTCCCTTAGGCCTTATCCGACGGACCGCCAAGGCGGATGCGCGGGTCGAGGAATGCATAGCTAATGTCGACGAGCAGGTTGATCACCATGACGACGACGACGATGAGCGTAACGCCGCCCATAACGATGGGCCAGTCACGCATGCTAATGGCGCGATAGACCTCATAGCCGATACCGGGCCAGTTAAAGACCGTTTCGGTCAGGATGGCACCCGAAAGCATGCCGCCAAAGTCGACACCAATATAGGTAACGACGGGGATGAGTGCATTCTTAAGCGCATGCTTGATGATGATCGCGCGATTGGAGAGACCCTTGGCCTTTGCCGTACGAATGTAATCTTGGTTCATGACGTCAAGCAGCTGCGAACGCATAATGCGGGCAGCATAAGCGGTCGAAACCGAAGCCAGCGTAATGGTCGGAAGCACATAGTGCATCCAATCCTGATACTGAGAGCTGGAACCGCCGGCACCCGAAATCGGCATGGAGAATGCGCCGCCGGTGACATCCTTAAGGATGACGCCGAAGAACAGCTGCAGCAGCATGCCGAGCCAGAAGGCGGGAACGGCAACGAGGATCGACGTGGTCAGCGTTACCAAAATATCCCAGAAGGAATAACGCTTTACCGCCGAAATGATACCCGCACCGATACCCATGATCGCCTCGAGCACGATGGCGCACGCGGCGAGTTTGACCGTATACGGATACTTCTGGGCAAAGATTTCCGTAACCGGCAGCTTGCGCTGGTACGAATTACCCAGATCGCCATGAAGCAGACCGTTCATGTAATACAGATAACGGTCTACAAGCGACGTCTGAACGGGATCGCCGTTCTCGTCAAGGATCGCGTTACCGTCCTCGTCCGTCTGGACCAGGTGATAGCGTACGCGAAGCTGAAGCTCTACCTCGGGGGACAGAGCCTTGTCTCCACCGATCAGCTTGATCGGATCTCCCGGCACGATATTCTGGAGGGCGAACAGAATCAGCGTGACGCCCAAAAACACCGGGATGAACTGAAGCACACGTTTAACGATGTACTTACCCATACCACTCCCCTATCTAGGGATTAACCTAAATGGGATGCCGATCGCCAGACCGGCATCCCAAAATTACCATCAGCCAGTTTACCCCAGGTTAGGGGGAACTGTATGTTTCCCATGAGGTCTACGTAAATACTTGACCCTCACGGAAGCTGCAAACTCTTAGGCGAGCTCAGCGGTACCCAGATCGGCGTGCTTCTGCGGATCAACGTAGAGGTACTTGACGCGGTCGGAGCCAGCGATGGTGTGCGTGTAGAACATCACCGGGATGACCGGGCAGTCGGCGGCGACCATGGCGTCGGCCTCCTGCATCTTGGCGATACGCTCGTCGTCGTCAACCGTGGCACGGGCCTCGTCAACCTTGGCGTCAAAGTCGGGGTTGCTGTAACCGGAGCGGTTGTCGCCACCCAGGGAGTCGGAGTGGAACAGCGGATACAGGAAGTTGTCCATGATCGGGTAATCGGCGATCCAGCCCAGACGGCCGAACTGATAGTTGAAGTTCTGATACTGCTCGAGCAGGGCAGACCACTCAGGGGTATCGGAGACGGCGGTGACGCCCACCTTGGCGAGGTCGCCGATGATGGACTCCATGATCTCCTTGTGGCCGCCGTCCTGGTTGTAGGACAGGGTCACATTGATGCCACGATCGCCGTTAGCGCCAGCGGGAGCGACCTTGTCGAGGTACTCGTTAGCCTTGTCGACGTCGTAGGCGCAGAACTCCCATGCGCCCTCCTTGTAGCCGGCGATTCCCGGAGGAACGATGCCGTCAGCGGGGGTACGGGTGCCCTTGAAGATGGTCTTGCAGATGGCCTCACGGTTGATAGCCAGGGAGATGCCCCTACGCAGGTCAGCGTTGTTGAACGGCTCGGCCGTGGTGTTGCACGTCAGATAGTACGTGGAAGGCTCGGAACCGAGCAGCATGCGCGCACCATCACTCATGGTGTAGCCATCCTTGGACTCGCCGCGGTCCTTCTTGGCGGCGTCGATCTGAGCAACGGGAACGTCGCAGACATCAAGGTTACCGGCCTGGAACTCCTTGTAAGCGGTCTCCACGTCCTTGATGACCTGGAAGTGGATGGCGTCGATCTTGGCCTTGTCGCCATAATAATCGTCGAACTTCTTGAGGTTGATCTCCTGACCATCCTCCCACTTACCGTCCATCATGAACGGGCCGTTGCCGACCGGGGCAAGATAGAAGCTCTTGACATCGGTCTCGGCGCACTCGGGAACCGGGGACAGAGCCGGGTGAGAGGCGACGAAGGGGAAGTCGGCGTAGGCAGAAGTCAGCTTGACGACGAGGGTCTCGTCATCCGGGCAGGTGACACCGGTCAGCTCGGTAGCCTTACCGGCAACCAGATCGTCATAGCCCTCGACCATGGAAAGGTGATAGGAGACCTCGGAAGGACCATACTCGGTAGCGATGGCCGACTTGGTGTTGACCAGGCGCTCCCAACCGAGCTTGAAGGACTTGGAGGTAACGTCGTCACCGTTATGGAACTTGGCCTTCTTGATCTTGAAGGTGAACTCGGTGGCGTCGTCGTTAGCCTCAAAGGACTCGCAAGCCAGCGGAACGATCTCGCCCTTCTCGTTATCGTACTCCGTCAGAGCGTCGAAGAGCTGGTACTCGACCTGAGTGCCCTGATCCTCCTGGACGTTGTAGGGGTCGATGCAGACCGGGTTGTTGATGTAGAAGTTCAGCGTCGAACCGGACTCAGAACCGGAAGCGTCGCCGCCCTTCTTGCCGCATGCGGCAAGAAAAGCCATGGAGCTCGCAGCGAGGGTGCCGCCAACAAAGGCGCGACGACCCATAACGGGCTGGTGGAACATAGAATCAGCCATGCCATCCTCCTTATGAGATAGGACAAAGTGAATTCGGCCGGGCAACGTCGAGACAGCCCAATCGAACCATTCAAACGCGGTCCGCTGTTATGGCTGGTTATGCAATGCGGGCCAACGTTTTGCAATACAGTAGCGCATTTTATGCACAATTTGGCGCTGATTCCGGTTAACGGTCGAGAATTTCTTTAGTTGGGCGAAGTATGTGGGGATATTTTGGCTCTGTTACAAGTCTGTAAACAAAAAGGGCCCCGCACATGCGGGACCCCTTACAAACGTATATACGCCGATGCTTAGTAGCCGACGATGCCCTGCGGGAAGAAGAACATGCACAGAACGACACACACAGCAAAAACGACGGCCATAATTACCGTCAGGCGATCGAGGTTCTGCTCCATGACGCCCGTGGCAGAGCTGGAGTTATACAGCGAGCTAGCGATCATATCCGAAACGCCGGTACCCTTACCGGAGTGCATCAGGACGAGAATCGTCAGCGCCACGGCAGAGATAGCCCAAACGACAAACAGAAGAATCTGGAACGGACCCATAGATAAGCTCCTTAATAGAACAATTTAAACTCCAGTACTGTACCACAACCTCCAACACTCCCCCATCCGCCATTTAGGGACGGGGTAGAAATGGCAGAAATACCAAAAAAGGGGTCGTCCGGTTGTGGACAACCCCCTTACTAGAAAACGGTATTTGTTTTCTATTAGGCCTCGGTGGCGAGTACGCGACCCGTCATCTCGGCGGAAGGCTCAATACCAGCCATGGTAAGCATGGTCGGAGCGATATCGGAAAGACGACCGTCCTCGATACCGGTGAGCTGTGCCTTCTCATCAACGATGATGAACGGCACGCGGTTGGTGGTGTGAGCCGTGAACGGATGCTTGGAACCGTCGGAAGCAACGTCAAACATGTGATCGGCGTTGCCGTGATCGGCGGTAATCAGCGCAAAGCCGCCCTTAGCGAGAATCGCCGGGACAACCTTGGACAGGGCATCGTCAACAGCCTCGACGGCCTTAACGGCAGCTTCGAAGACACCGGTGTGACCAACCATGTCGCAGTTTGCGAAGTTCACGATGTAGAAATCAGCGCGATCCTCGTTGATGGCGGCGACAAGCTTCTCGGTAACCTCGGGAGCGCTCATCTCAGGTTGCAGGTCGTAGGTAGCGACCTTGGGAGAAGCGACGAGCACGCGCTCCTCGCCCTCCTTGGGCTCCTCGATGCCGCCGTTGAGGAAGAACGTCACGTGGGCGTACTTCTCGGTCTCGGCGGTGTGCAGCTGCTTCAGGCCATTGGCGGCGATAACGTCGGCCAGAACGTTCTTGGGGAACGTCTTGGGGAAGGCGACCTCGACGTCAAACGTCGGGTCGTACTCGGTCATCGTCACAAAGTGCGAAAGCTTGATCTGCTCGCGCTCAAAGCCGTCGAACTCCTTGTCCGTGAACACGCGAGTCATCTGACGAGCGCGGTCGGGACGGAAGTTGAAGAAGATGGCCGCGTCGCCCTCGTGGATGCCCTCGTTGTGGGCAGCGAAGGGCTCGACGAACTCGTCGCCGCGCGGATCCTTCTCGTAGTAGGCCTTGATACCGGCAACAGGGTCGGTATCGGCATCGGACGCGTTGACCATGACGTCGTAGGCGCGCTGGATGCGCTCCCAACGGTTGTCGCGGTCCATGGCCCAATAACGGCCCGAGACGGTGGCAACGCGAGCGTCGCAACCGGTCTCCTCGGAGATCTTGGCCAGGAAGGCACAGAACTCACTCATGTAACCGGCACCGGACTGCGGGTCAACGTCGCGGCCGTCCATAAAGGCGTGGACGCGAACGGTCTTGACACCGTGCTCGGCAGCCATCTTGACCAGAGCCTCGACGTGGTTCATGTGAGAATGAACACCGCCAGGGCTCATAAGGCCCATGAGATGAAGGGTCTTGCCGTCAGCCTTGACATCGTCCATAGCCTTGACGAAAACCTCGTTCTTGGCGATGGAGCCGTCCTTGATGGCATTGTTGATGCGCGAAAGCTCCTGGAACACGATGCGGCCGGCACCGATGTTGAGGTGACCCACCTCGGAGTTACCCATCTGGCCGTCGGGAAGGCCCACGTCCTCGCCCGAAGCACCGAGCGTGGTGTGGGGGTACTTCTCGTACAGGCTATCAAGGAAGGGCGTCTTGGCAGCGGCGACGGCGTTCTCGCCATCGGCCGGAGCCAGGCCGCAACCATCCATGATGATCAGGAGTGCAGGAAGATGACGCTGTGCCATATGTCCTACTCGCCTGCCTTGACGACCATAGAGGCGAAGTCGGCAGCCTTGAGCGAAGCGCCGCCCACGAGGGCGCCGTCAACGTCGGGCTTGGCGACGAGCTCGGCAATGTTGCCAGGCTTAGCGGAACCACCGTACAGGACACGGATGCCGTCGGCGAGCTCCTCACCGAACATCTCCTTAAGGGTCTCACGGATAGCGCCGCAGACCTCCTGAGCGTCCTCGGCGGTAGCGGTCTTGCCGGTGCCGATGGCCCAGATGGGCTCGTAGGCGACGACGACCTGCTTGGGGCAGGTGATCTCAAGACCAGCAAGACCAGCCTTGACCTGGTTCACGACGTGCTCGACATAGGTGCCGGCCTCGCGGACCTCAAGGGACTCACCGCAGCAGAAGACGGGAACAAGACCGGCGGCAACGAGGGCCTTGGCCTTCTTGTTCTGATCCTCGTCGGTCTCGTGGAAGTAGTCACGACGCTCGGAGTGACCGATGATGCAGTAGGTGCAGCCAGCGGATTTGAGCATGTCGCAAGAGGACTCACCGGTGAAGGCACCCTTGGCCTCCCAGTACACGTTCTGTGCACCGAGGGCGATGGGGGCAGCCTGAATACGGTCATGAACCGTGGTGATGTCGATGGTCGGAGGGCAGACGAGCACCTCGACGCCAGCCGGAACCTCGGGCAGAGCCTGGGCCAGCTCGTCGGCGAGCTTGGCGGCCTCGGCGACGTCGTTGTTCATCTTCCAGTTACCAGCGATAAGAAGGGTGCGATTAGGCATCGAGAAGCGCCTCCACTCCGGGCAGGGCCTTACCCTCGACGAGCTCCATGGAAGCGCCACCGCCGGTGGAGATCCAGCTCATCTTGTCGGCCAGGTTAAACTTGTTGACGGCTGCGACGGAATCGCCACCACCGATGATCGAGGTGCAGTCGGCCTCGGCAACAGCCTCAGCGATAGCCTGGGTGCCGTGAGCGAAGTTGTCGAACTCGAAGACGCCCATGGGGCCGTTCCAGAACACGGTCTTGGCGCCCTTGACGGCCTCGGCGTAGAGCTCCTCGGTCTTGGGGCCGATGTCCATACCCTCACGGTCGTCGGGGATAGCGTCGGAAGCGACAACCTCGGGGACAGCGTCCTCACCAAAGTGATCGGCAACGCGGTTGTCGATGGGGAGCAGGATCTTGACGCCCTTCTCCTCGGCCTTCTTGAGCATCTCGGCAGCGCGCTCGACCCAGTCCTCTTCCTTGAGGGACTGACCGACGGACAGGCCCTGAGCCAGGAAGAAGGTGTAGGCCATGCCGCCACCGATGATCAGGGTGTCAGCGGAGTCGATGAGGTGATCGAGAACGCCGATCTTGGAGGAAACCTTGGAACCGCCGACGATAGCGACGAAGGGGCGCTCGGGCTCGGCGAAGATGCCGGTCAGCGTGTCGACCTCCTTCTCGAGCAGGAAGCCAGCGACGGCAGGCAGGTAAGCGGCGGGGCCCACGACGGAACCCTGGGCGCGGTGGGCGGTGCCGAAGGCATCGAGAACGAAGACGTCACCATAGGAAGCGAGCTTCTTGGCGATCTCGGGATCGTTCTTCTTCTCACGCTTATCGAAGCGGACGTTCTCGAGAACGAGGACCTTGCCCGGCTCGACGGCGGCAACGGCCTCGGCGGCCTTCTCGCCATACGTGTCGGCAACAAAAGCAACGTCAAGGCCAGAGAGCTCGGCGAGCTTCTTGGCGACGGGCTCGAGGGAGAGCTCGGGCTGGAAGCCAGTGCCCTCGGGACGGCCGAGGTGGCTCATGAGGATGACGCGAGCGTTGTGCTCAACGAGGTAGTTGATGGTGGGCAGGGCAGCCTTGATGCGGGTGGTGTCGCCAACGACGCCATCCTTGATAGGCACGTTGAAGTCAACGCGGACGAGAACGCGCTTGCCGTCGACATCGATGTCGCGGACGGTCTTCTTGGTAAAGGCCATGTTTGCTTCTACCTTTCGTACGTGTCTGCCTCCCATTACGGCAGACGATTTCCTATAAAAAGGGCGCGACCCTAGGGTGTAAGCCCTATAAGGCCGCGCCCTTCTTTAGACGCTCAACGAGCTATTCGCTAAAAGCTAAATTAAGCAACGAACTTCTCGAAGTACTTGATGGTGCGGACCATCTGAGAGGTGTAAGAGTTCTCGTTGTCGTACCAAGAGGTGACCTGAACGAGGGTCTGGCCGTTGCCGAGATCAGAGCACATGGTCTGAGTGGCGTCGAAGATGGAGCCGTGGGTCTCGCCGATGATGTCGGTGGAGACGATGTCGTCCTCGTTGTAACCGAAGGTCTCGGAGATGGTGGCAGCGTAGGCCTTCATAGCGGCGTTGACCTCGTCGACGGTGACCTTCTTGTCAACGACAGCGTAGAGGTTGGTGATGGAGCCGGTCGGCGTCGGGACGCGCTGGGCGGCACCGATGAGCTTACCGTTGAGCTCGGGGAGAACCAGGCCGATAGCCTTGGCAGCACCGGTGGTGTTGGGGACGATGTTGACGGCGCAGGCGCGGCTACGACGCTTGTTGCCCTTGCGCTGCGGGCCGTCGAGCGGCATCTGGTCGCCAGTCCAGGCGTGAATGGTGGTCATGATGCCGGACACGATGGGAGCGAAGTCGTTCAGACCCTTGGCCATCGGGGCGAGGCAGTTGGTGGTGCAGGAAGCGGCGGAGATGATGTTGTCCTCAGCGGTCAGCGTCTCGTGGTTGACGTTGTACACGATGGTGGGCAGATCGCTGCCGGCCGGAGCGGAGATGACGACCTTCTTGGCGCCAGCGTTGATGTGGGCCTGAGCCTTAGCCTTGCTGGTGTAGAAGCCGGTGCACTCGAGAACGACGTCGACGTCGAGGTCGCCCCAAGGCAGGTTATTGGCGTCGGCCTCCTTGTAGATCTTGATCTCCTTGCCGTCAACGGTGATGGAATCCTCGCCAGCAACGACCTCGTGATCGCGAGCGTAGTTGCCCTGCGTGGAGTCGTACTTCAGCAGGTAAGCGAGCATATCGGGAGAGGTGAGGTCGTTGATAGCGACGATCTCGGAGCCCTCATGACCGAACATCTGACGGAAAGCCAGACGACCGATGCGACCGAAGCCGTTAATAGCAACCTTTACTGCCATTGTGTCTCCTTTCGTAAGGCCCCCGCAAGCTACAGCGCCTGCCGTTGAGGCCCACAAACTAACCACTCGCCTAATATACCTTTTTTTGGACTTGAATTTCACGAGAATGCTCGAAATTGAAAATCAAATTTACGTTAAAACGTTTTAAAGAATAAAACAGCAGTTAAATCCGCATATACGCCAATACTTTAAACTACCTGTTTGCTTCAATGAGCTTTTCAAGCCTCAAAACTCGATGGTAGAGGGCCGACTTTGACAAGGGAGGGTCAGCCATCTCCCCCAAATCACGCAGCGACAGATCGGGATAGCGCTCGCGCAGGTCGCAAAAGACCGCCAAGGCATCCGGAAGCGCATCGCGAAGGCCACGCTGCTCGAGCTCATCGATAAGCGCAAGCTGATGTTGGGCGGCACCGGCGCTTCTGGTCTGGTTGGCGAGTTCGGCGTTCACGCGACGGTTCACATCGTTCTTAACCAACTTGACCGCACGCGCCTCCTCAATCTCGGCAACACTGCGCTTGGCACCAATCAGCTTTAATAGATGCTCGATTTCCTCGGCGCTCTTAATGTACACGGCATAAGACCCCCGCCGTGCATTAACACGCGCATGGACCCCAATCTGCTCCAACAGATCGCAAAGCCCCTTGGCATATTGCTCACCCTGTACCGCGATCTCCAAATGAAAATCGCCGCGTGGATCGGCCACGAAGCCGCCCGCGATGAGCGCGCCGCGGATATAGGCAAGTCTGCAGCAAGGACGGGCAACGATATGCCGGGGCACGCCGGCGACAAGTCCTCCCCTCCGGTCGAGGATACCCAGCAGCACCAGAGCCTTATCCAAATCGGGCTGATCGGGCAAGGTGATGAGATAATTTCGAACCTTATGCAATACAGATTTGCGGACGGTGAACTCCGTTTTGAGTTTAAGGATGCGATGCGTCAGCGTGATCATCGTGCGCGCGACGGCTCCCGTCTCAGTCGCAACCGTCAAACGATACCGCCCAGAGCCGGTAAGCGAGAGCGTACCACTCACGCGCGTGAGGGCGGCAAGCGTCGACAAGTCGCAGTATTCACATTCGGGTTCGCAGCGCGCAAGCTCGTCACGCACCTCGGCGGTAAACGACATGCAGGCCTATGCTTTCGTGTTGGCGCGCGACAAGTCGCGATGGGAAATGCTCACGTGATACTGGGCGCCTTCCAAATAACGTGCCGTGGCCTCGGCGATGGCAACGCTGCGGTGCTGACCGCCCGTGCAACCGATGGCAATAGAAAGCTGCGGCTTGCCCTCCGCGATATAGCCGGGCATGACCGTATCGAGCAGCTGCGTCCAGGCCTTCCAGAACTCCTGGGTCTTGGGATGGTCCAGAACAAAGTCGGAGACTTTCTTATCGAGACCGGTCATGGTGCGCATCTCGGGATCGTAGAACGGATTGGGCAGGAAGCGAACGTCGATCATAATGTCCGCCTCGACGGGCATACCGTGCTTAAAGCCAAACGAGAACACGTGAACGTCCATGAGCTGCTGGTCGGACAACTCGGAGAACGCCATGCGCAATTTATTACGCAGGGCAGAGGTGCGCAGACGGCTCGTGTCGATGATCATATCGGCTCGATCGCGCACACCCCGCAGCTGCAGACGCTCCCGCTGAATCGCATCGGCCGTAGTCTCCCCCGGCTTGGCAATGGGATGGCGGCGGCGGTTTTCGCTATAACGACGGATCAGCACCTCGTCAGAGGCCTCGAGAAAAACGATGTCGCAGCTCATCTCGCGCTCCTCGAGTGCGGCAACGGCATCGAGCAGCTCATCGAACAAGCCCTGGCTGCGCAGGTCGCAGGTGACGGCAAGGTGCCTACCCACGCCCGTATTGATGCCAACGAGCTCGGCAAGCTGGGCAATCAGACGCGGAGGCAGGTTATCAATGCAAAAATAGCCCATATCCTCGAACACGTGCATGGCCTGTGTGCGGCCCGATCCGGACATTCCGGTGATGATGACGATATCGGGGATGCGCTCCGAGCGCTCCGCCGCATCCATGGCATCTCCCTTTTGCATGTGTGCCTCCTAAAACAAGCGCGGGACCCGGCCAGCGGATCCCGCGCGATCAATTGCCTTTATTGAGTATACCGCCCCAAGCGGATACGAGGTCCGTCTTACGCCTCAAGCGCGGCTTTGAACCAACTCGTAATACTCGTGGGGTGCGTAATGGCAGTGCCCACGACAACTGCCCAGGCGCCCGCATCAATCGCGGCGCGGGCCTCCTCAGGCGTGTGCACGCGACCCTCGCAGATGATGGGAAGGCCGGGAAACTCCTCGGTCGCCTGGCGCAGGAGCGGCAGATCGGGACCGTCGGCCATGGTGCAATCGATGGCGGCGACACCATGAGAAAGCGTGGTGGACACCAGGTCGAAGCCCATGTCGACAGCACGACGAATATCCTCGATGGTGGCACAGTCGGCCATCAGGAGCACGCCCTCCTCGTGCAGCGGACGGAAGGTGTCCTCAACGGTCTTGCCATCGGGACGTGGGCGATCAGTGGCGTCAATTGCCACGATGTCGGCACCGGCGGCAACGCAGGCGCGAGCATGACGCAGCGTCGGCGTGATGTAGACGCCCTCGTGTCCATCCTTCCACAAGCCGATGACGGGGACCTCGCAGCGGCCCTTAATGGCGGCGATGTCGGCAAGACCCTGGCAGCGAATAGCGGCAGCACCGCCAAGCTCGCAGGCGCGAGACATCTGAGCCATGGTTTCGGGCGTACGAAGCGGCTCGCCCATATACGCCTGAACGCTCACGACGAGCTTGCCCTTTAGGGACTGGATCAAAGGATCAACGGTCATGTTCGACTCAACCTTTCTCAAAACAGCCTTCTGAGACACCGCACCTTGACGTTCAAACCGTCGCTCGCGTACCGAAGTACGCTTCGCTCCTCTTTCACGTCAATCTGCGGCACCTCAGAAGGCGCACTTGGTAGTTATGTTTACTTCAACGACGCAAGAAGGTGTTCGGCGGCACCGATGAGCGGCGCGTCGCCCTCCAGAGAGCCGATGAGAATCGGCGTGTCCTGAAGCGGGTCGAGCGCCTGGCTGGCATAGCCCTCGTGCACCGAGTCCTTCCACGTCTGTGAACGCCAATCGGGGCCTTGGTGAATCACGCCGCCCGAAAGCACGATGACCTCAGGGTCCAGGATGTTAGCGAGCGAGCCCAGGCTGGCGCCCAGCGCAAAGCCGGCGTCATGAATGACCTCGGTCGCCTTTGCGTCGCCTGCGCGGCACAGGTCGTTCACGTCACGGCCGACCGAAGGACGGCTGGGGTCGACGCGGCCAAAACGCTCATCGTACATGCGCCCGATTGATGTTCCGGAAGCAACCGACTCCAGATGGCCGGAACGCCCGCAGGCGCAGGGAATGCCGGCGGCAGCCGAGCACTCGATGTGGCCCATATGGCCGGCAGCACCATGGAAGCCCTGCATCACGCGGCCGTTCTCGACATATGCGCCGCCGATGCCCGTACCGATGCCCAAACACAAGACGGAGAACTTGCCCTTGCCGACGCCCCAGTGGGCCTCGCCCAGAGCATGAGCCTGCACGTCGCCTACAACGGCAACGGGAAGGCCGAGGTCCTCGCGCAGACGCGGCCCCAACTGAACACCGGACCAGCCGGGCATAATCTCATTGGCATACGCGATGGCGCCCGTCTTGGGGTCGACGACACCGGCAGCGCCGATGCCAACTCCGAGGACCTCGACATCGGGATTTGCCTCAAGAGCTGCCTTGATAGACGCCTCGATGCGCTGGAAGACTGCTTCGCCACCCTCCTGGGCCTCGGTGGGAACCTCAGCCTCAAAAACGGGATGGGGCACACCGCCGTCAGCCGGATACTCCATGATGGCAGTCGCGATCTTAGTTCCGCCGATATCGACAGAGCAGACGTACTTGTTCTCCATGTCGTTCTCCTTCGGAGACAAAAACAACTACAGGAAATGCGCCGTCAGGCTAGCCGTCACAGCGCGGTAAAGGTTTTCCAGGTGCCCGAGATCGCCGAGAAACCGTGCGGCCATTGACCTAATGGGTCATGGCCGCACGGTTGAACGGCGAGGTCGGGTGCCTGGGAAAGCTTTAAAGGAGACCGTTGTCCTGGAGGACCTTGCGAATCGCCTCGACGTTCTCACCGGTCATGGCCTTCACCGGGCGCGGCATGGTCGGGCTGTCGAAGATGCCCATGAGGTTCATAGCGGTCTTGAAGGCGCCGACGCCACCGGCATAGCCCTGGACGCCCGAGGTGACATCCCAGATGTGCGAAATCTCATTGAGGCGATCCTGCTCGGCCTTGACGGTAGCCCAGTCACCAGCCTGAGCGGCCTTCCACTGACGAACGTAGCCCTCGGGCTCAACGTTGGCGAGACCCGGGACAGAGCCGTCGGCGCCACCGAGGTAAGCGCCGTCGACAACAACCTCGTGACCGGTGAGGATGCTCATCGGATGGCCGTTCTTTTCGTTCTCCTGAACGAGGTAGCGGAACGAGATGTCATCACCCGAGGAATCCTTGACGCCAGCAAGGACGCCCTCGGCGCCGAGCTTGGCAAGAAGCTTCCAGGGAAGCTTGGTGTGGACGCACACGGGGATGTCGTAGGCGAAGATGGGCAGGTCGAGTTCCTCGTGAAGGATGCGGAAGTGCTCCTCGACCTCGGTCATGCCCTGCAGGGCATAGAACGGGCAGGTGGCGACGAGCGCATCGGCGCCCAGCTCCTGAGCGACCTTGCCGTGCTCGATCATGCGCTCGGTCTCGGTGTCGATGATGCCGACCAGAACGGGAACGCGGTGGTCGACGATACGAACGGCCTCTGCGACAATCTGGCGACGGCGCTCGTCGGTGGAGAAGACGACCTCGCCCGAGGAGCCCAGGAAGAACAGGCCATCGACGCCGGCATCGATCATGCGGTTGATGCTGCGCTCAAAGGAGGCAACGTCGAGCTGGTGGTCTTCGGTATCGGGAACAACGACGGGAGGGATAACGCCGGTGAATTTCTGAGTTGCCACAAGAATCTCCTTAGTTGTCTGGCGGGCAGCCCTATGCCGCCCACTCTTGTTGGCGGTGTCCAGGCCGTCTAGGCCAAAGAACACGGGTAGAACGTTTGGTTAAAGAAGTCGACGACTTCGTTTTCGAACGCATTGATGCGCTCGTGAGCGTATTTGGCATAGATGATATGCCTCCGGTCACACTCAAGACCGTTGAATACGGCAAACTGACCCTTGGGATCACTCACGGTATCCATGAGCGATGTGCCCATGAGCACCGAGCCACGAACCCGAGGCGACAGCGTCTCGAGACCGCTGGGAAGCGGATTGGCAAGCGCCGTGCAGGCAAGGCCCCGCTCGTCCAGAGCAGAAACCGCCAGCGCGACACCGCCGCCAAGGCCCTCGCCCCATGCAAAGATGCGGTCGGGATCCATGCCATCAAGGTTGCGCGCAACCTTCGCCAACGCGCAGCCCCAACGGACACGCTCGACAAAAGCAGGCGAGGTAATCCCCTGCTGCAGATCGTTGGATCCAATAGTCTCATCGTCCAGCGCGAGGACGGCATACCCCATGGCGACAAATCTCGTCATGTGATGCCAGCCGCGCACGGGTCGGTCGATGTCGTGAAACATCAGGCATAGTGGCACAAGCTCGGATGCCCGGTCACGACCAACAGGCTCAATCAAACGGCCGTGCACGACATACCCGCCGAGCTCAAAGGAAACCTCGGAGTAGCGCGCGCACGGATTTGCGAAATCAATCGCCGTAACGGTCAGCCCGCAAACCTCAAGGTCCGAAGCGGCTGTCTCCAACTCGGAAACATCCGCAGAAGCATCGCCGCGCCAATCCCGGAAATCAGAGAGCCTTGACGAAACCGTCCCAGCAATTCCCGCAAGCTCGGGGACAATCAGCTCATCGATATTGCTCTCGCACTTAGACATGAGCCTCCCCTCCCTTGCAGAAAAACGGAATGATCAGATCGTCAAAATCCTGAATCTCCTCGTGACCGAAGCCTTCAAAGAACTCATGACGCTTTTCGCAGGTCAGGTTGTTGTAGACTGCAAACTGCGTCGCCGGCGGACAGACGATATCGGCTGTGCCCGTGCCAAACAGCACGGGGCATTTGACCATGGGGGCAAAGTTCTTGGAATCGAAGTACGCCAGCTTGGCATAGGCTTCGTCGATACGAGTCGAGTCCTCGTCAAACCAGCGAGACCAATAGCGCAGGCCCTCGTAGGCGATGTCGTCGGCATCCAAATCCCAGACCAGGCGGAAATCCGACAGGAAGGGATAGAGGATGGCGGCGCGATTGATAAGCTCGCTATTAAGCGCACAGGTCGCTATACCCAAACCGCCGCCCTGCGACGCGCCGTTCACAAACACACGGGCAAGATCGATGCCCTCGAGCTCGCGAACAATACGGCACAGAATGCGAATATCTTGGTGCAAGCGGACATAGTAGAGGTTGGCCGGGTCACCGTCGATACCGGCGACGATATGGCCCGCGACCGTTGTGCCCTCAAATCCGCCAATGTCCTCGGACGGACCTCCTTGACCAGGACAATCGAGAGCAATGAGCGCCATGCCCATGCCCGCAAACGATGCCTGCTCAAACCAGCTGCGACTCGCACCTGGATATCCATGGAACTGAAGTACCAATGGCATGGGCTCGTCCGAGACAGGTTTAAGGTACTTGGCGTGCAGGCGAGCGCCACACATGCCGGTATACCAGAGATCGAAAAGCTGGCAGGTCACGGCATCGGTGACCGATGCCGCCTCGATCGCATAGTCAAGCCCGACGGCGTCAGCCTCGGCCATGCGATCCTTCCAAAAGAGATCGAAATCTGATGGACGGGGCATGGCGCCTCGATATTCACCAAATTGCTGTTGTAGCTCCTGAGCACTTGGCATGGCTCGTGAACCCAACCTTTCGAAATCGCAACGGAGGTGCGCCCGGCAAGGGAACCGGGCGCACGGGAGGGAAAGCGAGGCTACTCGCCGAGCTTGGGATGCAGCAGCGACGGCGCAGCGCCGAGCAGCATCTTGGTGTAGGGGTCCTGAGGGTGCTGGAAGACCTGCTTGGCCTCGCCCTGCTCGACGATCTTGCCGCCATTCATAACGATGATGTCGTCAGAGATATAGCGGACCGTCTGGATGTCATGGCTAATGAACACCATGGCCAGGCCGAGCTCCTTCTTAAGGTCGGTCAGCAGGTTCAGAATCTGCGCGCGGACCGAAACGTCCAGAGCCGAGGTGGGCTCGTCGGCGATGATGGCATCGGGGTTCAGCGACAGGGCACGGGCAATTGCCACGCGCTGGCGCTGGCCGCCCGAAAGCTGGCCGGGAAGAACCTCGGCGGCGGAGCTGGGCAGGCCGGTGAGCTCCAAGAGCTCCTTGACGCGCTTCTCCTGCTCGGCCTCGGTACCCAGGTTGTGGACGCGCATGGGGTCGAGCAGTTGCTCGCGAACGACCATGCGGGGATTGAGCGCCGTGGCCGGGTTCTGGAACACGACCGAGATGACGCGACCCATGTGGCGACGGTCCTCGGCGGTACGTTTGGTAACGTCCTTGCCCTTAAAGTAGACCTTGCCGCTCGTGGGGGCCTGCAGGCCGCACATGACGTTAGCCGTGGTGGACTTTCCGCAACCAGACTCGCCGACGATGCCGATGGTCTGTCCGGGCATGAGCTTAATCGTTACACCCTGGACGGCGTGAACCAGGTTGGGGTGCAGAATCGAGCCGGTACGGGTCCTAAAGGTGACGTGGACGTCATCAAGGAAGATGATCGGCTCGACGCCGTTGACTGCGGTCTCGCTCATCTACATCACCTCCGCGTGAGGGGTCAAACCATTTGCCTTGAGCACCTCGTCGGGGAGCTCGGAATAGAAGTGCTCGGTGCCGGGCACGCGCTTGAAGACCGGACGGGTGTCCAGGCCAATGCGCGGATGACTCGAGCGGGGTGCGAAGCGATCGCCCTTGGGGAAATCGCGCGGGCTCGGAACGGCGCCGGGCACCTGGTGCAGGCGGCCCGAACCGCTCTCGATGGACAGGACGGAGCCCAGAAGACCGCGAGTGTACTCGTGGATCGGGTTGGTGAGCAGCTCCTTGGTGGGCGCCTGCTCGATAACCTGGCCGGCGTACATAACCGTGATGTTATGGGCGACCTCGGCGACCAGTGCCAGGTCGTGCGAAACGAAGATCATGGCAAAGCCGAGCTTGGCCTGAAGGTCGTTAAGCAGCTTGATGACCTGCTTCTGGACGGTAACGTCCAGAGCGGTCGTGGGCTCGTCGCAGATGACCAGCTTGGGGTCGCGGGTAAGGGCCATAGCGATCAGAACGCGCTGACGCTGACCACCGGAAAGCTCATGCGGATAGCTCTCGAGCGTACGCTTGGGGTCGAGGCCCACGAGCTCCAGGAGCTCCTCGGCGCTACGGGTGCCGCCGCGCTTGGTGAGCTGCTTCATCTGGGCGGAAATGAGCATGGAGGGGTTGAGCGAGGACAGGGCGTCCTGATAGACCATGGCGATATCGGTACCGCGCAGGCCGAACCACTCCTTCTTGCTCATCTTGAGCAGATCGCGGCCCTCCCAGAGAACCTCACCAGAAAGGTGCTCGTCATCGTCGGTCAGGCCCATGATGGCCAGCGTGGTGATGGACTTACCGCAGCCGGACTCGCCCACCAGGCCCATGGTCTGACCAGGACGGACGTCAAAGTTGACATGGTCGACGACGTTGATATCGCCGTGATGCTCAAACTGAATGCAGAAGTCACGGACCGAGAGAATCGGTTCGACAGACTCGTCGGGCACATGGCGATCGTCACGCTTGAGCTCGACATCGCGCAGGGCGCCAAGGCGAGCGGAGAGGGACTGGGCCTGCTCCTTGTAGGCGCGAACGGGGTCGGAGACCAGCAGGTCGGCCTCGCGACGCTTGGAGGAATCGGTCGGATCCAGGGCGGCGGAGGGAGCAGCGGCCATGGCGTCGGTAATGCCCTCGGAGAGGATGTTGAGCGCCAGGCAGGTGATCATGATGGCCAGGCCCGGGAACAGCGCCTGCCACCAACGGCCGGCGAGCACGCCGCCGCGGGCGTCGGCGAGGATGTTGCCCCAGGTAGCGGTGGGCTCCTGGATACCAGCGCCGATGAAGGTCAGCGAGGCCTCGAAGATGATGGCGTCGGCGACCAGGGTAACGGTGAAGACCATGATCGGGGCGATGCAGTTACGCAGAACATGCTTGATCAAAATCCACGGAGCCTTGGCGCCGGAAACGATGACCGCGCGGACATAGTCCTCGCCGTACTCGGACACGATGTTGGCGCGCACGATACGGGCAATCTGCGGAGTGTACATAAAGCCGATGGCGAAGATGATCGACGGCACGGAGTTGCCCAGGATGGAGACGAAGACGGCCGCGAGGGCGATGCCCGGGATGGACATGATGATGTCCAGGATACGCATGATCGTCTCGGAAACGGCCTTGCGCGAAACCGCCGCAAGGGCGCCCACGACCGAGCCGCAGACCAGAGCCATGGCAGTGGCGCCAAAGCCGATAATCAGCGAGTAACGACCACCGTAGAGCATGCGCGACAGAATGTCGCGACCCTTATCGTCGGTACCGAAGATAAATCCGTTGCCGGGAGCCTGGCGAGCCGTAAAAATCTCGACCGGGCTATAGGGGGCAAGAAGGGGCGCCAGAATCGCAGTCAGGGCGACCAGCACCAACACGACGGCGGCAATCTTAGAAGACAGCGTCATCTTCTTCCAGCCACCGAGCTTGAGCCCCTTGGAGGCAGCCTTCTCGAGCTGCTCGGTTTGCTTCTCTCGAATCTTTACCATAATCTACACCGTCCTGATGCGCGGGTTGATGAGCAGGTAGAGCATGTCAACCACGATGTTGATGATGATGAAGGCAAGAGCAACGACGATAACGACGCCCTGAACCAGGTTCGCCTCGTTGCCCTGAACGCCCTGCAGAATCGCGGTGCCCATGCCGGGGAGGTTGAAGATAACCTCGATGACGACGGCGCCGCCCATGAGGTAACCGATCTTAAGACCGAGGGTGGTGACCGGGGTGATCAGCGCATTGCGAAGAACGTTGATGCCGACGACGACCTTCTCGGGAACGCCGGCGCCGCGAGCCATACGGACATAATCCTTATCGAGCTCCTCGACCATGGCGGTACGCACGATACGAGTCATCTGGCCCGTCAGCGGAAATGCCAAGGCGATAGCGGGCATGATCATACGTCCCAGATAGCCAGCCGGATTCGTGGTGAAGTGAGGCAGAGCACCCGATGCCGGAAGCACCTTAAGGTAGGAAGAGAACAGCAGGATCAACAGAACGGCAAGCCAGAACGACGGGGTTGCCAAGCCGGCGATGGAAAAGACGCGGATCACTTGGTCCGGCCATTTGTCGCGATACAGTGCCGCGATGACGCCGAGTAAAAACGAAACGACCGCACCGATGGCAAGGCCGATGAAGGTCAGCTGCATCGTGACGGGCAGGGCCGTGGAGATGCGCTTGGCAACGGAGTTGCGAGCAGCACCATAGGTGCCCATGTCGCCATGGATCAAATCGCCCATATAGCGCACGTAGCGCACAGGCCAGGGGTCGTCCAGACCATACTTCTCATGGTACTCGGCAACCGCCTCGGGCGAGGCACCGTCACCCAACGCCGTGTAGGCGGGGTCGGTCTTGGAGAACGACATAAGGAAGAACACCAGGACGGTGACGCCCAATGCCATGATCGGCAGCGCCACAAGACGCCTTCCAATCAAACGTAGCAAGTTGTTCACGTTCTCTCCCCTTTCTTTTGTCGGTAGGACCAACTGGTATATGAGTACGGATACTCATTACAAGACCCGAGCGACATCGAGGTCGCCCGGGTCTTTGTTTCAACTATGAGGATACGGTCCCAACGACCGACATCCTGCATACAGACTCAAGCGAGTCTTACGCCTTGACGGTCGCAACGCCCCTGAAGGACATGCTCGTCGTGCCGATGCCCTTGAAGCCATCGAGGGCCTCGCCGTTGGGCGCAGTGGACGGATCGTCCCAGGAAGCGGAGACGGTCTTGACGTGGACAACGGGGTACAGAACGGCGTTGTCGGCAATGATGTCGAAGCACTCGTTCCACTTCTTCTGCTGCTCATCGCCCTCAGCGGCAAGAGCCTCGTCCATGAGACCGTGGAGCTTCTGCCACTCAGCGGACTCCTTCCACGGGCAACGGGTCTGCATCCAGACGTTGTCGCCGTACCACCAGTTGAGCAGCAGGTCGGGGTCGGCGCCGAAGCAGGAAGGATCGCCAGGGGCAAGGAGGATATCGTAGGCCTCGCCGCCGTCGATGGCAGCGTAGGTGGCCGGCGAGGTATCGGTCTGGATGGTCACATCGAAGCCGAGAGCGTCGAGGTCATTCTTGACCTGGGCGGCCATGCCCTTAATCTGCTCGTTGTCGGTGGTGCGCAGGGTGATGGCACCCGGGGTGATGCCAGACTCCTCGATGAGCTTCTTAGCCTTCTTGGCGTCGGTCTTGTACACCGTGGAAGCCTCATGATAGTTGGTGAAGCTCTTGGGCAGGTAGCAGCTGGCAGCGGTGGCAAGGCCGGCGAAGGTGTTGCTGACCATCTTCTCGGTGTCGAGCGCATACATGACAGCCTGACGGACCTTGACGTTGTTCCAAGGCTCCTTGGCGACGTTGAACATGATGAAGCGGGTGCCGAAACCCTGAACGTTATCGATCTTGCAGCCGGCGCTCTCGAGCTGGTCGACGGCGTCAGCGGTAACGAGCTCCATAACGAGCGTGGAGCCCTCCTGCTGAGCGGTAACGCGAGCGGTGGGGTCGGTCAGGATGCTGTACTGGATCTTCTTATCCTCGGCAGCATACTCACCGTTGTACTCGGGGTTGGGAACCAGGGTGATCTCGGTATCGGAGATAGAGTCGTACATCCAGGGGCCGGAGCCGATCGGCTGCTTGGCGCGATCCTCCTCGGTCTGGGTGGCCGGGGTAACGCGGACGATGGCCAGACGATCCTTGAGCAGGGAGAAGTTGGGGACCTTGGTCTTGACCGTCACGGTGCTGGCGTCCTTGGCCTCGATGGACTCGAAGGGCTGGAAGAACGGAGCATAGGTAGCGGAAGCGGCGCAAGCGGTGTAGGAGGCAACGACATCGTCAGCGGTGACCTCGGTGCCATCGGAGAACTTGGCGCCCTTGCGGATGGTGACCTCGAAAGTGGTGTCGTCCACAGACTTGGGATCGTCGGTGGCGAGCTCTTTGAAGGTGCTGTAGTCGTGGTAATCGATGCCGTAGAGGCCCTCGACGACGTGCCAGTTAGCACCCAGGCCCACAGCGGAGCCGGTGCTGGCGGGATCGAAGCTGGACGGAGCGTAAGCGGAACCAGCGGTGATCACGCCGCCGCCACGGTTGGCGGAATCGGTGGAACCGGAAGCGGAACCCTCGTCGCTAGAGCTGCCACCGCAGCCGGTGAGACCAAGCCCTGCGACAGCAGCGACGCTGCCGGTGAGGCCGAGGAACGAACGCCTGGACATACCCTTGTTGATGATGGCCATGTCTTCTCCTATCAATAGAGAATCTTACCCGGGAGCGCCTAGACGTGCCCCCGCGCAACTTGCGGACGATATATACCTTACCTACCGACGAACCCAACTGAGGTGCCGCGCTCGGCGACCGATACATACATACGCTTGAACGGTATTTGCTACCGTTCACCGAATTCATTGACAAACGATTCGCCAGACAGTATGTATCGACGAGGTGAGATATCAGTCTTCGTCAACCCGCAGGATAGCAGGGTTGTTCACCATGGCTAGTCAAACGTTTTAGCGTTAATTAAACCCGAAATCGGCTGGTAATCGCCGTGAAATAAATGATTGAAAATCACGCAATCATGTATATCAGTTGTTTAGAGGCGTGTTTAGTTTTCGGATTGCTTTGCCGCCGCCTCGGCGCGCTCGGCATTCCATGCAACGAGCGCCTCGTGAACCGCTTTGGCGACATCGGCAGGAATGCCTCGAACTTCCGCGATCTCTTGCTCGCTCGCCGCGCGCAAACGCTTCATCGAGCCAAAATGGCGCATAAGGGCACGTTTTCTGGTGGGTCCCACGCCTGGAACGTCATCGAGTACCGAAACCGTCATGGCTTTATCGCGCAATTCGCGATGGAACGTGATGGCAAAACGGTGCGATTCATCGCGCACCTGTTTAATTAGATAGAGCGACGCGGACCCGGTCGGCAGCACGACGGGAGTCTCGTCCCAAGGCACGAAAACCTCCTCATCGGCCTTTGCCAAGCCACAAACTGGTATATCGAGCCCAAGAGCCTCAAGTTGCTTCATCGCAGCGGTCAATTGCGGCTTACCGCCATCGACAACGAGCAAATCGGGGCGCGAGCCAAAGCGCTCGTCGGCCATGCGCTCGGGAGCATAACGTCGTCCCAAAACCTCGGACATCGACACGAAGTCGTTTGCCTCGTCCAATTCGGCCTGAATTTTAAAACGACGATACTGACTCTTGTCGGCGCGCCCGTTGGTAAACACCACCATCGAGGCGACCGTAAAGGTGCCATGCAGTGTAGAGATATCGAAGCACTCGATACGCAACGGCGGCGATGGCAGCGCCAACGCACTTTCGAGCTCCAGGAGCGCTTGATTGGTGCGGTCGTCAGCGTACCCCGTTCGCATCATGTAGCGCATGAGGGCATGGCGCGCATTTTTGGATGCCATATCGAGCAGACGGTGCTTTTCGCCACGCTGCGGCCTATGGAGATGGCAGGAACGCTCACGCTTGCCCGCAAGCCACTCCCCCAGCGCTTCCGCATCCTCAAGCTCGACGGAAAGGTTGACCTCAGCTGGAATATCAGCCGTCTCGTCGTAATAGCGCTTAAGAAAGCCCGACTGGAGCTCTTCCTCGTCAACATCAAGACCCTTGTCGAGAATGAACTCGCAGGTGCGAACAGTTCGGCCCTCGCGAACGACGAAGACGCAAGCGGCGGAGATGGTCTCCTCGCGATAGAAACCGATGACATCTATATCGACACTGGAGGGAAAAACGACTTGCTGACGATCGTCCAGACCCCTGATGACCTCCAAACGACGTTTGACGCGTGCCGCGCGCTCAAAGTCGAGCGCCTCAGCGGCATCCGTCATCTCGGAGGTCAGCTCATCGACGACATCCTTGCGATGGCCCGACAAAAAGCGCTCGACACGCTTGACGTTCTTGGCATAGTCTGCCGGGGAAATCGCGCCGACACACGCACCCGGGCCGCGCCCGACATGGTAGTCAAAGCAGGGGCGCCCGTTTTGCGCGCAAATCATATTGACGATGTCTTCCTCGCCCTTGTGGGACTCGACGATACGGCGACAACGACGCCACTCCGCACAGGATGCGGAGCAGATGGGGATAACCTTGCGCAGCGTATCTATCGTCTCACGTGCCGCGCGGCTATCGGTATAAGGTCCAAAATAGCGCGTTCCCGGCTTATGACGCTCACGCGTGTATTTGATAGCGGGATACAGGTCGCCCTTTGTAATGGCGATAAAGGGGTAGCTCTTGTCATCCTTGAGGTCGACGTTAAAGTACGGATGGTACTGACCAATCAAATTGCGCTCGAGCACCAACGCCTCGTGCTCGGTCTCCACCACGATATAGTCAAAGCTCGCCACCAGCTGCATCATCAGCGGGATCTTCTGGCGCTCGTCCTGCAGCGTCACGTACTGACGCATACGGGCGCGCAGGTTTTTCGCCTTGCCCACGTAGATGACATCGCCCTTGGCATCCTTCCAAAGGTAGCATCCGGGCTGCGTGGGAACGCGCGAAACCTGCTCGGCAAGCGTTGGAATGTTGTCGTGACCGGCCACGCGCACCTACTTGCGACGAAGCAGCGCCGAGACCTCGGGCATCTTAAGGACGACGGCAAGGCCAAAGGTAACAGCAAGCGAGACGACACCCGCAACGCAAACATAGCCAAGAGTAATCAGAATCGAGCCGCCAAGTGCCCCGACAAAGTGTTCAAGCGCCCACATGACGCCGGCGCCTGCGGCAGCACCCAGGCCACCGAGCAAAAGGCCAAAGAAACCGCCATGTAGGATAGATTTGACCTGAAGGCCACGCAGGCGACGACGCAGCCACCGCAGCGAACAGCCGACCAAGATCACGTAGTCGACGACATACGAAAGCGCGATTGCCGGCATACCGAAGCCCAGCACAACGCCAAACAGCAGAACCGAGCCGGCCTGGCCGATGGCGGAATACAGGCAATAGCGGCTATAGGGCTTCATGTCGAGCAAGGCAGAGAAGCTCTTCTGCATCAACACGACCACGCCGTAGAGCGGCAGCGAGAACGCCAGGTAGACAAGGAACTCGGACACCAGCGCCACGCCGGATTCATCGAACTTGCCGGCACAGTAAATCATGTTGAGCGGACGCGCGAAGACAATCAGGTACAGCGCAAACGGAATCAGGAAGAACAGCATCTGGGCGACGCCACGCGAAATGCCCGTGCGAACGCTGTCGTAATCCTTCTCCTGTGCGTCGTGAGAGAGCTCGGTATAGAGCGCCGTCGAAAGCGAGGCGGCAATCAGCGCGTAGGGCAGCGTGTACCACAGGCGCGCATAGGCGATGACGGAAGGACCAGTCTCGGGCTGGACCACCAGCGCAGCAGCGTTGGTGATAGAAGTCGAGACAAACATGCACACCGTGGCGAGCAGCGTCGGGATACCGAGCGCAATCGTCTGGCGCAGTGCGGGGTCCTTAAAGTCGATATGGATATGGGGATGCACGCCGTGCTTGCCAAGCGCGGGGATCTGACATGCCATCTGAACAAAGACACCGAGGGTCGTACCGGCCGCAATCAAGATGATGCCGGCACGTTCGCCAAACTGTGCGGACACGGGCGCAAAGCCCATAAAGCTCGCAATGACGATCACATTGTTGAGGACCGGGGCAAACGTCGACCAGAAGTAGTCGCGGTGTGCGTTGAGGACGCCCGAAAACACCGAGCCCAAACCATAAAACAGAATCTGGATGGCAAAGAAACGGAACATGAACGCAGCGGTATCCATGCTGCCGCCGTCACCCGAAAGGAACGATTGCGTCCAGATAAAGCCCGGGGCGAACACGGTCCCCAGCAACGAAATGCCACCCAGCACCAATAGCAGAATACCGAGCAGGTTGCCCACGTACTCGTTAGAGGCCTCGCGACCCTGCTCACGCCTCACGCCCATGTACACGGGCAAAAACGCCGTCACGAGCATGCCGCCCATCACGAGTTCGTAGAGCATATTGGGCAGGTTGTTGGCGACCTGATAGGAAGACGAGAGCAGCGACATGCCGATAGCGGCCGCCATTGCCCACGTGCGGATAAAACCGGTGACGCGAGACACGATGGTCAGGATGGTCATAAGCCCGGCGGAACGACCAACCGTGGAGTAGTCCGACGAGCCCATGTCGTCAGTGTCGTCTCGCGACGAAGAAGCTTCGGATGAGGGTGTCTGAGGCGCAGATTCTTTTGCAAAATGAGCTCCGCACTTCAATTCTTCCTGCGGCATCGCTCAGTCCTCTCTCGTAATCGGGGCGACCGTCGCCCCGCAAAATGCAATTAAATCATCAGGTGCAAGCTCAAGCTGATAACCACGCTTGCCTCCCGAAATAAAAATGGTATCCCAAAGGACACATGTCTCATCAATGAGCGTCCGGTAGCGTTTTTTCATACCGACCGGACTGCAGCCGCCGCGAACGTAGCCAGTCGCCGCAAGCAAATCCTTCACATGCATCATGGCCAAGGACTTCTCCCCCGCGGCACGCGCGGCGGACTTTAGATCGAGCTCGTCGGCAACAGGGATGCAGCACACGACGTGGTCGTTGGACGGCGTCACGCAGACCAAGGTCTTAAATCCTTGTCCGGGCTCCTCGCCAAGCTGCTCCGAAATCGCGACCCCCAGGCCCGCCGACTCATCACCATCGTCTTCGTACGTATGTAGAACATAGGAAATGCCGGCGCTTTCCAGCTCGCGCATCGCATTGGTTTTTGGCGTCTTTACAGCCTTTGCCATGGCATATCCTTTCCCTCGCATTCGGACGCAAGGATTAAGTATATGTCCAATTCGGCTGCATACGTCACTTCGACACAGCAAGCGCCATCGAATCACAAGGAGTCGATGGCGCCCATAAACTGAATCGCCTATTTATTGAGCATCAAGTTGAGCCTGACGCTCCCGGTCACGCCTGAGCAACGGCGCCAAAAACTTGCCCGTATAACTCTGCGGACAGTCCGCAACCTGCTCCGGTGTGCCCGAAACCACGACGGTTCCGCCGCCGTTACCGCCCTCGGGGCCCATATCGATCAGGCGGTCGGCAACCTTGATGACATCAAGGTTGTGTTCAATCACCAGCACCGTGTTGCCCGCATCGACCAAGCGCTGCAGCACATCGAGCAGCTGGCGGACGTCCTCAAAATGAAGGCCGGTCGTCGGCTCATCCAAAATATAGAACGTCTTGCCCGTCTGGCGTCGATGAAGCTCCTTGGCGAGCTTCACACGCTGCGCCTCGCCGCCCGAGAGCGTCGTAGCGGGCTGGCCCAGGCTCACGTAGCCCAAGCCTACATCGTACAGCGTCTGGAGCTTGCGCTTAATCTGCGGGATATTCCCAAAGAAGGCCAGTGCCTCGGTGACGCTCATGTCGAGCACGTCCGAGATGGTCTTACCACGGTAGGTGACCTCAAGCGTCTCGCGGTTATAGCGTTTGCCGCCGCAGACCTCACAGGGGACATAGATATCGGGAAGGAAGTGCATCTCGATCTTAATTTGTCCGTCGCCCTTGCATGCTTCGCAGCGACCGCCGCTCACGTTAAAGGAGAAACGTCCCGGCGAGTAGCCGCGCGCCTTCGACTCCGGCGTACTCGCAAACAGCGCGCGAAGATCATCCCACAGGCCAATGTACGTAGCAGGGTTGGAACGCGGCGTGCGGCCAATCGGCGACTGGTCGATATCGATAACCTTATCGATACACTCGATGCCCTCGATTTTCTTATACGGACCCACAGGGCGCGTCGAACGGTGAATGGCATTCGTAAGGGCAGGTGCGATAGTGTCGGTAACCAGGGAGCTCTTACCCGATCCCGACACGCCGGTAACGACCGTAAGCGTACCAAACTCGATCTTGGCGGTAACGTTTTTGAGGTTGTTGGCGCGGGCGCCCGTGATCTTAAGGCAGCCGCGACCGGGCTTGCGGCGCTCATCGGGAACCCGGATCATTCGTTTGCCGGTCAGATAAGCGCCCGTCATCGACTCGGGACACGCCATGATATCGGCAGGCGTTCCCGCCGCGACTACGTGTCCGCCGTTCACGCCCGCGCCGGGGCCCATGTCGATCACATAGTCGGCAGCACGAATCGTATCCTCATCATGCTCGACGACGATGACGGTATTGCCGATATCGCGTAGGCGCTCAAGCGTCTTGATCAGGCGCTCGTTATCGCGCTGATGGAGGCCAATCGATGGCTCGTCCAAAATGTACAGGACACCCATGAGGCCGGCGCCGATCTGCGTTGCCAGGCGAATGCGCTGGGCCTCGCCTCCGGAAAGCGTCGCCGAGGCACGATCGAGGGTCAGATAGTCGAGTCCGACATCGACCAGAAAACGCAGGCGCTCCAGGATTTCCTTGACGATGCGTCCGCCGATAAACTGTTGGCGCTCGGTGAGTTCCAGGCCCTCAAAAAACTCGAGCGACTCACGGCACGACAGACAACAAACCTCGTAAATGGACTTGCCGCCCACGGTGACGGCGAGCATCTCGGGGCGCAAACGAGCGCCGTGGCAGCTCGAGCACGGCTCCTCGCGGATGTACTTCTCCAAGCGCGCCTTGGTGTTCTCATTCGTCGTCTCGGTATAGCGCTCGTACAGGATATTGCGCACACCCGAGAACTTGGTGTCCCACTGGCTGCGGCGCCCATCGAGCTTTTGATAGTCGACCGAAATCTTCTGGTCGCCCATGCCGTCTAAAAACGCACGACACACCCGCGGAGGCAGATCCTCCCACGGCGTATCGACGCTCACCTTAAAGTGTTTGCAGACCGCAGCGAAAATCTGCGGATAGTAGTTAGAGTTGCCAAACAGGCTGCCAAAGACCCCGTCGGCGATCGACTTCGAGGGGTCTTCGATTAGGGCCTCGGCATCGACCGTCTTCTTAAAGCCCAGGCCATCGCACTCGGGGCACGCGCCATAGGGCGCGTTGAACGAGAAATCACGCGGCTGCAGGTCATCGATGGAGTGTCCATGCTCCGGGCACGCTAACGCCAGCGAATACTCCAGCAACTCGCCTTCGGTCCCCTCGGGAGCGTCGCGGTCGGGCAGCAAGTATACGTTCACATTGCCGTGCGCCAGCGCAGTCGCCTGTTCAACGGACTCGGCAATACGGCCCACCGAGTTCTCGCGAATCACGATGCGGTCGACCACGACCTCGATATCGTGCTTGAATTTCTTATCCAAATCGATAGGGGCATCAAGCGAGCGAACCTCGCCGTCGACACGCGCGCGGCTAAAGCCCTCGGCGCGAAGGTCCTCAAACAGCTTGGTGTACTCGCCTTTTCGCCCGCGCACCACCGGTGCCAGCACAAACGCGCGGCGGCCCTCCCCCGCCGCCAGGACCTTATCGGCGACCTGGTCGGTCGTCTGGCGCTCAATGACGCGGCCGCATTCGGGACAGTGCGGGGTGCCCACACGGGCGAACAGCAGACGCAGATAGTCATAAATCTCGGTTACGGTGCCAACCGTCGAGCGAGGGTTTTTAGATGTCGTCTTTTGGTCGATCGACACCGCCGGCGAAAGGCCGTCGATTGAATCCAAGTCGGGTTTGTCCATCTGGCCCAAGAACTGGCGCGCATAACTCGAAAGGCTCTCGACGTATCGACGCTGGCCCTCGGCATAGATAGTGTCGAATGCCAGCGAACTCTTGCCCGAGCCAGAAAGACCGGTAATGACCACGAGTTGGTCACGCGGAATGGAAACATCGATATCACGGAGGTTGTGCTCACGAGCGCCGCGAATAACGATAGAGGAATCAGACATGGAAGCTCCTTGCCTCCTATTGCATCGAATCATACTGCCGATGAGTTTAGCGCACTCGACGCGCACAGATGTTCGTAATACAAGATTCGCAGACCTTTAGCTTTGCGTATCGGGCGCTTTGTTTCTCGAAATGCCGTGGAAAGGTTACAGTAATCTAATACTGAACTTAATTTGCTGTACCAGAGGAACGTCCATGACCGAAGATATCCCCCTTGAAATCACTTCGAGCGACATGGCCAATCTGCCCATATTCATCGCCGTCCTTATCGTGGCCGCCGTCGTCGTGCGCGTGTATTTTTCAATCAAACGCAACGAAAAGCCACCCATTGCCCGCGTCTTTTGGTGCGCGACGCTCCTCGTCCCGCTCGGCGTGGTAGCTGCATGGATTACGAATCAATTGCTCGTAAATGAGGGCAGCTCCCTATGGATCCTTTCTTATTCGGCGCTCGGTGCTGTCGCCGTCATGCTTCTTGTCGAGCCCTTGGTTTCGGGACTTATCGACCAAACCGACCTTGCGACGGGAACGGTTGCCTGTATTTGCCGTGACATCCTTGTCATCGCCGCTGTTTCAGCGCTCTCGTTCGTTTCACTCGAAATTGCCTGCAACGAAACGTTCTATCGCATTCCCGCCAACTCATTCGGGTTTTCCGTCGGGCTGCTCGCGACGGTTCTGCTCTCCCTTTATTTGCTGGGACAGCGTCATGGAGGCGTCATGGCTCTCGTGCCCGTCGTCTGCTGCATCCTTGGCATTGCCGAGCACTTCGTCATAACGTT
This sequence comes from Collinsella sp. AM41-2BH, assembly GCF_003468085.1. NCBI lineage: Bacteria > Bacillati > Actinomycetota > Coriobacteriia > Coriobacteriales > Coriobacteriaceae > Collinsella > Collinsella sp. AM41-2BH. The sequence goes on from NZ_QSGH01000016.1 coordinate 32,399, forward strand.
TAAAGGCGAAGCCATCCTGCCAAGCGATATCTTGGCCCTTGGCACCGCAATGGAAGTCAGCGAGGGATACGAGTTTACCTTTACCGCCGGAATCGTAACCTCTCTCGCCCTGCTGGAGATTTCCCTGGGGCTTCTTTCGCTCATCCGACCGCGAAAGCTCCGTACGCCCACCCATGTCTTCCCCGCTATCGCCGCTAACCTCTGTGCTTTTCTGCTAGTGACCGTTGTGGGGCTCTCAGGCTTTTCCAACATCGACTTGGAGCAGGCGCTGGATTTTGGATTTGACCGTTGGCAGCCCATCACCACGTATGCGTCTCAGGGTTTTATCACTTCGTTCACCGAAATGGTCAACGAGTTGTCCATTGAGAAGCCCGAAGACTATACGCCCGATGAGGCGCAGAGCATCGAGCAGGAGCTCGCCGCCGTCTACGACAGCACATATGGCTCGAGCGAACAGCGCGCGGCGGCCGTTGCCCAGTTCAATGAAATCAAGCCGACGATTGTTGCCGTCATGAACGAGAGTTTTAGCGACCTTTCGTGCTTTGAGCAGCTCCAGGCGGCCGGGTACTCCGGCCCCGCATTCTACAACTCGCTTCCCGACACACTTGTTCGCGGCACCATGCTCGCTTCGGTCGCCGGTGGCGGAACGGCGAACTCCGAATTCGAATTTTTGACCGGAGCGACAACGGCCTTTGTCGGATTAGGCAAGATCCCCTATCAGCTGTATCAGATGAATGGCGTAAACAGCCTGGCAAAGGACCTTAAAGAGCTTGGGTATACCACTACCGCTATGCACCCGCAAAACCCCGTCAACTACCATCGAGATAAAATCTATCAGCAGCTGGGCTTTGGAGACTTTCTTTCAATCGGCGATTTCGAAGGTGCGCCCTATTACCATGCCGGCGTATGCGACTACGCCACCTACGACAAGATACTCGACCTGCTTAGAACCGACGAAGCGCCGCAGTTCATCTTTGACGTCACGATGCAAAATCACGGCGGCTACGACTATGGCACCGTTCCCGCCGAAGAGCTGACAAACTATTGGGTCGAGGGAGCCAGCGAGGGCGCCAACAGCGCGCTCAACACCTATCTCACCTGCATCAACGCATCCGACCGGGACCTCGAGTACTTTATCAACGAGCTCCGCAACATCGGCAGACCGGTTGTTCTTGTCTTTTTTGGCGACCATCAGCCGAGCGCCGCAACGACTCTCAACGACGAGCTGTACCCTCAGGAAGATACGGCAAGCCACGCTTTCCGTATCTATCAGTCGACATATCTCGTCTGGGCTAACTATGAGATCGCCGGCAATACCGAGCTCAACGTCTACGACACCGTCGGGGCAAACGAGATTGCAGCCATTACCCTTAATAAGATCGGCGCCCCGCTCACCAATTACCAAAAGGCCCTGCTTGCGACAAGGTCAGATGTGCCCACCATCAATGTCGCCGGCTATCTCGGTGCCGACGGGCTGCGCTACGACTTGGAATCGGAAGACAGCCCCTACGCCTCGACGATCGACAAGCTGCAGCGCATGCAATACCTCGAGTTCGCCAGCAAAGTTCAGTAAGCCCGCCCATTCGCTTGGGCCCATCGTATTGCAAGCACGCTCGGCCCAAACGCATCGCAAATGACTCCCGCTCGCAAACGAGGGTACAATGACGCTCGTGTCACATCGCGGGGCCCCGGCCCCAGCATATACAAAGGAGTCATACATGGGTTGCGAACACGCACAGGCCGCCGGCGGACAAACGTCGCCGTCGCAATTTGAGGAGAACACGCTGTCCGAGGTCAAGCGCGTCATCGCCGTGCTTTCCGGCAAGGGCGGTGTCGGCAAGTCATTTGTCACCGGTGCCATCGCCACCGAGCTTGCCCGTCACGGCCACAAGGTCGGCGTCCTCGATGCCGACATCACCGGTCCCTCTATCCCCAAGATGTTCGGTATGAGTGGACGCCACGTCCATGCCCTTGGCAACCTTATGCTGCCCGAAATCTCCGAGCACGGCGTCAAGGTCATGAGCTCCAACCTGCTGCTCCAAAACGAGACCGACCCCGTCCTTTGGCGCGGTCCGGTCATCGCAGGCGCCATTAGGCAGTTCTGGAGCGAGACCTCGTGGGGCCCCATCGACTACCTGCTGGTCGACATGCCTCCGGGAACAGGCGACGTCGCGCTCACCGTCTTCCAGTCGCTGCCGGTCGACGGCATCGTCATCGTCACGAGCCCGCAGGATCTGGTCTCGATGATCGTCGCCAAGGCGGTCAACATGGCCGAGAAGATGAACGTCCCCATTCTGGGCATTGTCGAGAACATGAGCTATATTGAGTGCCCCGACTGCGGCAAGAAGATCGAGGTCTTTGGCAAGAGCAAGCTCCCCGAGGTCGCAGAGCGCTATAACCTCGACATCTTGGGCCAGCTTCCCATTAATCCGGCACTCGCCGAGGCCTGCGATAAGGGCGAGGTCGAGACCGCGCTGCCCGATGGCATGTTGCCCAAGGCGGTCTCTGCCGTCGAGGCTATTACCCCGCACGAGACCGACGAGGCCTAAGTGAACGCGAGCGCCCTCTATGACGTCTTGGTAATCGGCGGCGGGGCTTCAGGCCTCGCCGCCGCCATTACGGCCGCACGCGCTGGCAAAAGCGTCTGCATCGTTGAGCGCGATGTCGCCTGCGGCCTTAAGCTCCTTGCGACCGGTAACGGCCGCTGCAACCTCTCCAACGAATCGATCGATCCTCAGCGGTATAACCACCCAGCATTCGTCACATCCGTCATGGGCCCCCAGCCCGAACAAGAGCTTATGGGTTTCTTCTCCTCGCTGGGCATCATGACAACCTCCGAGGAAGGCCGGCTGTACCCGCGCTCCCTTCGCGCCGAATCGGTGCGCGACGCGCTTCTCAGCGTTTGCGACCGCCTAGGTATCACCTTAATCTGCGGAGCCAACGTTGCCTCGGCGCACAAAGCTTCCGAAGGCTGGGCACTCCAAATAGACCGTCCAGCGCGGGCACTCAAGGCAAAAAAGCACGACGACCGAAAATCGGAGCTCCGCTCGCTTCGGAAAGCGCTCGCCGATGTCCCTCGCAAGAACGAGGCCCTGCAGGCACATGCCGTAATTATCGCCACGGGCGGCAACCCCACCGGTATCGCCGATACGTTTAGCCTCCCCCTCACTTCACTGCGCCCCATCCTCTGCCCCGTATCGGCAACGGTCGTTGGCGATCGGGCGGCATTCAAGACGTTGGATGGCCTGCGCGTCCGTGCCCGCTTGACGCTCGCCCGCAATCATAATGAGCTCTGGCACGAAGACGGTGAAGTGCTGTTTCGAACCTTCGGTATCTCGGGTGTCGCTGTCTTCAACCTCTCTCGTCGTATCCAGCACGGCGATACGATCCTGCTCGACGTTTTCCCCGACCTCTCCAAAGACGAGCTGCTCGATACGCTCAACCGACGCGTTGAACTGCTCGGCCGCTTTTCACCCCGCGATCCCCGTTGGCTCGACGGCATGCTCGCCCCGCAACTCTCCCGCGTCGTCTGCACAGCGTTCGAGCAGTGCCATCCAGGCTCCAACGATGTCATCCACCTGGTCTCGATCCTCAAACACTTTAAGTTGCTCGTCGAGGGAACAGCCGAGGAGCGCTCAGCACAGGTCACGCGTGGTGGCATATTTGTCGAGAGCATCTCAACACCCAGCCTACGCGCGCGCAGCGTTGTCGACGCCCCGCTTTACGTCTGCGGTGAAGCGCTCGACATCGACGCCGATTGCGGAGGCTTTAACCTTGCGTGGGCCTGGATCTCGGGCATTCGCGCTGCAAGCAGCCTGTAGCCGCGCAGTCTATAATCAAAAACGCATTCGGGCCGTCTGGGATACCGGACGGCCTCTTTCTTGCCTCTAAGGAGACCTCGATGATTGAAATCACCCAAGTCAACGCGTCGCTCGATGAAGCCGGCGATGAAAATGCCTGTCTCATTGTTGGCAAGCGAGTCGCCAAGTGCGTCCTACGTTGCAAGGACTCCGAGATCAAGTCCATCGAGCTCCACCGCAAGTCAATCGACGCTCGCAAAAAACGAGACGTCCATTTTATCCTGAGCTTTCGTGTTGAGCTGACTAGTCCCCACCTCGAGCGAGAAGCGATCGACAGCGTTGCCGAGCGTGACCGCTCGCGCGTACGCGCGATAGAAGACTATGAGCCTTCATTCCCCTCCCCCGCCTCCGACGCACCTCAAGAACGCCCTGTCGTTGTCGGCGCCGGATGCGCCGGCCTTTTCGCTGCGCTTACGCTCGCCGAAGCAGGTCTTAAGCCCTTGCTCATCGAGCGCGGCGACCCGGCATTTCGCCGCTCGCAGGCGATCGACCTCTTTCTAAAGGAGCGCATCCTCGACCCCGAGAGCAATATCCAGTTTGGCCTGGGCGGCGCGGGGACCTTCTCGGACGGCAAGCTCAATACGGGAACCAAAAATCCCGCCCATCGCCTTATCCTCGAAACCTTCGTCGAGGCGGGTGCGCCCCGCGATATTCTGTGGGATGCCAAGCCGCACATTGGCTCCGACATCCTTCCCACGGTCGTCACCGCTATATCCCAGCGCATCGAGCAGCTCGGAGGTGTCGTCCGTTATCGAACGAAGCTCGTCGACATTCGCATCGACGCGTCTGGCGCCATCACCGGTATTGATGTCCAATCGTCCCAAGACACCGCTTGCGAGCCAATCGAGACAAAGCACCTCATCCTCGCCTGCGGGCATTCTGCTCGCGATATTTTTGAGCTCCTTAAGGACCACAACGTGGTCCTCGCACAAAAGACCTTTGCCATGGGCGTTCGCATCGAGCATCCGCAGCGCGACATCGACCGAGCCCAATTCGGAGCCTCGGCGGGACATCCTGCCCTCGGAGCAGCCCCCTACAAGCTCGTCGCCCATCTTCCCAACGGCCGCAGCGTGTTCTCGTTTTGCATGTGTCCCGGCGGGCAGGTTGTCGCCGCCTCTTCCGAGCAGGGCCACTTGTGCGTCAACGGCGCCAGTCTCAATGCCCGCGACGGACGCAACGCAAATGCCGCCCTGCTCGTTAACGTCACGCCTGAGGACCTTCCCAACGATGACCCACTCGCCGGCATCGAGCTCCAGCGCGCCTGCGAGGCGGCCGCCTACCGCCTGGGCGGTTCCAACTGGAACGCACCGGCACAGCTCGTCGGAGATTTCCTCGCAGGACGCGCCAGCAAGGCGCCCGGAAAGGTAAAGCCCACCTATCCGCTCGGTGTGACCTGGACGGCAATTGACGAAGCCCTGCCGCAGCATATCGTCGAGTCGCTCCGCCTGGGACTTCCCCTACTTGGAAAAAAGCTACGAGGCTACGACCGCTCCGATGCTGTCCTTACCGGCGTGGAGACTCGCTCGAGCTCACCGGTCACCGTCACCCGAGACCGAACATGCCATGCCGTGTCGACCCCGGGCCTCTACCCTTGCGGTGAGGGAGCTGGATATGCCGGCGGCATCATGAGCGCCGCCACCGACGGCATCCGTTGTGCCGAAGCCCTGATCGCAGACCTCTAACGCACGAATTCCAGCGCGCAAAAGACGCATGCCCCGAGCTCCGCAGGGAACTCGGGGCATGTTCGCTATTTCTTAAACCGTGCACCCTGGCGTTTTCTGCCCGATGCGAACGTGGAACCCTTGCGAGCCTGCGAACGTAAGCGCTCGATCGTCTCGTCCTCAGACGCACCCTCGAGCATCGCCCGAATCTGAACGACGGCATCGCGCAGGCGCGCCGCCTCCTCAAAGTCCATGGCGGCAGAAGCGTTACGCATATCCTCTTCCATGGTTTCGACGATCCGCACGAGCTCGTCATGCGGCAGTTCTTCCAACTGCTCCGCAAGTGTCTGCTCGGGCGCCACCGTTTCCGGCACGCCACCCTCGCCCAACTCATCGGGCGTATAGAATGCGCCATGGCCAAGAGAGTCGCCCTTCGAGCGTCCCTTGGAACCCACGGTTTTTTCGGCCTCGGCAATAAAACTTGAGATGTCGTTGATGGCCTTGCGCACCGTCTTGGGCACAATGCCATGCTCTTCGTTATATGCCATCTGAATCTCGCGACGGCGCTGCGTCTCCTCGATGGCCTCTTTCATCGAATCGGTCACAACGTCTGCATACATGATGACTTCGCCATCGGCGTTACGGGCCGCGCGGCCAATCGTCTGAATCAGCGAACGGCGGTTGCGCAAGAAGCCTTCCTTATCGGCATCGAGAATTGCCACCAGTGAGACCTCGGGGAGATCCAAGCCCTCGCGAAGCAGGTTGATGCCAACGAGAACATCAATCTTTCCCTCGCGCAGCGTTCGCAGGATCTCGACACGGTCCATCGTCGCTGTATCGGAGTGCATGTAATTGACCTTAATGCCGGCATCAAGCAGATGGTCGGTCAGATCCTCGGCCATGCGCTTGGTGAGCGTGGTCACCAGTACGCGCTCCTTGCGGGCAACGCGCTCGCGAATCTCGTCCTCAAGATCGTCAATCTGCCCACGAACCGGACGCACATCGATCTTGGGGTCGAGCAGACCGGTCGGACGAATAATCTGCTCCACGTCGTTTTGGCTCACCCGCAGCTCGTAGTCGCCCGGTGTGGCCGAAACATAGATAAACTGGGGTATCCTTGCCTCAAACTCATCGAAGCGAAGCGGACGGTTGTCGAGCGCCGAGGGCAGGCGAAAACCATGCTCCACCAGGGTCACTTTACGCGATCGGTCGCCTTCGTGCATACCGCGAATCTGCGGCACCGTCACATGGCTCTCGTCGATGATGCAGAGCATGTCCTTGGGAAAGTAGTCAATCAAGGTAAACGGCGGCTCACCCGGCTTACGCCCGTCCAGATGACGCGAGTAGTTCTCGATGCCGTTGCAAAAGCCCATCGTTTCGAGCATCTCGAGATCATAGTCGGTACGCTGCTGCAGACGCTGTGCCTCGAGCAACTTATCAGTCGCCTTGAGCTCGGCCACACGCTTCTCGCACTCTTCACTGATTGATTTCAGAGCGGCCTTGACCTTTGGCTTCTCGGTCACGTAATGCGAGGCCGGCCACACGGGAATTGCTTCGTACTCACGCAGCATCTCACCGGTGACCTCATCGATCTCGGCTATCAGTTCAACCTCGTCACCAAAGAACTCAAACCGCAACGGATGCTCGGCATAAGGCGGATACACGTCGACGACATCACCGCGCACGCGGAACGTGCCGCGCGCCAGGTCATAGTCATTGCGATCATATTGAATGTCGATAAGCGCATGGATAAAGTCATCGCGCTCGAGCGGCACCTTCTTGTCGACGTTTGGAGCAAGACCCGCATAGTCCTCAGGAGAGCCAATGCCATAGATACACGAGACCGATGCGACAACGATCACATCGCGTCGAGATAGCAGCGATGCGGTCGCCTGATGGCGCAGCATCTCGACCTCTTCGTTAATCGAGGAGTCTTTCTCGATATATGTATCGCTTTGCGGCACATACGCCTCGGGCTGATAGTAGTCGTAGTACGAGACAAAGTAGACCACAGCGTTGTTGGGAAAGAACTCTTTGAGCTCGCTCGCAAGCTGAGCGGCGAGCGTTTTATTGGGAGCCATGACCAGCGTCGGCTTCCCCAGGGCCTCAATAGTCTTAGCCATCGTGAAGGTCTTGCCCGAACCAGTCACGCCCAGCAAAACCTGATAGCGATCTCCGTCCCTCACACCCTGCACAAGCGACTCAATGGCCTTAGGCTGAGAACCTGCAGGCTCATAGGGAGAAACGACTTCAAACGGCACCTCAGCGCCCTCAACGCCAAAGCGCTTAAGTTCACCGCCAACGCGTTCTACTTCAAATTCCGCCATGGATACTCCTAACTCATATATCTGCAGTATACGCAGGCGGCAGGCATAGTCCTATACGAACCGATCGGGATAGAGGGTCTTATAGCGAACCCAGGCATTATTGACGCGAATCAGATACGCCTGCGTCTCGGGAAAGGTGATTGCATTGTGCAGCGACGTACTTTGCTGCGCCCATCCGTCGACATTGCCCATGCCGGCGTTATAGGCGGCAATAGCGCTATCCGTCGACCCGTTGAAATACGTTAAGAGATACGAGAGGTACGCACAGCCAAACTCGATATTCGTAGCCGGATCGTTAAGGTTGTCGGCCGAATACTCCCCACCGTCGACAAGACCCTTGGCGATCATATCCTGAGCAGTCACAGGCATCAGCTGCATCAATCCCTGAGCACCCTGATTCGATTCGGCCTCGGGATCCCAATTCGATTCCGACTTAATGACAGCGCACACCAGATACGGATCCAGATTATGCGAAATACTGGATTGCTTTACATATGCCTCGTAGTCAATCGGATACAGCGGCTTAAAGAAGGCGGCAGGAGCACACGAGTAAACGAATGAGATAAGGCCGAAGGCAAAAACGGCAGCCAGCGGAATAAGGCGATACCACGCAAAGAAACGTGTCTTAGGCATCGGAATCCTCCTTATTCGCAGTGTCTATAAACCCATGGCATGCAAGCCATGAGTCAAGCTGCTCAAAGAGCGAATTATCGCCTGCGGCATTATCAATCACCGTTGTAGCGAGATTGCACAGCGCAGACTCATCGGGCTGGCAAGCAGAACGGGCATCGAAATCAGATGGCTCCATGCCACGCTGAATAGCACGCTCGCGACGAACTGACAAAGGGGCGCTGATGACCAGAATTTCATCAGCCAAGCCAAATGCATCCTCAAAACCAGTCGGAGCAGAAACCTCGACCACCGCAAAGGGATAACGGGGGGAAGAAACCGTGCAGCAAACCGGATCAAGAATCCTCAGTGACAGCTGCTCAATGAGAACGGGGTGCACAATGCTATTGAGCCTCGCGACCGCATCAGGAGAAACAAAAGCTCGAGAAGCGAGGATGTTACGGCGAACGCCGCCCTCCTCGTCCAAAATATCCCAGCCAAATTCTTCCGCGAGGGCATTGACGATATCGGAGCCTGGCACATACAGCGATTTGGCAAGCTCGTCCAGATCGATAAGCATGGCGCCATGAGATTCGAGATAGCGGCAGGCAGTCGACTTACCCGAAGCAATATTGCCCAAGACAAAAACGGTAAACATCAAGTCCTCCCTAACGCCAATGGGAGTTATTATCGCGCAAATACAAAAGAAGGACTCAAAATACAGCCAAACAGTAAGACAAGCTAAAAGAAGGCGAGTTCTTGTATTACAGCTCTCTATAAAACGCAAAAAAAAGGGGGAGGCCGCGAGGCCCCCCCCTTCTTCAAGTCAAGCGTACGGCTCGGTGCCGTCCACCGGTCAGCGGCGCCCTGGCCTCCCACGGGCTGGCCCCGCAGTACTCTCGGCGCGATGGGGCTTAGCTTCCGGGTTCGGAACGGGACCGGGCGTGCCCCCCATGCTCTGGCCGCTGACCGGTGGGCGGCGCCCACCGTTACGGTGTCCTGGGTCTCATCTACGTGCCCTGGGGGCCGCATGGCGTATAGGAAAGGGAACTGACTCGGGGGCATCCTCGTGCCCGGACCGCGCATGAGCGCTGGGTCCCGCGGGCCGCGAGGTGCGGTTCCGGAAGAGCTCGGGCGATTAGTGCGGCTCGGCTGAGGCTGTCGCCAGCCTTGCACCTGCCGTCTATCGACCAGGTAGTCTACCTGGGCCCTTACCGGAAGGAGAACTAATCCCTGGAACGGCTTCCCGCTTAGATGCCTTCAGCGGTTATCCGCGCCGCACGCGGCTACCCGGCCGTGCCGTTGGTCGACAACCGGTTCACCGGAGGTGCGTCCACCCCGGTCCTCTCGTACTGGGGGCAGCCTCCATCGATTCTCCTGCGCCCACGGAGGATAGGGACCGAACTGTCTCACGACGTTCTGAACCCAGCTCGCGTACCGCTTTAAACGGCGAACAGCCGTACCCTTGGGACCTGCTCCAGCCCCAGGATGCGATGAGCCGACATCGAGGTGCCAAACCTTGCCGTCGATGTGGACTCTTGGGCAAGATCAGCCTGTTATCCCCGGAGTACCTTTTATCCGTTGAGCGACGGCCCACCCACTCGGGGCCGCCGGATCACTAGAGCCTGCTTTCGCACCTGCTCGGCTTGTGGGCCTCGCAGTCAAGCCCGCTTGTACTCTTGCATTCAAAAGGACGGTTGCCGACCGTCCCGAGCGGACCTTCGCGCGCCTCCGTTACCCTTTAGGAGGCGACCGCCCCAGTCAAACTGCCCGCCTGGCACGGTCCCCGAGCCGGTTGACGGCCTCGGGTTAGGACGCCGGTCGCGCGAGGGCAGTATTCCAAGGGCGGCTCCCCGGGGGCTGGCGCCTCCGGATCGATGCCTCCTGCCTATCCTCTACACGCGGGACCAGCGGCCAATGCCAAGCTGCAGTGAAGGTTCACGGGGTCTTTCCGTCCTTCCGCGGGTAAGTCGCATCTTCACGACCAGTGCAATTTCACCGGGTCCATGGTCGAGACAGCGCCCAAGTCGTTGCGCCTTTCGTGCAGGTCGGAACTTACCCGACAAGGAATTTCGCTACCTTAGGACCGTTATAGTTACGGCCGCCGTTTACCGGGGCTTGGCTTCGGGGCTTCGCGCGATGCGCTAACTCCTCCGCGTGACCTTCCGGCACCGGGCAGGCGTCAGACCCTATACGTCGCCTTGCGGCTTCTGCAGAGTCCTGTGTTTTTGGTAAACAGTCGCTTGGGCCTCTCCACTGCGGCCCGCCTCCGCTCCCGGAGCAAGTCCGTTCACGTACGCGCGGGCACCCCTTCTCCCGAAGTTACGGGGCCATTGTGCCGAGTTCCTTGACCATGGTTGACCCGATCGCCTCGGTATGTTCTACCCACCCACCTGTGTCGGTTTGCGGTACGGGCGCGCACGCGCCTGCCTAGGGGTTTTTCTAGGGACCTCGGGCTCACTCGCTTCGCTTGATCGCTTCGTCCGGAGCCTCGCCCTCGTGCGGACCGGATTTCCCTGGTCCGCGGGCCGCGCTCCATCACGGGGACGTCCAGAACCCCGCCGAGCCACCCCCATCCGTCGCCCCGTCGGTCGTAGCGCCGCGTGCGCGGTGCAGGAATGTCTGCCTGCTGCGCGTCGGCTACGCCTTCCGGCCTCGCCTTAGCCCCCGACTGACCCTGGGAGGATTAGCCTTGCCCAGGAAACCTCGGGTTCACGGCGGACGAGTTACTCTCTCGTCTCTCGCTACTCATGCCAGCATTCTCACTCCCATGCGCTCCACCGCCGGTCGCCCGGCGGCTTCCCCGCCCATGGGAAGCTCCCCTACCGATTCTGAAAATCAAAATCCCGCCGCTTCGGTGTCCAGCTTAGCCCCGTGTATTGTCGGCGCATGTCCACTCGACCAGTGAGCTGTTACGCACTCTTTGAATGCATGGCTGCTTCTAAGCCAACATCCTGGTTGTCTGGGCGGACGCACATCCTTTGCCACTCGGCTGGAACTTGGGGACCTTAGCGGGCGGTCCGGGCTGTTTCCCTCTCGAGCACACAGCTTAGCCCACATGCTCTGACTGCCGCGCTCTGGGCCGCCGGCATTCGGAGTTCGGTTGGATTCGGTAGGCGGCGAAGCCCCCTCGTCCATCCGGTGCTCTACCTCCGGCGGTGAACGCGCGACGCTAGCCCTAAAGCTATTTCGGGGAGAACGAGATATCTCCGGGTTTGATTGGCCTTTCACCCCTATCCGCAGGTCATCGCCGCCGTTTTCAACCGACGTGCGTTCGGCCCTCCACGGGGTCTTACCCCCGCTTCAGCCTGCCCACGGATAGCTCACCCGGCTTCGCGTCCGCGGCGCGGGACTCAAGTCGCCCTGTTAAGGCTCGCTTTCGCTCCGGCTCCCTTTCGGTTAACCTCGCCCCGCGCCAGCGACTCGCTGGCTCATTCTACAAAAGGCACGCCGTCACACCGTAAAGGTGCTCCGACTGCTCGTGGGCGCACGGTTTCAGGTACTGTTTCACTCCCCTCCCGGGGTGCTTTTCACCTTTCCCTCACGGTACTGGTGCGCTATCGGTCACAGGGTAGTACTCAGGCTTGGATGGTGGTCCACCCAGGTTCGGACCGGGTTTCACGTGCCCGGCCCTACTCAGGGACCGCGTCGCGCCGTCCGGTCTGGGTTCGCGTACGGGGCTGTCACCCGCTGCGGCCGGCCCTCCCATGCCGTTCCGCTCCCCAGCCGGACCTGCGCCCGGGGGCGGCAGCCCCCGGATGCGCGGCCCTGCAACCCCGTCGGCGGAACCCCTGCCGGGTACGCCCGCTCGACGGTTTGGCCATCGGTCCCCTTTCGCTCGCCGCTACTCGGGGAGTCTCGAGATTGATTTCCTCTCCTCCGGGTACTTAGATGTTTCAGTTCCCCGGGTTGTCCTCCCGGCCCCTATGCGTTCGGGGTCGGGATATCCACACCTCTGTGGATGGGTTCGCCCATTCGGAGACCCCCGGGTCGAAGGATGTGTGCTCCTCGCCGGGGATTATCGCAGCTTGCCGCGTCCTTCATCGGCTCCCTGTGCCAAGGCATCCGCCGTGCGCCCGTGGTATCTTGCGGGACCGCTCTCGGGCCCGCGGGATATCCACGTGTCGCTAATAAAAATTAATCGATATCATGAATAGCGCTCGTATGTCGCAATTCGGGTATCTCATACCGCGGCACAGTGTGTTGTACTGTGCTCGCGATCAGATGCTCCTCACTCATTTATAAGTGAATTCTTCTTGTTTGGATCGGATGAATGATTGCTATCATTCTTACGTTTAATCGCAGAAAAGAATCGAGTCTGGAAGAATGATCTTCCATCTCTCTCCTATCGCTATGCGGCTCTCAAGGTACGCGGGTGCGACCCCGGGGACCGGGTGCTGCGGGGACCTATCCTGGCCAGACATCAACCGGACGGGCTCCTGCCCTCTATTCGAGTTAAAGTGTTTCTCTCTAAGAACGTATCTCCCTAGAAAGGAGGTGATCCAGCCGCACCTTCCGGTACGGCTACCTTGTTACGACTTCACCCCCCTCACCCTCCACACCTTCGGCGCCTCCCCCCTCTCGGTTGGGCCGGCGACTTCGGGTGCAGACGACTCGGGTGGTGTGACGGGCGGTGTGTACAAGGCCCGGGAACGCATTCACCGCGGCATGCTGATCCGCGATTACTAGCAACTCCGACTTCATGGGGGCGGGTTGCAGCCCCCAATCCGAACTGGGGCCGGCTTTCCGGGATCCGCTCCCCCTCGCGGGGTGGCATCCCTCTGTACCGGCCATTGTAGCACGTGTGCAGCCCAGGGCATAAGGGGCATGATGACTTGACGTCGTCCCCGCCCTCCTCCGCCTTGACGGCGGCGGTCCCGCGTGGGTTCCCGGCATCACCCGATGGCAACACGCGGCGGGGGTTGCGCTCGTTGCGGGACTTAACCCAACATCTCACGACACGAGCTGACGACAGCCATGCACCACCTGTATGGGCTCCTCTCGGCCACGGGGTCTCCCCCGCTTCACCCATATGTCAAGCCCTGGTAAGGTTCTTCGCGTTGCTTCGAATTAAGCCACATGCTCCGCTGCTTGTGCGGGCCCCCGTCAATTCCTTTGAGTTTTAGCCTTGCGGCCGTACTCCCCAGGCGGGACGCTTAATGCGTTGGCTGCGGCACGGGGGGATCGTCCCCCCACACCTAGCGTCCATCGTTTACGGCTGGGACTACCAGGGTATCTAATCCTGTTCGCTCCCCCAGCTTTCGCGCCTCAGCGTCGGTCTCGGCCCAGAGGGCCGCCTTCGCCACCGGTGTTCCACCCGATATCTGCGCATTCCACCGCTACACCGGGTGTTCCACCCTCCCCTACCGGACCCAAGCCGCGGAGGTTCCGGGGGCTTCGGGGGGTTGAGCCCCCCGCTTCGACCCCCGGCCTGCCGGGCCGCCTACGCGCGCTTTACGCCCAATGAATCCGGATAACGCTCGCCCCCTACGTATTACCGCGGCTGCTGGCACGTAGTTAGCCGGGGCTTCTTCTGCAGGTACAGTCTTGACTCTTCCCTGCTGAAAGCGGTTTACGACCCGAAGGCCTCCGTCCCGCACGCGGCGTCGCTGCGTCAGGGTTCCCCCCATTGCGCAAGATTCCCCACTGCTGCCTCCCGTAGGAGTCTGGGCCGTGTCTCAGTCCCAATCTGGCCGGTCGGTCTCTCAACCCGGCTACCCGTTGTCGGCACGGTGGGCCGTCACCCCGCCGTCTACCTGATGGGCCGCGGAGCCATCCCCTCCCGTCGGGGCTTTAGCCGGGGTGCCATGCGGCACCCCGGGGTATCCGGTATTACCCGTCCTTTCGGGCGGCTATCCCGGGGGAGGGGGCAGGTTCTCCACGTGTTACTCAGCCGTTCGCCACTCGCTTCTATCCGAAGATAGGTGCCGTTCGACTTGCATGTGTTAGGCGCGCCGCCAGCGTTCATCCTGAGCCAGGATCGAACTCTCCGTCCAAAATATATGGGCTTCGAGCCCGTCCGGTCCTCACAACTATTAGCTGATCGGTTCCGTTCGATTCATATGGTTTAAGTATAGGAAAAGGAATTTCTCGGGGCCGCCTCTCGGCGGCCTTGCGAAAAACAAATCCAAGTTAGACCATTTCAAATGGTTCGATGTCTGCCCGGATGCGACACTGAATGTGTCCATCCTCGCAGTATCCGGTTCTCAAGGTGCACGCTGTGCGGCTGATCCGGTCCGACCGGGCCGCGCGGCAAGGAGATATATTGCCAGACCGGAGGG
>NZ_QSGH01000016.1:47146-49465 GCF_003468085.1 Collinsella sp. AM41-2BH
GATCGGTTCCGTTCGATTCATATGGTTTTAGTATAGGAAAAGGAATTTCTCGGGGCCGCCTCTCGGCGGCCTTGCGAAAAACAAATCCAAGTTAGACCATTTCAAATGGTTCGATGTCTGCCCGGATGCGACACATCTGGTGTGTCCATCCTCGCAGTATCCGGTTCTCAAGGTGCACGCTTTGCGGCTGATCCGGTCTCACCGGGCCGCGCGGCAAGGAGATATATTGCCAGACCGGAGGGGCGCCGGGGGCGGGAATCTGGGCGTACACATTTCCTACACATATAAGGACTCTCGGCTGGCTGGGTAAATATAAGAGGGAACCTCGTTTCCGAGATCCCCTCTTTCGCCTATCTACAGTAATAGACTCTTAAATACCTTATGCCAGCAGCTTGCGACCGGACTCTTCAATCACGTCAAGTGCTGCATCAGCCTCGGCGGCATCCGCGCCCTTGGCAAAGATATACAGCTTGATCTTGGGCTCGGTGCCGGAAGGACGGACGATACCCTTGTTGCCACCCTCGAGATCGAACTCAATGACATTAGCCTTCGGCAGGCCGTTCACGCAGGTGTTGTAGTCCACGACGGCCTCAATCTTGGAACCGGCGAGCTCCGCGGGCGGGTTCTCGCGCAGACCAGCCATGATGCCGGCCATCTTTGCCGCACCCTCAGCGCCCGGATAGCTCAGCGAAATCGTCTTGTTGTGATAGTAGCCATACTTCTCGTACAGCTCGTGCATCGCGTCGGCGAGGTTCTTACCCTGCAGCTTGTAATACTGAGCCATCTGGCAAATCAGCAGCGAAGTGCTCACGGCGTCCTTGTCGCGCACGTGATCACCAGCCAGATAACCGTAGCTCTCCTCAAAACCGAAGATAAAGCGATCGACTTCACCAGCATCGGAAAGCGAGGTAATGATGTCACCGATGTACTTGAAGCCCGTCAGGCAGCGACGAAGCTCAAAGCCATACTCCTCGGCCAGAGCATCGACCATGGCGGAAGAAACGATAGTAGTAACGGCAACCTTCTTAGTGAGGTCCTCACCGCGGGCAGCACGGGTCTTGCAAATATAGTCGAGCAGCAGAACGCCCATCTCATTGCCGGTCAGCAGCAGATAGTCGTCGCCATTCTTAACGGCAACGCCAACACGGTCGGCGTCAGGATCGGTTGCAAGCAGCAAATCAGGGTGAACCTGCTCACAGAGATCGATGCCTTTCTGCATGGCCTGACGGATCTCGGGATTAGGATACGGGCAGGTCGGGAAATCGCCGTTAGGTTCCTTCTGCTCGGGAACAACCGTGACATCAGTGATGCCAGCGCGCTCGAGCACCGTGGTGACGGGAATGAGGCCGGTACCATTCAGCGGCGTATAGACAAGCTTGAGCGGTGCGCCGGCAATCTCCTCGGCAGAAAGATTCGTAACGCCGCGTGCGAGAACGGCGTCGTAATAACGCTCGAGGCACGAGTCGTCGATCCATTTGACCAGGCCCTGCTCAAGAGCCTCATCGAAGTCCATGGACTTCACACCGGTGAACGTATCGGTCTCGGCGATAGCCTTAGAAATTGCATCGGCGGCCTCGCTGGTGATCTGGCAGCCGTCGGGGCCATAGGCCTTATAGCCGTTATACGGTGCCGGGTTATGACTAGCGGTCATGCAAATGCCACCGGAGCACTTAAGGTCGCGGACGGCCCAGGAAAGCGTCGGCACGGGAGAAATCTTAGAGTACACGAGAGCAGTCACGCCGTTTGCTGCAAGAATGGCAGCCGTCGTCTTAACGAACAGTTCACCCTTATTGCGGCTATCGCGAGCGATGGCAACCGTCGGATGCTCGAAGGTCGCATTGAGATAGTCAGCAAAACCCTGCGTCGCGCGACCGACCGTATAGATATTCATACGGTTGGTGCCTGCACCGATAGTGCCGCGAAGACCGGCAGTACCGAAGGCGAGATCCTGGAAGAAAGCGTCGGTGATGGCGTCCTCATCACCCTGCTCCTTCATCGTGTTGAGCTCAGCGAGGAGCTCCTCGTCCTTGACATTGGCAATCCAAGTATCAAGCAGCTCATGAACATCTGCCATGTGAGTCCTTCCGTCACAATCAATAAAACGACCCGTGTAAAACAGGACAAGCGCAGCAGTGCGCTAAAGCAAATATTAGTCCATTGAGAACAGAGAACCAGCCACAGAACGGTGAACGTTTATATTCACTGGCGGATGATAGGATTGATTTAATTAAATAGAGAATGTCGCCTTTTAACGCAAAAAAGGGGGAGGCCGCGAGGCCCCCCCCCTTCTTCAAGTCTTGCGACGGCTCGGTGCCGTCC
>NZ_QSGH01000017.1:0-13477 GCF_003468085.1 Collinsella sp. AM41-2BH
CCGGGGGCGGGAATCGCGCACTCCATATTTTGTTCACAAATGAATAGAACCCTCAGTTGCTTCACTGAGGCCGCATTCGAAGCAGCAGCTTCTGATATTGGCGATGACCAGCTGGTTTATAGGTGTTAAGGCATCGGTCATCTCTGGAGCGCCACTTTACTCCAAAAGCATGAGCTATTTGTTTCCCGTCGGTAAAAGGTGGGTTTTGTTCGCCAAGCGTTCTTATATATAGAGAAGTTCGGGTTCGAACCCGTGCACCGTCAACTAAAAAGCGACCAGCCGGAGCCGATCGCTTTCTATTCTATGCTGGAGCATCCAGAGGGTGCTTGCGAACTCATTTTCTCGCTGCCATTCATGCTTTCGAAGCATCGTTTGACCTCCGCGGCCTCATGTTTTGAGGATCTGCCGTGTTTATCACTGTTATCCATGAGTGTGTGGAAGTGATCCTCATACAGATACATGCAATCCGCCAGAAAACTGAGAAGCATCTTTCTGCAGCCCTCGTTGTCTATCCTCGCATCTCTCAGGTCTTCCTGAAATTCACAAGCAGTCTTAGGGTCAATTTGTTTCTGCTTTCAGAGACTTGTTTGAGAGTTTTTAAAGACAGTTCAAAACAATAAGTGAGACACCATAAAGCAGAGCAAGATGTGCCGGATAGAAAATGTAGAAGAAGTATTTCAGCCTCAGCCCTCGCTTGCCATTATAAAAATTGATAAGCAGCAACGAAACAACCGCGGCAGCAACATCAGGATTAAGTACATTAGCCGCAGCAAGCTCAAATCCGCCGCCAACTATATGGCATGACGAAAGGAGCACTGCGCATACTGCAGCAAAGAACATCTTGCCCTTGCTGTCGTGGAATAAATAGAATGCAGCCACAAGCAGAATGCCATACACACCGCCATCTAGTTTAGTGTATTCAGCTGCCAGTGCTGTCAAAACAATCAGAGCAATTTCTGCGATGCATCTCTTCCATTTTGAAAGGCTTCGTATCTTTTCCAGAATAATCAAAAAGACCAAGGAAAGCAGGAGCTCACACATAACATTTTGTTGCCGGAGGTCGAATAGTTGCCCGGTTTGAACGAAATCGTATATGGGCTCCGCAATGATTGCGAAGACAAGCATATTTCGCAGGTACTTCTTTATGTCATGAGTATGCAAAAATCCCTCAACTATCAAAAAGCAAAATATGGGAAATGCAATTCTGCCAAGAACATGAAGCACATCCGAAGCCTCGCTTAGAATCGCCCACTGTTCGTCTGATATCTGACTGTACGATGCGTGAGTCATAATTCCATTGGTCAGGACGATCCTGCTTACATGATCGAGAACCATCGAAATGGCTGCTATTATCTTTAATGTGCTGCCGTTAATTCCGTATCTATCTGTTTTCATTTCGTTTTCCTTTCTTTGGGTGGGCCGTCAGGGGTTCAGCCTGCTCCGCAGGCTGCCGCTGCGGCGCTTTCGCGCCTTGCGCGCTGCGCTGGCAAACGCTCACGCGTTTCCTCAGCTCCGCGCCCTTTCGGGTTCGAACCCATGTCGCGGCAACAAAAAAGCGGCCGGCATCCGCCAGTCGCTTTTCTATTCTATGGTGGGCCGTCAGGGGTTCGAACCCTGGACCTTGGGATTAAAAGTCCCCTGCTCTGCCAGCTGAGCTAACGGCCCGCGGGTGGCATTGTACCACGGTCTGGGACTATTCCCAACTCCATTGGCCGTTCTGGAAAATCACAACTTCACGTCCATCAGGCGTAATGCCCGTAATATCGATATCGTCCGTGCCGATCATAAAATCGACGTGCGTGCTCGAGACGTTAACGCCATGCTCCAGGAGCTCCTCCTTGGACATGTCATACCCACCCTCGATGCATTCGGGGAAACCGACACCCAACGCGAGATGGCAGCTGGCGTTCTCATCATAGAGCGTGTCATAGAACAGAACGCCACTTTCACGGATCGGAGTGTTCTTGGAGATGAGCGCGACCTCGCCCAGACGAGCGGCGCCTTCGTCGGTGTCAATGATGCTCGCAAGCGTCGCCTTGCCCACGCGGGCATCGTAGTCCACTACGCGGCCGGCCTCGAACTTAATCCAAAAATCATCAACCTTGTTACCGTGGTGAATGAGCGGCATGGCCGAGTACACGATACCGTCGGCGCGCATACGATCAGGCGAGGTGAAGACTTCCTCGGTGGGAATGTTGGGGAAGAATGGGTGCCCATCGGGCGTCTCGCCCTTGCCGCCGGCCCACTCGTGACCTTTCGTCATGCCAATCGTCAGATCGGTTCCATTTGCCGAGGTGTAATGCAGGTAGTCGAAACGATTGTCGTTCAGGAAACGCAGATTCTTTTCGAATGCGGCGTCATGGAGTTCCCAGTCGCTCTCCGGGTCCTGGCCATCGGCACGAGCGGTGTGCAGAATCGCATTCCATAGTTTATAGATCGCAACCTCATCCGCATCGCCCGAGAACACCTCGCGAGCCCAGGCAACGACCGGCGCGCCGGCGATGCACCACGGGTTGATGTTGTAGTCCAGCCCACGGCGGAAGACCTTGCACTGCGTATTCCTTGCCTTGGAAGCCGCGGCGGGCTTGGCGGGGTCAATGCCCTTCAGAGCCGCTGGGTCCGCACCCTCGATAAAGATAAAGCAGGCACCGTCCTGGGCCAGGGAATCCAACTGCAGGCGCTTCCACTCGGGCGTCTGCTCAAAATAGCTTTTATCGACATGCTCGTACGTGAGCCTTGTCACGGCGTCATCGGCCCAAATGACTGTCACGTGACCGGCACCGGCGGCATAAGCCTCCGCGACCACCACGCGGGCAAATGGCGCGCACTCGACCGGAGACTGAACGACAACCTCCTGGCCGGGCTTGACGTTTACGCCCTTGCGGACAACCAGACGCGCATAGTTTTTAATCTTGGGCTCCAGGGCCTTCATGCCCTCCAGAGCTTCTTCGACCGTCAGGGCAGCTCGAATCATGTGCCACTCCATCTATCTATAGAACAGTAAAAAGGCGCGCCGCAAAAACGACGCGCCTTATATCTTAGCGATAAGTATGCATGCAAACGCTACTTCTTCTTGGAGTCCTTCTTGTCCTCCTCGGCAGCCGAGCGCTCGATAAGGGCGTTGAGCTTGTTCTCGGACATGCCCTCGGCCTGCGTGCGGTACATGTTGCGCAGGGGACGAATACGAACGAAGTCGTAGATGAAGTCACCCAAAATGACGACGTAGGACAAAACAATGCCGACCATCTGGACAGGGCTGGACACCATGCCAGCGGGAGCGAAGTACAGCGAAGCCCAAATGGCCACGACGAGCACCATGCCGATAGTGAGCACGGCCCACCAGATGCGGCGGCGCTTGGTGTAGTCCTCATCCTGCTTGAGAAGGATATTCGACACCGTGTAGATGCGATCCTCCTTGGCGCGCTGCTTAGCCTTGCGGGCGCGCTTCTCCTCTTTAGAGAGGCCCTCGAGGTTCTCGCCCTTCTCGAGCTCTTTGCGGCGTGCCTTAGACGAAGCCGGCACGACGCGGACAGAGCTCGCTGCCTGACGGGCGGGCTTGGCGGATGCAGCGGACTTGCGCGCAACCCCGGTAACCTCGTGGGATTGCGTGCGCTTGTTCGTGGCGCTACGGGTACTCACTTATGCGTTCTCCTTCATGCTTGTGAACTGGGAGCCCGTGATGATCTGGAAGGCCTCGCGATAGCGCTCGGACGTGCCATCGATGACCTCGGCGGGCAGATGCGGGGTCTCCCCCGTCATATCCCAGTTGGCTTTGAGCCAATTGCGGACGAATTGCTTGTCGTAGCTGGGCTGAATCTTGCCCTCCTCGTAGCTGGCGGCAGGCCAGAAACGGCTGGAGTCGGGCGTGAGGCACTCGTCGATCAGCGTAACCTTGCCATCGATGACACCGAACTCGAACTTGGTGTCGGCAATGATGATGCCACGGGTCGCTGCATACTCGGCGGCAGCCTTGTAGATCTTGAGGGAAAGGTCGCGAATCTGCGTGGCGATGTCCTCGCCCACGATCTCGCAGCAACGCTCGAACGAGATGTTCTCGTCGTGGTCACCGATCTCGGCCTTCGTGGACGGCGTGAACAGCGGCTCGGGAAGCTTGGAAGCCTCGGTCAGGCCCTCAGGCAGCTGGATGCCGCAGACGGTGCCGTTCTCGTCGTAGGTCTTCTTGCCCGAACCGGTCAGATAGCCGCGGACGATACACTCGATAGGAATCGTCTGGGCCTTCTTAACCAGCATGGCGCGGCCGGCGAGGTAGTCACGATACTCAGCAAACTCCTCGGGGAAATCCGCCGGGTCGATGGAAACGAGATGGTTGGGGACGATGTCGGCAAACTTATCAAACCAGAATGCCGAGATGCGGTTGAGCACCTCTCCCTTAAACGGAATCTCGTCGGGAAGAATGAAGTCGAACGCAGAAATGCGGTCGGTGGCGACCATCAGCAGGTTTTCACCGGCATCGTAGATATCACGAACCTTGCCACGGGAATCCGGACGACGCTCCATCGTTGTCACGTGAGTCACTCCTTACCAAAATACGACAGTAATGCGGGTTCTTTCCCGCACGTTTTCGCAAACTCGGAGCGGCAGGGACGAAACCCCTCCTTCACCGAATAGCGAAAAGCTAGTGCTCCATTGTAGTAGATGCCGCGTCCGCCGTGTGCTCGCGAGGCAGATGAATCGTAAAAGTCGTACCCTTTCCAAGCTCCGACTCCACGGAAATGTAGCCATGATGGCGCTCGACGATTTGTTTAGTCACGGCGAGGCCCACGCCCAGGCCACCCGCCTCGCGGGCGCGACTGGCGTCGGCACGCCAAAAACGACCAAAGATGCGCGACAGATCGTCCTTGGCAATACCGATGCCGGTATCCGAAACGGCAATACTGACATGCTTGCGGTCACTGAGCACCGACACCACGACCCAACCGCCCTCGGGGGTGTAGCGCATGGCGTTGCTCATGAGATTGATGACGCACTGCGTGATCATGTCGGGATCGGCCTCGACGACATCGTCGTGACCCTGGGTTTCATCTGCAAAGCGCAAGCGCAGATCGCGGTCAACAAACAGGCGCTCCTGAGCGTTGACGATGGAACGCACGAAGGGAACCATGTCCACCGGCTCAAGGTTGAGCGGCGCTGTGCTGTTTTCCATGCGCGATAGATCGAGCATCTGCTGCACCAGACGGGCCAGGCGACGTGTCTCGGATGCAACGGTTTCCAGATGCTCGTCGTCGGTGGGATACACCCCATCCTGCATGGCTTCGACTGTCGCGAGCATGGCCATAAGCGGAGTACGAAGTTCGTGAGCCACGTCTGAGGTCAGGCGCTTCTCGTGTTTCATATCCTTCTCGAGCGAAGTGGCCATCTCATCGAAGGTCTCACCCAGCTGATCAATCTCGTCATCACCGCGCAAACCAGTACGAGCGGACAGATCGCCATCGCGAATTTGCTTGGCCGTGCTCGTAATACGATGAATCGGCTTGGTGAGCATGCGCGACACGAGCGATCCGATAACGACCGAAATGCAGATTGCAACAACCGCGGCGAGGGCCATGGCGTTAAAGGTCTTCTCTCTGAATGCTGAGTCTGCCTTGGTGAGCAGGGCATCGGAGCCAATCGCCCACAATTTGACCTGACCCACGTGCTCGCCGGAGGACGTCACGATCTCAACGTTGGCAACACTATTGGAATCGGTGGGAGCAGACGAGACTGGGCTGTGCGATGCCTTCTTTCCGCTCGTACCGTCGGTCGTCGCCTGATTTTCGCGCACATCGGCAGTAGCGCTTGCCGAGGGCCACGAGTCGTCGTAGACGATGACGCCCTTTTTATTGACAACCTGCATGCCAAGATCGTCGGACACCAAGCTCGATGTCGCGACCGCACGCAACTCCCCCGCGGTCCAATTGCCGTTTTCCTCGTACGACGTCGCAAGCTTTTCGGCTGCGGAATTGGCGATTTCGACAATATTGGAGCGCGTGTAATCCGTAAAAACCGTGCCCCACACAACGGAGACAACGCCCACCAGCACCAGTACCGTCATGAGCGATGTCAGGGCAAAAGCCAGGGCCATGCGCGAGGGATAGCTCATCGTTGGCCGTGAATCGGAACGAGGCGTGTTCCAACTAGCCTTGGAACCCGCCTCGTTCTCCTGCTTATGCTTTTGCCCGATTTCAAAGCGCGCAGGTGTCATATGTGATTTCCTTTATTTCTCGTCCGACTTATCGGTCTTGGTCGGAGCCTCGAAGCGGTAGCCGACACCGTGGACGGTGTAAAGCCACTTGGGCTTCTTGGGGTCGTCGCCCAGCTTGGCGCGAAGGTTCTTCACGTGGCTGTCGATGGTGCGCTCGTAACCCTCAAAGTCGTAGCCGAGCACTTTCTCGACCAACTCCATGCGGTTGTAGACGCGGCCGGGGTGACGGGCAAGCGTGGTGAGCAGCTTGAACTCGGAAGCCGTCAGGTCGACTTCCTTGCCCTCGACCAAAATCTTGTGGCCCGAGATGTCAATGACCAGATCGCCAAAGTCGAGCACCTCGACGGCCGGCTCATCGGCCTGGTGGGCACGGCGGAACAAGGCGCGTACGCGCGCGACAAGCTCGCGCGGCGAGAACGGCTTGATCAGGTAGTCGTCGGCTCCGAGCTCGAGGCCGATAATACGGTCCTCGATCTCGCCCTTGGCCGTCAGCATAATGATGGGGACATCCGAGGTGTCGCGAATGGTGCGGCAAACGCGCTCGCCGGGAATCTTGGGGAGCATAAGGTCGAGCACAACCAGGTCGAACTGGTGCTTCTCGAACTCCTCGATCGCAGACTGGCCGTCGCCGACGCCAACAACCCAGTAGCCCTCGCGCTCGAGATAGGCAGCGACGGCGTCACGGATTGCCTTCTCGTCCTCGACCAGCAGAATCTTTTTTGCATCTGAAGCCATAACACGGCCCCCCTGTCTCAATTAGCTAAGAACAAGCTCATTTTAACGCACCTGAGCCCACCGGGTATCGCATGGACGCGACAGCTCGGCGGGCGGTACTCATAGTCACAACGCGTTTATTCCCCTGTCGACGCCTTTTTAACCCCTCGGAGACTAAAGAGAGAACAGGCGAGCGGTAACCGTCTCGGGAATTCCCTGGCTGTTACGCACCGTTGCGTACGTTAAGAACGAGTTCGATTTACCCGCCGTAGCAGGATAATCGCCATACTCCAAGGCTCGGTCGGGCGACAGAAGCGAGCCGTAGGTCTTGGCCGAAGTGTCAATCAAAAAATGCGACGCCTGAACTTTAACCAGGTATTTATTTTTCCTTCCCGCAGCGCACGCGAGCGGCTCACGCGAAAGGAAGAGGTACGGCCCACCCCCGTTACCGATATAGGTGCCCATATTGCCCAGGCTACCCACACCGCTATACGTCGCCTCAATGGAGAACACGAAGGTGTCGCCCATATACACGGCCTCGAAAGGCGAAACCGACGAAGGAAGCACCAGCTGAGCTCGCTTCGTGTTGTTGCCGTCAGTCAGGTCGATCGCCGTCATACCGTAATAGACGCCCTCATCATTGTGCACGCGGGGCGAGATGGTCAGGATGCCGTCGCTCACACGCGGGGCGGATGCGAAGCGCCCTGTCGACTTCCAAATAGTCTCAGGCTTGGACTCGCTGGGCGACTGACGGTAGCAGTACGAATCGTTACTCGTCTTGCTGCCGCCGGACGAGGGCATCTTATACCAGATGACCGACGACCCATACGCTGTGAAGAGCGGCGGATCGTAGTTTTCGCCACCGCGGTCGAGCTCGACAGCGTTGCCGGTAAGGGAGGAGCCTGCAAGGTTTTGCGCATAGAGTTTCCAAGACGCATTGGCAAAGTTCATCTCGACCCACGCGAACACGCCATCACCCGCGCGAACGTCGTAAAACGCATAACCGGTTCCCTCAACGGGATCCTCGATAAGTGTGGTAAGCGAGCCATCGCCCAAGTTGAGCACACCAAGCGTATTGGCATGCAGGGCAGAAGCAGGCGCCATCATCGCGGCAGCATAGTCGCCATCGCAGTAGTACAGCAGCGTGCCCAGCGGCAGCGTCCACGAGGCCGCGGGCTCAAGATCGATATCGACAGCTTCGTACTCATCAGTGATCGAGACAATCTTCGAATCGTCCTTGATAACCTGTGGCTCGCCAGCGGCGTCGTCGCTGGTACCCGTTTTCTTTGAGCATCCGGCAAGCACCGTGGCAGCGCCCGCGGCAGCCCCTCCGAGCACAAAGCCGCGGCGCGATATTCCGTTCTTGACGTGGTCGGCGATACTCATTAGGCGATCTCGGCGCGAGCGGCCTCGATAGCGCGCGTGAGCTGATCGGCGCAAGAAGTCTTTTTCATACCGCAGGTATTACCAGCGAGAACCTCGATGACGCGATCGGCAGGAGCACCCTCGACCAGCTTAGAGATAGCCTTGAGATTGCCGTTGCAGCCACCGGTAAACTCGACGCCCACCACCTTGTTGCCGTCATCGGACAGGTCAAGGTGGATATTGCGAGTGCATACGCCCTGAGGCTTGTAATCAAAACTAATCATTGCGTTCCCCTCTCGTAAAGCAATTTCAGACGTCTATTATCCCCGTCCGAACCGATAAAGTATCGCGGGCACCGATTCAACATTCCCCAATGCGCAAACCGGCGGTAGCAATACTAGCAATCTGCTTCCCGAGCGTGGACTTTTCGTTTCTCTTGATACATGTTGTGGTCAGCGATGTGGTAAATCTCGGTCAGTGTATAACCGGGTGCCTCTGCCGTCGCGACGCCAAACGACGCACTGACTGTCAGCATCTCATCGCTCGCAGCAGCAAGGCTGAGGCGAAGATCTTGCACTACCTCACATGCGGATTCGCGATCGGTGTGAGGGCAAATCAGCAAGAACTCGTCGCCACCAATGCGCATAGGCACAAACTTCTCGCCTGCCGTTCGCCTCAATACAGACGCCATACGCCGTAGCAGCTCATCGCCCATTTCGTGACCGTAGAGATCGTTGGTACGCTTGAGGAAATTGCAGTCCATCATGATCACACTCACGGGCAGGGAATCGTTCACCAGGTCGTCGCCAAGGGACTCAAGGTAATTTCTATTGCGAAGTCCCGTCAGCTTATCCTGGAAAGAAAGCTCCTCGGCGCGCTTTATCATCGAGATGTTATGCGCCGCCACGACGACCGACTCCAGTCGACCCTGCTCATCGCGGCGCTGTGGAACAACCTGCAGCGAATACCACGTACCTCGGCAGTCTCGTACCTCGGCATCCAAGTACGGCATGCCCTCCATACGATCCTGAAGCGTCTTTATATCTAAGAGCTCCATGACCGCCTCGCGACTTTCGGGACTCACAATGTCTCGGCAAACCGTTGCAAAAAAGTCATATGCCTCGGCGTGCTCGGCAAATATCTTCGCCACCGATGGCGACATGTTAATCCCCTCGATCTCGAGCGTGTCGAGATGCAACAGGAGGGTCGACTCATACGTGGAACTGATGGCATTGATGATGCCGAGCTGCTTGTCCTTTTCGGCCAAATTGCGACGATCGGCGACGATACGCACCAACAGCACTACAACCAAAAACACCAGGAACGCCAGCACGCCGACAGCGATAAATGAAATCCTGCCCGACATGACCTCGGATTTGGGATAGAGCGCAAACAGGCGATAGTCCTCATACGCCGCACGCACGGCATACCATTCGTCTCCTCGATATTCGATGCGCGTCAGGCCGTCGTCTTTCCACTCAACTCCTACGCTGGTGAGGAGTCGGGCGAGCGACACGTCAGCATCGGCACTGTTGGATGAGACAATCTCCGCATCCTCCATAACAAGCACCGTGGGACCCTGGTGGAAGGTACTGTTCGAAAGCACGTCGGCTATGGCATATGAATAGTCGTCCGCCGTATCGGAAACAAGTGAGCGGTATGCCAGGGCAACGCCGTCGCCATACGGAACAGCACAGACGGCAAAAACGACACCACGGCGCTCATCGACAGTTGAGTAGGTCACTTTGGAACCTTGATACATCGATGCGACCGGCGAACAGGCCAACTCATCTCGCCACAACATAAGCGGATCGCGACCATCGATGTCGTAGTGGGCAACCATATGGCCATCGGAGTCCATGACCATCAGCCCCGAAAGGTTCTCGGCATGGACAAATCGCTCGATAAGATCGTCGTTAACCTCAACGCGATCAGAGGACAGGAACGTCGCAAACGATTCGACCGCGGCGAGCAAATCGTGCGTCGCCTCGGTTTTTCTCCCCTGTTCGTAGCGGTCATATTTTTCGCAAGCGTTCTCCAAAAACACCATGGTTTCTTGGCCAAACCCAAGCGTTTTTTCGAGGCAGCGATGGGTTCCAACCGTATACAACAGGCCTAACAAGACGGCGCTGACAATAACGCTGGCAGCTATGACGTTCAGAGTCTTTCGACTCAAGCGGTGCTCATCAGTTGTCATGAATTTCCTCCTTGCCCGCCCGTCGTCGCTCCTGTCTTGTAATTGCCCACAATACGGTCAATCGTGCCATCTCGATCCATGTCGAACAGCGCGGTATTGAGATCCTTTACGACCGATCCTTCATAGCTGTCATCAAACGCGACGCCCAGGTCAACCGTCATAACATTGTCGGCAAACACACGGTAAACGCCGGGATACTGAGCAACGAGTCGGTCAAGCGACTGGACATCCGCCATCCAGCAGTCAACGTACCCTTTGACTAGAGCGGCTTTGCAGAGTTCGGCAGAGCCATATGATTTGATTTGAACGTCCGACGAGACCCCCAGATCCCCCGCAAGCAATCGGCGTTCACTCACCGAACCCGCAATCACCGCAATGGTCTTACTTCCATCGAGATGTGCCAAGGACTTGATGCCACTCGTTTTCTTGGCGGCAACCGAGACCGTCACGGTTAGATACGGCTCGGTCCAGTAATACTTATCCTCGCGATAACAGGGAGAATAGTCACACCACAGGCAATCGATATCACCGTTTTTGAGCAGCCGGTCGCGATCGTTCCAGTCAATATCGACAAACTGTGGCTTGAGCCCCGCACGCTTGCAGGCCTCGCGGGCGATGTCGATATCGATACCGGCGTAATCACCCGTGGTATCGACATACACATAGGGGTCGTTATCCGTAACGCCGATTTTGAGCACCGGGAGATCTCTATCGGCTTCATTCGAGGAGGAAGAACTGCTTCGAACGGTATACGTCAGGGCGCCCGCACAGACGGCAACAAGGAGTATGAGCGTAAACGAGACGATGGTGGCCCGCTTGATGCGTCTGGGCACGTGCCCCCTTTCATCGAAACAGCAGTCGGAGTTCATTTTATTACCCGGGCGCATATGCGACAGTAAAAAAAGCGCCTCGCCCAAGACGGGCAAGGCGCCAAAGGTTGAAATGCATCCGCAAGCGGTCGAATTAGGTTAACCCTACTCGAAGCTCAGCTGCTCCAGGCGATCGAAGACCGTATCGATGCGGGTGAGGAAGTCCCACGGATCAAAAATCTCGTCGAGCTTCTCCTGGCTGACGGTGCAGCGCGGATCGGCCTCGAGACGCTCCTTAAAGGTGGGGCCAGAGACACAATCCTGCACCTCGTGCCAGGTGGCCATGGCGTTCTCCTGCACAATGGCGTACGCATCCTCGCGGGTGATACCCGTATCGACGAGGGCAAGCAGGACCTTGGAGGAGAAGATGAGGCCGCGGGTCTTGTTGAGATTGGCCATCATGCGGGCCGGATACAGCTGCAGGCCGTCGATAACGCGAATGAGGCACTGGAACATATGGTCAAGCGCGATGAAGCTATCGGCCTGGGCGACACGCTCGGCGGAAGAGTGCGAAATGTCGCGCTCGTGCCACAGGGCGACGTTGTCGAAGGCGACCTGGGCGTTGGACTTCACGACGCGCGACAGACCGCAGACCTTCTCCATGGTGATGGGGTTGCGCTTGTGCGGCATGGCGGAGCTGCCCTTTTGGCCCTTGCGGAAGGGCTCCTCGGCCTCGAGTGTATCGGTCTTCTGCAGGTTGCGGACCTCGGTCGCGATGCGCTCGCAGGTGGCCGCTGTAGTGGCAAGCACGCCGGCAAGATAGGCGTGGTGATCGCGGCTGATGACCTGCGTGGACAGCGGGTCGTGAACCAGACCCAGGTGCTCACAGACGTACTCCTCGACGAACGGCTCGATGGAGCTGTAGGTGCCGACGGCACCGGAGATGGCACCGAAGGCAACGTTCTTGCGAGCATCCTCAAGACGATCAAGGTCGCGCTTGAGTTCCCATGCCCAAGAGCCAAACTTCATGCCGAAGGTCATCGGCTCAGCATGGATGCCATGGGTGCGTCCGGCGCAGAGCGTATTGCGCTCCTCGAAGGCGCGGCGCTTGCAGATCACGCCGAGCTTCTTGACGTCCTCGATAATCAGGTCACACGCCTGAGTAAGCTGATAGCACAGAGCAGTATCACCCAGGTCGGAGCTGGTCATACCGTAGTGAACCCAGCGACTAGGCTTGGGCTCGCCCTCGGGAACATCGGCGTCGATATATTCCTTCATGTTGGTCAGGAAGGCGATGACATCGTGGCGCGTGACCTCCTCGATCTCATCGACCTTCGCCTTCTCAAAGTTGGCATGGTCGCGGATCCACTGGGCTTCGTCTTTAGAAATGCCGATCTTGCCGAGCTCCGCCTGGGCCTCGCAGGCCAGAACCTCGATCTCCTGCCAAATGGCATACTTGTTCTCGAGGGAGAAGATATGTCCCATCTCCGGGCGGGTATAGCGATCGATCATAGCGGCTCCTTTTTGGTTATTGGCACGTTGGTCGTAACTCAACCATTGTACCGTGCGCGGGTGCGAGTATGGGCAGCAGGCATTAACCTAACATTTTGGAATTGGAGCGGGCAACGGGACGTCCGCGTATTTGCTTCGCAAATCCGCACCGGCTGCGGTCGACAAACCTGGGTCCGGGGAGACGCGGGGGCGAAACCGGTCGAATCTGTCGTTCCCGAAATCGACCTCGGCTGATGGAGCGGGCAACGGGACGTCCGCGTATTTGCTTCGCAAATCCGCACCGGCTGCGGTCGATCTCCTCGGATTCACGGAGACGATGGGGAAGACTTTGTTGAATTGGCCGTCCCAAGGTCTCCCGCGCTCGATGGAGCGGGCAACGGGACGTCCGCGTATTTGCTTCGCAAATCCGCACCGGCTGCGGTCGCCTATCGGCGACCTTGCCTGCTCGCTATAAACGCTTCGCGTTTATTTAACGCTCGCACCCTGTCGGGTTCGAGTCCCGGCACTTTATTGAAGAAGGCACAGTAACGAAACGTTACCGTGCCTGAAATTCGAATGGAGCGGGCAACGGGACTCGAACCCGCGAGTGTCAGCTTGGGAAGCTGATGCCTTACCACTTGGCGATGCCCGCATATGTGGGGGATAGTATAACGCGGTTGTCTTGTTCGATACAAGGGT
>NZ_QSGH01000017.1:13487-45064 GCF_003468085.1 Collinsella sp. AM41-2BH
CAAACCTGGGTCCGGGGAGACGCGGGGGCGAAACCGGTCGAATCTGTCGTTCCCGAAATCGACCTCGGCTGATGGAGCGGGCAACGGGACGTCCGCGTATTTGCTTCGCAAATCCGCACCGGCTGCGGTCGATCTCCTCGGATTCACGGAGACGATGGGGAAGACTTTGTTGAATTTGCCGTCCCAAGGTCTCCCGCGCTCGATGGAGCGGGCAACGGGACGTCCGCGTATTTGCTTCGCAAATCCGCACCGGCTGCGGTCGCCTATCGGCGACCTTGCCTGCTCGCTATAAACGCTTCGCGTTTATTTAACGCTCGCACCCTGTCGGGTTCGAGTCCCGGCACTTTATTGAAGAAGGCACAGTAACGAAACGTTACCGTGCCTGAAATTCGAATGGAGCGGGCAACGGGACTCGAACCCGCGAGTGTCAGCTTGGGAAGCTGATGCCTTACCACTTGGCGATGCCCGCATATGTGGGGGATAGTATAACGCGGTTGTCTTGTTCGATACAAGGGTGGCGATGCTTGTTTTAGCTGTGGAGATTCGTTTGAAAATCGCGTCAATTGTGGAGACGAGGACCTTTGACTTCCTGTTCACCTTATCTTCTACCTGCGCTTTTGCTTGATTGTTGTATTTGAGCTCAATTTGTCAGGAATTGGGCAAGCTTTTGGTCAGGCTCCGGTACTTACCCGCATGAACCTCGGGGGTAGCCTCATCCTACGCGTCGCAACCTCCCCATGCGGCGCACGAGGGATAAGGAGCAGCCATGTCCAACGCACCCACGCACTCTGTCCACAGCGCAATCGCAACAGGTCCGCTGCTCCTGCTCCTCTTCCTGCTTTTCGGCTGTCTGGCACCGGGAGCCGCATTTGCCGTCGATGGCTACGACCAGCTCGGCTTCCGCACTATTAGCGATGATTGTGGGCCCTTCTTCATCGGCAAGTATGAAGCTCAAGACGCCTCGATCGCCTACTGCATGAACCAGGAACGCCCCGGGCCCACCAAGCCGGGCGGTCCATGGCTCAACTTTGATCAAGGCTGGGTGTGGCTCGACGACGAGTTCGCGGCAATCGTTTGTCACGGATATCCTACCGCCACGTCGTTTGGCGGTTACCATCTTTCACCCGATCGCGCCCGCGCCGCCACCCAGCTTGCCGTATGGATGCTCAACGGCACTACCCATGTCGACGGCACCTACTCCTACACGACCGCTCAGGGCAAAACCAAGAGCGGGCACTTTACCGCCGACAATGAAGTCGTGGCGGCTGCGCGGTGGCTCCACAACAGCGCAAAATCAGGAAGCATCAAAGCCGCTCCGCACCGCGCGCGGCGCTATATAGGAACCGTATCGGGCGGCAGCAAACGTCAAGACATGCTCTATGTACTGCCGGCGGTCTCTGTTTCCTTCCAAAAGCAGTCTGCAAACGCTGCCATTACCAGCGGAAACAATACTTATCAGTTTGACGGGGCAACATTCGATGTTTTTGAGAGCGCCAGCGGCGCGCGTGTCGGCACCGTCCAGATGGACAGCAACGGTCGAGCGCAGGCAACACTCCTACCCAACACGGCATACTACCTAGTTGAGACAACAGCGCCAGCTGGTTATATCCCCCTGCACGATCGCATTGCCTTTACCACGACGAATAACGGCGGATACGTCACCATTGATGAACAACCCGGCACCATTACCTTGCGCATTGTAAAGCTCGACGCCGCAACGAATGCAGGCCCCCAAGTTGGAGCTTCGCTCGCAGGAGCAGAATTCGTGTGCGTATCGCAATCAACCCCTGGATGGACACAAACTCTCAGGACCGATGAAAGCGGTCGAGCTACCCTCACCGATGTCCCCCTGGGAACCTTTACCATCTATGAATCGAAGGCGCCCGAGGGCTATTTGCCCTCCGGTGACAGTTGGTCTTACACCGTTGGAGCCGACCAGCTCGGCGATTCAGGCGTAGTCGAGATCGAATCTCGCATTTCCGATATCCCCATTGCGTTTGACCTTGAGATTTCCAAATTCAAGGATTACGGCAATAGCGACCAATCCGGCCTGGAGCAGCCGGCGGGTGGTGTTGTCTTTGAAGTTGTCAGCAACAGCTCTCAGCAGGTTGTTGGCACACTGACTACAAACATCTATGGCTTTGCCTCCACCAAAGACCAGCCCGAAGCATGGTTCGGCACAGGCAAGCGACCAGCCGGTGTCCACGGAGCCGTCCCATACGACCGCGCCGGCTACACGGTTCGTGAGGTTCCGGAAACCGTCCCCGAGGGTTTTAAACGTGCGGGGGAATGGACCGTCGAGGCCAATCAGATTTCCGACGGCGCCGAGCTTCAATATATCGTGGACAACCACGCTCTGTCGACGCATCTCCAGATTGTAAAACGCGATGCCCAAACAGGCGCTTCTGTTCTCCTAGCCGGATTCACCTTCCAACTCCTCGACAGCAATCACAAACCTGTCTCACAAACATGCTGGTATCCAGCACACAACGTAATGGACACCTTTACGACTGACGCGACCGGCACCGTCACACTGCCCGAATCGCTCGTGCCGGGCACCTATTATGTACGCGAAACCTCGGCCAAAGAGCCCTATCTTGTCGGCGGAGAGATCGAGGTAAACATACCCGCCGATACAAACCTAACGCCCGTTGCAATCGTCTCGTATTATGACCACGCCGCGACCGGAAACATCAGGATCGTTAAAACCGATGCCGTAGACGGCAGCAGCCTCGCGGACGCCATCTTTGAGATCCGTGCCTCAGGTGATATCGTGCGCCCCGACGGTAGCATTGCCGCGCTTGACGGTGAGACTGTCGCTACCGTCACGACGGATGAAACTGGAGAAGCACGCGCAGACGACCTCCCGCTGGGATCTGGCACCGCACGCTACGAGGTTGTCGAGACTCAAGCGCCGGCAGGCTTCTTACTCGATCGGACATCCCATATTGTCGACCTTACTTATGCCGACCAGAAAACACCCGTTGTAGAAGCACGGCTTAACGTATCCGACGATTACACCAAGGTTGATATCTCCAAGGTCGATGCAAGCGGAGAGCAGGAAATGAAAGGCGCACAACTCACCTTATATGGTCCCGATAAAACCGAAATAGACTCCTGGACCTCATCCGACAAGCCGCACCGCATCGAACATCTTGCACCCGGCACCTACTCGTTGCGCGAAACGATGTCTCCGCGGACCTATGACCTTGCCGAGGAGATAACGTTTGAAATAAAGGATACGGGAGAAGTCCAATCCGTCGCGATGAAGGATGCGCCCATCGAGATCAAAGGACAGGTCGACAAGCGTCAGGAACTTGTCCAACCTATCGGGAAGGGTCTGTTGGCTAACGGCGATGGAAAAAACCGCGCCGCGATGCAAACCAATACGGATGGGCTTTTCTCCTATACCATCGATGCTCGAAACGATTCCGCTACTTGGGTTGATGAGTTTACGATTACCGATGATCTTGAGTGCGCCAAAGACGGCACGGCGAGATTCGTCTCAATCGAAACCCCCGTCGCCATCGGCGACCTCAACGGTCTGTGCAACGTGTGGTATCGCACGACGCCGTTGGACTCGACAGACATCGATGAGCCGGCAAACGCGACGCTTGACGATGGGCACGAAAATCCTTGGCTTGAGTCCGACGAAGTAAAAGAGAGTCTGGGTGAGGATTGCCGCCTCGTCGATTACGACGGCTGGCACCTCTGGAAGGCGGATGTCTCGACCACGGAATCCACCACGCTCGAGGCGAAAGAACTCGACCTTGCATCCAATACCGTCGTGACGGGCATTCGCATTGAATACGGTGCAGCAGCCGCCGACTTTACGACTCGAAGCGATACGGATTCTTGGACCCGCGATGATCTCAAAGATGAGCACGACGACCTTGACGATGCCAGAGCAATCCTTGGCACAGACGCTCGGGGCGCAGTCGTGCACATGCAGGCAACGTCGGCTTATACACCCCAAACTGCACTCACCAACAGCGCACGCGTCGATCTTTGCCGCAACGGCGGCGGCGATAAACTTGAGTCACATGACGAGGACAGTGTCATTCAACGCTGTACCCTACCGCAGGACCTACCGGCAACAGGATCAGCCCCCATCGCCGCTTGCATCACCGCGCTCCTGACCTCGGGTGCCGCAGCCCTATGGTTCGCTCGCCTTAGGTCAATCCCAAAGAAGCGCTAGCGCGATGAAAAAGCGGGCGAGCCAGTCCCCCGGCTCGCCCGCTTTCAATCATTTAAATCGCCGTATCTACTCTGCAGACGAAGATCCACCATCAACGATTGCTTGCTCGGACTCATGAATCCCATCGGCACCCGTGCTCTGTTCTTGCTCCACCTCTTCGCTGATTGCGGAGGCGGGGGTCGAGCCCTTCGCGCCCACGATATAGGCGGCTCCAAACCCCAACGCAATGGCAATCAAGGTCAAAATCACGTAGACAGGCCAATGGCGCTTAATATACGAAAACACGTTGACTCCTTAGAGCTCCGTCTACGAACGGCGGATAACCTCGGTCACGACCTCGGATACCGTGGCAATGTTCGTCGGGTTGACATTGTGGGGCAGGTCGTCCTCGGTACGAGCACAAGCCAGGCGCGTGCCGTCCACGCCGGCGATGGTGAGGGCTCGGCGGCTCGCCTCGAGCGCGGCGTAGGCATCGGTCTTGGCATAGGGCATCTCGAGCGCGCCACAATCGACATGGAACGACTTGCACACCTTGCTGACCAGGTTCATGATGCGGCGATCGCCCTTGAGCAGCTGCTGTTCGCCCTCAACCGTCACCACCGAAAGCCTACCGGCGCCGACGGATTCAAGATTGATGAAGAATACGCCGCGGAGCTTATCGCGATGCGAAGCCAAGAAGGCCTTCATGCCGGCGCCATCACAATCCGAGGCGCCCGTTGCCACAAACCAGATATCGTGACCGAGCAGCTCATCGTCACCCATAGAGGCGACAGCCGAGAGCATATCTTCGGAAGAAGCGCCGTCGGAAGACGTAGCGCCGCCCTTCCAGCCATCGTTGTCGTCCTCGAAATTATCCCACGAACCGATGCCGCGACCGGACTTCTTGGCATCGTAATCGTCTTCGACGCCCAGCCAGTCACTCATGCTGTCCTGTTCGTTTTTCTTTTTACGACCGAACAGGCCGCCCAGGCCGCGCTTGCGAGACTTGGGTGCCGCAGGGGCGGGAGCCGAAATGGTCTCGATCGGCTGCGCGCCCGACGCAACGGGCATAGGAGGCGCAACGGGTGCCGATGTGGGTTCGGGACCCTGAGCGGTAGCAAAGGGGTCGTTGACCTGTGCGGAGGGATCGGGAAGGTCGAACAGCGACGTGCGAGACGCAACGTTTGTCTGCTTCATCGACGGCAGCGACGGATCGGGGACCGAAGCCAGCGGAGACGAGGAGGGTGCAGGCGACGGTGCCGACGCCGGATCGGGAACATTCATCTGCGGACGCGGCGATGCTTGGGAGGAAATCTGGGCCATAAGGGAATCGACCGTTTCGTCCTGGGTGGGAGCGACATTGGCAACCGTGGCACCGGAACCACTCGAGGTCGGCATGGTGAAAATCTGCGTGGAGTAAGGCCTCGACTCATCCGTCTCGGGAGTCTCGGAAACCGCAGGCACTTCCTCCTGCTCGACCTCGGTCGAATCACCTTGATCGGCTGCCGCGTATTGCTCTTCGTCAGAGTTGGCCTCGACGGGCTCGTCCTCGGCGACATCTTGGATTTCGGCAGCATCAATAGGCTCGTCATCGTCTGCCGCGTCGCCCTGCTCATCGGAAACAGGAAGGGGCTCGGCAATTGCGGTGCCTTGCTTTTCAAACGTTATCGTGGAATCGAACTGCGCGGCATCAAACGACATGGTGCTATCGACGTGCTGCTGAGCCTCGAAAGACGTTGTTGCCTCAACAACATCCGCTGACGTCGGTTGCTGGGACTCAAAGGACGTCGTAGCTTCGGCAGCGTCGACGGGCCCGGACTGCATAGCCTCGTTCTGCTCGAACTCTTGCGCCGCGCGCTCACGTGCCGCCTCGGCTGCCTGCTGCTGAGCGATAGCCTCCTGCTCGGCAGCCTCGCGTGCGGCAGCGCGCTTCTCCTCGAAATCGTCGACAAATTTCCTGCCCTTTGCAAGCGCACCCTTAAAGAAGCTGGAAGCGCTGGCGCCAATCGAAGAGAACGCGGATGCAATATCGGCATGGGGCGTTGCCGCGGGAATCTCGGCAGAGAAATCAGTATCGCTCTCGTAAGACACGCGCCTCGGCTGTTCAACGTAATCGTCGTCAGACTCGTCCGCAACGTCTTGCGCCGGCGCGGCGGGAGCCAAAATGTCCAGTCCTGCCGCGGGATCGATCGCGGACACCGCCTCGGGCTCGGCAACGGCAGCGGTAACCGCGGCAGACTCATCATCCGCAGTGACAACGGGCGCAGGCTCGGGCTCAAACGTCGGCTCCTCGCCCTCCTCGTAATCGAGCGTGCAGGACTCGGGAAGCATTCCGAGTGCACGGATGGCATCCGAACCAAAGCGAATGTTGCCGGCGGCGTTGCGATAGAGCTTGGGCTCGGGCTCGGCCGCGGCAGGCTCCTCCGCCGGCTCAGCAGCGGGAACCTCGTCATTGAACTCTTCGGCCTGGACAGCCTGATTCTGATCCTCGGGCACGATGGCGCCAATCAGCGTCTCGTCGGCAGACGCACCCTCAAAGCCCTCAATCTGCTCGTCAAAAGCCTCGCCCTGTTCGGGCTCGGTTTGAGCGTCGGGAGCAATCGGCTGACCGAACTCGTCCTCGGCGTAGGTAGGCTCTTCGTACTCGATGGTGTTGCCGTAGTCGTTTTGCTGCTGGGCCGCGGCATACTCCGCCGCCGCGCGCGCCATTTCCTCGGCACGACGTTTCTGCTCCCCAAAATAGGTATCGAACGGAACATCGTCGGGAAACTCGTTCTCGCCCTGGAAGGGAGCAACGTTGTCCATAACGCCGAGCATAGCGGCGACAGAAGACTTGTTGCACACCGCGCCGGACGTATAGGGAAGAACGTGGCGGTTAGAGATGATGTTTGCCGCGTTGGCAAGTGCAACGAGGGAAGCGAGGATCGCGACAATCCACAGCAGAACCTTGAGCGCGCCGGGGAGCGGCAGGATACGCAGGATGGCAACGGCAGCAGGGGCAATCGTGGCAACGGGCAACAGCTTGGCGATGAGCGCACGATACGAAGCATAGGGCTCGCGGGCGAGCAGCTCAGCACGGGGAGAGTCGTAGTGTGCGACAACGACCACCGGGCGGTTGCGCGGAGACGCGAGCGGGCCCGAGGCCTTGTGGTAGGCGATGACATTTTGGCTCACGCCCGTCTTGCCCAGGCGCGAAACCACGGGGTGGCCCGTGCGCTCGAGCACGTAAAGAACGGCGCCGACAATGGCCAGCAAGGTGCCGACCAAGCCGATACCGCCGCCGATGCCCATCAGCAGGGCGCCGGCAAACGCAAGAATACCGGTAACGGCAAATGCCAATCTACTGGGCGCCGGGGCATTGAACTCCTGAACCTCGGGGTCAAAGCCGTGGTTGCGGAAGATCTGAGCGATATCCTCGGCAGCCAAGCGCTCTTCTTCGCTGCATGCCGGCGTAATGCCGGTGTTCTGCAGCAGGTGGTTAATATAGTTCTGGGTGTTCGCCATGTGCGCTCCACATCCATAATCCGACAAATAGGCCCAATGCATGCACATTAGAACCGTATATAGTCGAAAGTATACCCCGAGCGAGCGCAAACGACCGAATTCGGGCCATCTTAACGCCTCGAGCGGACAAGGATATAGCCTAATCTCCATATCGGACTAAAATCATGGCAGCAAACCACCTTCTCATGCGAGGACTCTATGACGGCAAGCGACGCGACCGCGACAATTAAAAAGGGGAATTCGGAGCCCGGTTTCGATAAAACGGCTCAGCGCATCCTCAATCTTTTCTTTGTGCTCAACAGCTCCCCCGAACCGCTGACGACCGAGCAGATCGTCTTGGATTCTGACCTGGGATATGGCTCGGGCAATATCGACTCGGATAAGCGCAAGTTTCGGCGCGATCGTGACAAACTGCTCGAGCGTGGCATCTTAATCAAGGAGGTTCGCCCCGCCGGTGCGCAGGAGACCGAGGAAAGCTCGTGGACAATCGACCGCGAGCACACGTTTGCTGCAGGCGGCCTCATCACCGCAGACGACGCCGATATCCTACTCAACGCCATCGACCAGACGCTAGCGGCCGGCTCTTCCACCTTTGCCGCGCCGCTTGCCGATATTCGCTCCAAAATTGCCTACCTCACCGGCAGGACGACGGTGGACGAAGTACCGATCCGCCGCTCTCCCACCGTCGATGCGGTATGGAGCGCCTTTGCCGAGCGATGCGCGCTGCGATTTTTATATCAGAACGGACGCGGCGAGCAGAAAGAACGTACCGTCTGTGTCTACGGCATGTTCGAACGCGAGGGCGTGGC
The DNA here is from genome assembly GCF_003468085.1 of Collinsella sp. AM41-2BH. Taxonomy (NCBI): domain Bacteria; kingdom Bacillati; phylum Actinomycetota; class Coriobacteriia; order Coriobacteriales; family Coriobacteriaceae; genus Collinsella; species Collinsella sp. AM41-2BH. The sequence goes on from NZ_QSGH01000017.1 coordinate 21,978, forward strand.
GTACTTCTGCGGCCTCGACAATGTCACCGACGACATCAGGACATTCCGCTGCGACCGTATCGTTCGCGCATGGCGTCCTTCGAAGGCCTACGCCATCCCTGCGGACTTCAACCTCAGCGACTACCTGTTCTTTGAATTCGATTTTGCCGACCGCCCGCCCGTTGCGGCTACGTTCTCGTTCGCCCCGCAGACGCAGATCGATATGATCAACGGCCTCACGCGCGGGCGAGGTGAGCTCGCACACACCGATGCGGGATGGACTTGGACCGTTGACGTGCGCGATCTTGAAGCCGCCGCCTCATTTTGCATGGCCCACGCCACGGACGGCATGAGGCCCATGGCCCCCAAATCGCTTAAGCAGGCGTGGAACCACCTCATTGAAAGGACGGTGCACGAGCATGCCCGTGCGTAAACTCACCAGCGAGCAGAGGCTCTCGCGCGCCATCGACATCATGGAGGCCCTCTACGCCGCCGGCGAGAGCGGCATGACACGAACTGAGATTTGCAGTCGCTTTGACATCACGGGAGTGTCGCTCGACGAGATTCTCGAGATCGTCTCGACGCTCGCGGACCGAGAATCGGGTGCGCGCATCATCTGCGAATGCCACGGCGAGCGTGTGGTCCTCACCGGTGACGCCGGACGTGTGCTACCGCTGCGCTTGAGTACCGCCGAGGGCGCTGTGCTCAACCACGAACTTGAATCGTTGGGGATCGAGCCGCAGACGGCAGCTCGGATTCGACACGCTCTTCTACCCGAAGAGCTCGGCTATAACCAGTGCGTCTTTGACACCGTCAACCACGGGTCGCACTGGCAGCAGCTGAGCTGCGCCATTCAGGACGGCGTTCGCTGCCTCATCTCGTATCGCTCGATGGACGATGCACGGTCACGCGAGCGTCTGGTCGACCCCTTGCGCATTACGGCAAACGGCGACCAAACATACCTGATTGCCTGGGACATCGCAGTCGATGAGCAGCGCACCTATCGCATGGATAAAATCGAGGGACTCACCTTGACGGAAGACTCCGTCGTGCCTCACGCACCGGACGTCGCATCCCTCCACGATTCCCTTGCCCGGACGCAGCGTAGCGCAAAGCTCTTGATGCCATTCGATATGGCGGAGCATCTGGACTGGGCCGGCATCACCCTCATCGAGCGCAGCGGGGCAGACATGGCAACGGTAACCGTGCATTACGGCTCCGAGCGTTGGCTACTGAGCCAGATAATCGCAGCGGGCGGAGCCATCCGCATCTTGGATGACCCCACCCTGTCAAAGCGTCTGTGCGATATGGCAAAAACTCTCGTCTGTCCGCTTTAGCGCCGCCGCTCGTGGCGTGCGCGCCACAGTTGCAGATAGTGACCGATCTGTGCCGATTCGATGCGCTGGTAGGAGCTCGTGGGCAGCGACGTTAAGAACTTCTTTCCGTAGCCCTTCGTCACCAGGCGAGGATCCGCCAAGATCAGCACACCGCTATCGGTCGACGAGCGAATCAAACGCCCCGCGGCCTGCTTAACCTCGAGCACCGCCTCGGGCAGCGAATAGCGCGCCCATGCGCGGTCTTCGCGCAGGTTGCGCTCGCACGAGAGCGGGTCCGTGGGGCTCGAGAACGGCAACTTGGGAATGATGACGCAGCGCAGCGTCTCGCCGCTGGCATCAAACCCCTCCCAGAAGGCCTTGAGCGCAAAAAGCGACGAGGTCGGTTCGTTGATAAACCGGTCGCGCAGGCGACGAGGAGATGAGTTGCGCTGCTGGCAGTTGAGCTCCAGACCCGCACGGGCCATCTTGGGCTCAACGCGGGCGTATAGGTCCTCCATGTCGCGCCGATTGGTGAACAACGTGAGCACCGATCCGCCCATGGCAAGATGGGCGTCGACCAGTACGCGCTCGAGCGCCGTAAGATAGCTCTCACGATCGCGCGGATCGGGGATATCGCCCGCAACGACTACAGCCATGTTCGAATCGAAGTCGTAGCTCGAATCCAAGTGCAGCGATGACGACGTTGAAGCACCGATGCGATCAAGGCCGACCGCATGGTTAAAGTGCTCAAAGCTTTTGGACACCGTCATGGTCGCCGAGGCAAAGATAGCCGTGTGAACCTCGGGTAGCCACTCGGTTGCCAAAGCCTCGCCAATGTCGATGCGCTCTGCGGTCATCGACTCTCCGCCGGCACGAAGTCTGCGATTGACCTGCAGCGAATACACGTAGTGTTCATCGGTGCCATCAATGATGAGTTTGAGGTTCTCGGCCAGCTCGTGCAGGCGGCGCGAGATATCACCCAGGTCGACAACAACCTCGGGCTTGTCGGCGGCGACGGCTTGTACCAGCGCGTCGACGCTCTTGTCAGCTTGTTCCAATGTGCCGATGGCAGCGTAGGCCGACTGTAAGAAATCATGCCAGTCGTCAGATTCGCGCAGCTCGGGGCCAATCCATAGATTGGCATTGTCATAACCCCCACGCGCACGGCGGCCGAGCTCGCGAACGCCATCGAACACGTCGGCGATTGCCATGCTCGCGCGCGCAACCGTCGACGTCGCCTTGGCAGTAAGGCCCAGATAGAGCGTAGAGCCCTCGGAGGTTGCCAAATCACGGGAAACCTGGCTTAGCGCGCCGGTGCTCGAGCCACCCAGACGCTCAAACAGAACGCGTGATTCGTCCGCCGACACCACGCGCGCCCACTGACGGCGCGCCTCGCGCTCGATGGAATGGGCCTCGTCGATTACCCAATGACGAATCGGAGGCAAAATCCTGCCCTCGGCCGCGACGTTGCGGAACAGCAGGGAATGGTTGGTGACCACCACATCGGCGTGCGCCGCACGACGGCGAGCGCCGTGGACCAAACATTTATCAGGGAAAAACGGGCAGAGGCGACGAGCGCACTCGCGCGAGGCCGTCGTAAAGTCGGGACGGTTGACGCTGCGCCACCGAATGCCGAGCGAGTCGAGGTCGCCATCGGCTGATTGGCAGACGTACGCCATAATGACCGCGACCGCCGTGAGCGTGTCCGCCGGATCGCGCTTGGTGGTAATCTCGACCTGGCCGCGGCTCATGCGCTCAAGCTTGCGCAGGCACGGATAGTGGTCATACCCCTTGAGAGCGCAAAATGACAGACCGCCGTCCAGCTGCTCGGCAAGTTTTGGCAGCTCATGGTACATGAGCTGGTCGGCAAGATTATTCGATTTGGTCGCAATACCAACCGTGATGTTGTTACGGCGTGCTGCCTCGGCAAAAGGTACCAGATAGGCCATCGATTTGCCGACGCCTGTGCCTGCCTCAATTACTCGATGAGTGCCCGTGACCAGCGCATCGCGGACCTCGAGCGCCATCGCGATCTGCTCATCACGCGGCTCGTAGGTGGGATACATGCGATTGACTAGGCCACCTGGCGCATAGTCTGCCTCAATCTCCTCACGACTCGGCATCTTGAGAACCGGCAGTTCATCGGCGTCCACCCGATCGTCGGCGCGATCGGCCTTGAGAACGTCAGCACGAGCGGCGCTGAGAGAGAAGATAGAACCAGGGTTCTGCCCTGCCAAGAATGAGAAGATAGGACGATAGGACCAAGGCACGTCCGGATGCATGTCGGCTAGGCGCGCCATGAGGCCCTGGGGCAAGTCGGTGAGCGCCACGAGCAACACGCGCCATACGCCACACAGAGCGTCGACGTCGGCATTGGCACGGTGTGATACCGAGTCGCAGCCAAACAGATCGGCCATAAAAGACAGCTTGTGCGAGGCCAGGCGCGGAAGCGCGATGCGCGACAGCGCCAGCGAATCGATCCAAATATCGCTCACGTTGACGCCGCCTTTGACCGACTCGATAAACGAGCGGTCGAACGTGGCGTTGTGTGCGATCACCGGGCAGCCACCGACAAAATCGGCGAGAGCGGCGACGGCCTCAACCGCCGACGGGGCATCTGCAACATCGGCATTTGTAATGCTCGTGAGCTCGGTAATCTCGGCGGGAATCAGCTGCCTGGGATGCACGAAGGTATCGAAGCGGTCGATGACCTCGCGGCCCGAAAGACGGGCCGCCGAGATCTCGATCAGCTCGTTGTCCTGCACCGAAAGACCCGTGGTCTCGGTATCGAGGATAATCACATCTTCCTCGATAAGGCCGAAGGACTGCGTTTTGGCGCGGTCGGCAAGCGTGGCATAGGAGTCGATGACAAACTGCGGCGTTCCTGACGAAACCGCGTCCTCGATTAGCATGCAATGCCCGCTCGACGAAGGCCCATACGGATCAGGCTGTCACAGACCTGCGGGAACGTCATGTCGTCGGTGTGGCGGATCTCATCCGGATACAGCGACGTATCGGTCATGCCGGGAATGGTATTGGTCTCGAGGATAACGGGGCCGTCCTCGCTCACAATAAAGTCGCTGCGCGAGATACCCAGGCAACCGAGGGCCTTGTGAGCGGCACAGGCAAGTTCCTGAGCGCGAGCGTAATTCTCGGGTGAAATCTGCGCCGGAATGCGATGGATATCCGTAGGGTCGACATACTTCACGTCCAGATCGTAGAACTCGCAGTCCTCGGGCTTACGAATCTCGACAATCGGCAGGGCGCGCACGTCATCTTCGCCGTATACGCCGACGGTGACCTCGGTACCCTCGATGCACTTCTCGACCAGCACTTTGTCGCCGTACTCAAACGCCTTGGCGATTGCCGCGGGCAGCTCGGAGGGCTCATGGACCAGGGAAATGCCATAGCTGGAACCGTTGACGGCCGGCTTCACAAAGCAGCGCTCGCCACAAACCTCGACGATATGATCGATATCGACTTCATCGCCCACCTCGAGCGCAAGGCCGGGGGCAATGGGAATGCCCGCCTTGGCGTATAGGAGCTTAGAGACCTCCTTGTCGGCACCGCAGGCGCTGGCAAGTACGCCCGAGGCCGTGTAGGGGATACCCAGGGTCTCCATGGCACCCTGCATGGCGCCATCCTCACCGCCGGCGCCGTGCATGGCGATAAATGCCACATCGAAACCGCCGGTCGCCATGGTTACCATAAAATCATCGGCAGCCGTGTCGATCAGCTCCACCGAAGTGTAGCCGGCCTCCTTCAAGGCAGCCACGACGTTCTTTCCCGAATTGAGCGAGATCTCGCGCTCAGCGGAATGACCGCCCGCCAAGACCGCTACGTGCATGTTCTCTAGGCTTTTACCCGGCATGGGCAGACTCCTCCTCTATAATTTCTGCAGCTGATACCATATTGTAGCGATACCCTCTACGTTTCCCCAAAATCGAAAGGCTTCCATGAATCCCAGGACTAAATCTCAGGACATTCGCGACTTGAGCCAAAACGATATTCGCGAGCTCGTGGCCGAACTTGGCCAGCCCGCCTTCCGCGCGAAGCAGCTCATCGAATGGGTCTTTGAGAAGAACGTTTGTTCGTTTGACGATATGACCAACCTTCCCAAGGCTTTCCGCGAGCAGCTTAAAGAGGCTTTTGCCTTTGATACGCCGACTGAACTCACCAAGCAGGTTTCCAAAGATGGCTCGCGCAAGTATCTGCTCGAGTACCACGATGGCATTTCCGTCGAGACTGTCGGCATGCCCCGTCGTAACAAGCTTTCCGTCTGCGTTTCCACCCAGGCAGGCTGCGGCATGGGCTGCGCCTTTTGCGCCACCGGTCTCAACGGCCTCAAGCGCTCTCTGACCGCTCAAGAGATCGTCGACCAGGTGCTTCATGTATCCAACGACTTTGGCGAGCGTGCCACAAGTGTTGTCTTCATGGGCCAGGGCGAGCCGTTTGCCAACTACGACGAGGTTCTCAAGGCACTGCGTATCCTCAACGACCCCGATGGCATCGGTATCGGCGCTCGTCACCTCACCGTCTCTACCAGCGGCGTTATTCCCGGTATTCGCAAATTTGCCGATATCCCCGAGCAGTTCACTCTTGCCGTTTCCCTGCATTCCGCCATCCAGTCGACGCGCAATAAGCTCATGCCCGGTGTTAAGAAGTACACGCTGCTTCGCCTTCACGAAGCGCTTCAGCTCTACACCGAGAAGACTGGCCGCCGCCCGACCTATGAGTATGCCATGATCGAAGGCGTCAACGACACGAATCCCGAGATGCAGGCACTCTGCGACTTCTGCGAGGGAACGCTGTGCCACGTTAACCTGATTCAACTTAACGACATCGAGGGCAGCCCGCTCAAGCCGTCGCCGATTCATAAGGTTGAGGATCTTCAGCGTCGTCTTGAGTCCCGTGGCATCGAGACCACGATTCGTAACTCCCGTGGTAACGATATTGACGCCGCTTGCGGACAGCTGAAACAGCGCTTCAAAGTTCAGAAGAACGCATAGGGGAGTCGCACCCCAAAACGTTTCATGTGAAACATCGAACGACCCCGGTTGCAGAATATGCAACCGGGGTCGTTTCATTTATCGACCTCAATTTTGGATCAGTTGCAACCTTTCCCATTTTTACTGCCAAAATAGGGGGTCCTTGTCTCGTGAATCAGACAAGGACCCCTCAAAATATGCAGGGTAATTGTTAGGTACCTAATAGCCTACATTTTCCCATTGGTTGCTAACCCAACCTTGATTAATCTTGGGATTCTTCGTTACCTGAGCAGTGCGCATGGCAACATCTTCTGTCATAACATCCATTTTCTTCTTGGAAGTATCGACAATATCTTGCGCGCCACGAAGCAAACGACCTCGAAGTTCATCGTCTGTCGCGATCTTATAGCCAGCAAAGGCACCAGCCGCGACAGTCGTCACCAATGCAATCGCAGTTAAAATCTTATTCCCCATCTTGGCCTCCTTGATCAAACTGAATCATTTCACCAAGAATACGAGAGAGCTCTTCCTCGTCTTTAAACTCAATCTCAATCTTATTCTTTCCACGCGAGCTCTTCACGCGTACGTTGGTATTAAATATCTGACGAAGTACACGCGCAGCCTTTTTAAAAGACTGAGGCGTTGCAGGCCTCGGCGTCTTAGGCGTTTCTCCGGCAGAAAACAATGGAGCAAGATTTTCTGTCGCTCTTACGGAAAGGCCCTCTGCAACAACCTTCTCTGCAAGTCGAATTCGCGCGTCCTCATAGGGAACTGCAAGAATCGCACGTGCGTGACCAGCAGTAAGTTTACCCTCAAAAATCATCTGCTGAACTACTTCGGGGAGATCGAGAAGGCGCAGCGAGTTTGTAATTGCAGAGCGTGACTTGCTTACGGCCTTCGACAACGCCTCCTGGGTCATACCGCTAGCATCGATGAGCTGGCGATAGCCCTTAGCCTCTTCGACGGGATTCAGATCAGAACGCTGAAGATTTTCGATAAGAGCAAGGGCCAGCATCTCTTCATCATTAACATCTTTAATGATGACAGGCAGTTCCTCAAGACCAGCAAGCTTTGACGCCTGGTAACGACGCTCACCAGCGATGATCTCATAGCCGTTTCCATGCTTGCGAACCAAGAGCGGCTGCAAAACGCCATGTTCTTGGATTGACTCGCTCAACTCGCGAAGTTCAGTTTCATTAAAGTGAATTCGCGGTTGATTAGGGTTGGGAACGATATCCTCAATAGGTAGTTTTGTTTCAGATGCGGCATTTGAAGCAGATGCAGCAGAACCACCGGTCTCATACTCAGCCTCTGAGACCAAAGCATTGAGTCCGCGTCCCAATCCACCACGTTTCTTTACACTAGGCACGCTTGATCACCTCTTTTGCAAGGTTCATATACGCTTTTGCACCCTTATTTTGAGGTGCATAGGTAATTACCGGTTCTCCAAAAGACGGAGCTTCAGAGATTTTAACCGTACGGGGAATCAGCGTCTTAAACACCTTATCGCCAAAGTACGATTGAACTTCCTCAACAACCTGATTCGACAAAGAAGTACGTGAGTCATACATGGTCATAAGCACGCCATAGGTGTCTAAGCCCTTGTTCAGACGTGATTTGACCATCTTCATTGACTCAAGCAGCTTCGTAACGCCCTCGAGTGCGTAATACTCACACTGGATTGGAATCAAAACGCTATCTGCTGCGGTCAAGGCATTGATAGTAAGCAGGCCGAGCGAAGGAGGACAGTCAATGAAAATAAAATCGAACTCGTCCTGAATCGGCTCAAGCAAATCTTTGAGGCGGGTTTCACGAGCAATTGCGCTTACGAGCTCAATTTCGGCACCTGCAAGCTGAATCGTAGCTGGAATTACGAATACCTTTTTGCAATTTGTATCAAGAACAAGCGATTCTGCCGGCACATCATTCAACAATGCATCATAGATGCAGTGATCAAGGTCTTCTTTTTCAATTCCAAATCCACTGGTGCTGTTTCCCTGCGGATCAAAGTCGACAATCAGTGTCTTACGACCCTGCTCACCCAGTGCTGCTGCAAGGTTTACAGTCGTCGTTGACTTACCGACGCCGCCTTTTTGATTGATGATTGCAATGATACGCGTGTCTTTTGCGCTCTTAGAACGCTTAACGTCGCGAAATCCCACGGTCCCTCCTGGTGTGTATTAAAGCTGTCAAACGGAGGATGTTTCACGTGAAACATTCCGATTCGATATCAACCGCCATGTTTCACGTGAAACACTGCAAGTTGTTAGTATCCATTATGTTTCACGTGAAACATCTAGGCAAGCGGATTCTTCTTAGCCATGCCATTTGCACGAGGCAATGAAACGGATGCTGGATGACTCTTCTTAAAAACAATAAACTCCCTGTGGCCCAAGCCCTCAGGCAAATCGATTGCGTTATTCAGAAGCAAAGTGAAGCCGCAAATCTTAGCTGCTGACATACCGGAAGCAAGCTCCTCATCGGAAGGATTGCCCTTGGTGATAACAAATAGACCTCCATCCTTGAGGAACGGAGCCGCATACTCAACAAGAATCGGTAGAGGGGCAAGTGCGCGGGCGGTTACGACAGAAAACTGCTTCTTATGGCTTCGAGCATATTCTTCAAGGCGATCATGAATCGCATGAGCATGTTTCAACCCAAGAGTATGAACAAAAGAATTGACGGCATCAACCTTCTTACCAACAGAGTCAATATAAGTAGTTTTACGATGCGTGGCTATGGTTAACGGAATACCAGGGAAGCCCGCACCTGTCCCCATATCGAGCAGAGCTCCCTCTGGAGCCTTATTGATATAGGGGAGCAAAACAAGTGAGTCGAGGATATGAAGTACCGCAGCATCTTCTACGTTAAGAATACGGGTGAGATTAGTTGTCTTATTTGTTTCCAGAACCAAATCCAAATGCTGAATACATTTCCTCAGCTCAACATCAGATACGCTCAAGGAATACTCTTTGCAATAGGAAGTTAGACGACTCAACATCTCGTCAGCCTGCTGATCAGTAAGTACTAACAACGAAAGCTCCTTTCTGACAAAAATCAGTGTATCGAGAACTTTTGACAAAAAAAAGGGGACGTGGAAACCACGTCCCCTTAGCATAAGCTCGAGAAGATTATCGAGCAACAATCACCACATGGCGATCAGGGTCAGAACCCTCAGAATGAGTATCGACGGCATCATTGCCACGAAGTGCAATGTGAACCAGTCGACGCTCGTAGGCATTCATGGGCGGAAGCGAAACACTCTTATGAGTGCGGATGGCACGCTCGGCAGCAGACTGAGCCATGGAAGCAACCTTGTCCTGACGGCGACTCTTGTATCCCTCTACGTCCACTACAACCGGATACCTAAAGCCAAGTTTGCGGCTCACCAGCAAAGAGAACATAACCTGAAGGGCATCAAGGGTGCGACCATGACGGCCAATGAGAACAGCAAGGTCGGGAGCCGTTACATCCAAAATCAGCTCACCCTCGTCGCCCTCATACTCATCGATAGGAGAGTTGGCGGCATCGAAGTGCGAAAGGATGGAACGCAGGATGGAAATCGCAACATCGGCAATGGTGTCGAGCTCCTCATCGGTCAGCTCTTCACCAGCCTTGTAGCGCTGTGCAATCTCGGGATAATCGCCCGCGACCTGCGGGGCAACCTCCTCAAGCATATCCTCGATGATCTCTTCAGACATAACGTACTCCAAAAGTTAGGTACCTAAATAAGATTGATATCCCGACTACTTCTTCTTGTGCGGGCGCGGCTTCTTCTCGCGACGGGTAACCTCGACCTGCAGCGGAGCGTTCTTGAGGCGCTCCTCCTCATCGGCCTTAGCCTTGTCGATAACCTTCTGCGTCACAAAAATCTGCTGGATAACCTGCCAAGCAGACGAGACGTCGTAGTACAGCAGAACACCAACGGGAAGGCTCCAGCCCATCCAAAGCATCATGACCGTCATGACAACGGCCATCATACGCATGCTCTGGGCCTGCTGGCCGGTCTGGTTGCGCGACATATAGAGCTGCGGAATCAGGGTCAGGACGGCAAACAGGATCAGGCAGACCAGCGCAGGCAGTGCAACCATAAAGCCATCGGCAAAGGAAGCGCTCGGCGTGGTGGTCAGGTCGGGCAGGATGTTGAAGAACGAGAACGTGCCCTCGTTAAAGTACTGCGGCAGGTTACGAAGCAGCGTAAACAGGGCAAACAGGATAGGCATCTGAATCAGAAGCGGCAGACAACCAGCCATGGGGTTGAACTTGTTCTCGCTGTAGAACTTCTGCATCTCCTCGGCCTGACGCTGGGGATCGTCGGCATAGCGCTCCTGGATCTCGAGCATCTTGGGCTGCAGCACCTGCATGCGAGCCGTCGACTTGGTCGACTTGAGCATAAGCGGCGTCAGCAGCAGACGGATGATGACCACCAGGATGATGATGGACAGGCCCCAGTCGACCGCAAAGGTCTGGATGAGCTTGAGCAGCTCGAAAAGGATGTTAACGATCCAATCCCACATGTAAGTTTTCCTCCGATAGCGAGTGCCCGCTAGGGCACAGGGTCATAACCGCCGACGTGCAGGGGATTGCAGCGAGCGATGCGCCTCACGGCAAGCCAGCAGCCTCTCAAAACACCGTACTTCTCAATCGCCTGGATGGCGTATTGCGAGCACGTTGGGTAATAAATGCAGGCGTCAGGCAATAAGGGCGAAATAACCTGTTGATATATGCGAATAGGAGCGATGGCAACACGTCGCAAAACGTGGTTGCTCATCGCTCCTCCCCGGCAACGCCGGCGCGTTTCATAAGCGAACGCAATGCCTTGTCCATCTCCTGCGGCGAGGAATCCCTCGTCTTGGGAGTTGCGAACAAGATGATGTCATAACCCGCAACGGGAAATCCGCAGCTGCGGGCGGCCTCGCGCATCACACGCTTAGAACGGTTGCGCACGACAGCACAACCGAGCCGTTTAGCACCAACGAAGGCGACCCTTCCGGAGTCGCCTTCGCCAACCGATTCACATATGGTCATTCGAATCAGAGGGTGATTGAAACGACGCCCCTGACTGAACACATGCTCGAAATCTTGCCGAGACTTAATAGTCTTCATGCGAGATGTGTGTATCGCTGCTAGACAGTGAGACGCTTGCGGCCCTTGGCGCGACGACGGGCGAGCACGGCACGACCACCCTTAGTGGCCATACGGGCACGGAAGCCATGGGTCTTGGCACGCTTACGCTTATTAGGCTGATACGTACGCTTCATCTTAAGTTCCTCCTGCTGCATTTCGAGTGTCCGCGGGGGCGCGGACGCAGATATAGACACGTGAGCTTGAAGATTGTAGGGAAATCAATGTTCAAATGTCAAGAAATCAAAGGTAAAAGGTTGCGCAGTTCACACGGTTCCCCCATAAGCCAAGCTCGATTTAGCGGTACATGGCAACTTTTCACGATATTTCATCCAGTTTTCAACAGGTCATGTTGGCAATGTTGAGAACTTTTCGCCCGTTTTCCAAAGTTTTCAACAGGTTTTGAAAAGTTGTCGAAAGATGAGAAACATTGCACAGTGAGCTACTATTTGTTCAAAACCTTTTGAAAGATTGCGAGCGGCATGTCTGACGACTTTTACACCATGGTCGATTCCGGAGACCCGGCACCCGACAACGAGCACATCACCGGCGTGCGCGAAGAGCGTGAGGAAGGCGAGCAGACGACCACGCAGGCGCCAAAAGCCATGTACGCCGCACGAATCGCCGTCTATGACGACATGCTGTCGACACCGCGTGTGATCGTCATTGAGCCGCAAGATGTCCGCACGTATTTGGAAGAGACGACCAACACCGTCTACCAGTGTATGAAAGAGCAAGGTGGCCATATCTCGCTCATGGTCATCCGCGAGATTGTCGAAAACTTTATCCACGCACACTTTGCCGAGCCCATCATCTCGATTCTGGACGGCGGAGACACCATCCGCTTTGCCGATCAAGGACCCGGCATCGACGACAAGGAACGCGCTTTCGACTTTGGCGTTACCAGCGCAAACAGCAAGATGAAGCGCTATATCCGTGGAACCGGAGCAGGGTTTCCCATGGTGCAGGAGTATTTGGAAAACGCCGGCGGTGCCGTATCCATCGAGGACAACATGGGCAACGGAACCGTGGTTACGGTAAGCCTGAACCCTAAACGCGTGCAGGAAATCGAGCGTGCCGGCGGACGCGGTGCTGCCGTGCGGCCCGAGACGGAGCAGCCCACATATCCCCTGCCGAGAGCTTTTGCGCAGCAGCCCATGGCAACGCAGCAGATGCAGCCCCCCGTGGGGCAGATGCAGCAGCCCGGAATGCTTCCTACACAAGAGCCCCAGGCGGCATCGATGTCGATGCCGCCAAGCATGCAAGAAGCCATGCCACTGGCGGCTCAGGACACAGCCGCAATGCAGCAGGCGACGGGGGCACCGGGTGGCCAGCAAATGGGCTATCAGCCGTACCAACAGGGATATCCATATCAGCAGATGCCACCACTGGGGTATAGCCAGCAGTTCCCGCAGCAGTACCAGCAGGGATATCAGCAGCCGTACCAGCAGATGCCGCAGCAGCAGTACAACCCCTGGGCCCAGCAGATGACTCCGCAGCCTTACCAACAGTGGCCTCAAAGTTTTCAACAGCAAATGCCGCCGATGCAGAGTTCTCAACAACCAGCAGCTCAAATGATGTATCCTAATGCAGCAAATCAGTATGCGCAGCCACAACCGGACGTGTTCGTAAGCGATCGCGGCAACGCCGCGCTGGGCTATCTGGCGCAAAATCAAGCGTGCGGTGCTACCGATCTGGCGAGGGCGTTTGGAAACTCGGCACCCACTTGGTCACGCACGCTCAATGACTTGGCGCAGGCCGGCTTGGTCATCAAGCATGGCCAGAAATACCATCTGACCGAACTCGGCGCCGCTCGCGTGCGAGCTCAGAGCTAAAGAACGGGAGAGACAGTGGACGAGGAAGCAAGCATCATCCTGGGGGATGCCATCGCCTTTTGCCAGCGCGACGGCCAAGATGCACGCCTCATCAACATGCTGGGGCAATCGCGCGCCATAAGCCTGACCGAAGATACGCTCACGATCGAGGCCCCCTCGCGCTTTGCCATCGCGCAGCTCAAAAAGCATCAGCCGACTATTGAGGCCTATCTGGAAGAAATCGCCTTTGCACCGATTGCGCTCGACATCGTGGCACCGCAAGGAGCCGTGGCGGAATCCGCTGCTGCGACGGCGCCCGCCGCGGCTCCCGCTGCCTCCCCGGCGGTGCCGGCCTCCGCAGGCGACGTGCCGACAATCGAGCACCAGCACGGCGATGTTTCCCGTGAAACCATGGCACCGTTGCCGACCGCGGCGGCGACGTCAACGAACGCACCCGTCACGCACATGCCTATCGCTCACGACGCAGCGGCGGGCGCGGATTCGGGCATTGCAATCAAGAACACGCTCTCGGCCGATGATTTTCGTCGCATGATGAACCAGATGAAGGGCGGAGCGCCGACTAAGTCCACGCAAGCTGCGACCCCCGCTTCACCCATGCCGGCACCGACCGTACCGGCCGAGCAGAATGCGGATGGAGCCCCGCTCGCCGCGAACTCAAAATTTACCTTTGAGAACTTTGTCTACGGCCCCGAGAACAGCCATGCCTATCGCTCGGCACTCAAGTTTGCCGCCCTCGCGGACGAGCGTGGCACGTGCACATCACTGTTCATCTACGGCAAATCGGGCCTGGGCAAGACGCACCTGCTGCTTGCCATCAAAAACGAGCTCGCCGAGAAGTCGCCCGAGATCAAGGTCAAGTATGCCAACTCCCAGGCATATCTGGACGACCTGATGACCGAGTTCGACCGCCAAAAGAAGAGCAACGCCCCTATCATGCAGGCATACCACGGCGTGGACGTGCTCATCATCGATGACATCCAAAACATCATCGGCAAGCGCGCGAGCGTGGACTACTTTTTCCAGCTCATGGACGAGTTCATCCGCAACAACAAGAAGGTCGTCATCGCGGCAGACCGCGCCCCCAAGGACCTGAGCATGGACGAGCGTCTGACCAGCCGCTTCAACGCCGGCATGCTCTGCCTGGTCGCAGAGCCCAGCTACGAGATGAAATACAAGATCTTGCAGCGCTATTACGAGAACACCATCGTCGCCGCTCCCGAGGCAGGCGACGACTCGCTGCTGGCGGCCTATGGGGGCGACAGCGGGCACCTGACCGACGACCACTTTAAACACATGGCCGAGGTCTCGGGCACCAACATCCGCGAACTCGAGAGCTTTTGCGAGCGCTGCGCCGGCGAGGCGGGCGACCGCGAGCGCGAGGGCGGGGAGCTCACCTTTGACGATATCGACGCCATCGCCAGCCAGTACTTCGACACATCGGCCAAAAAGATCAACGTCCAGACGGTTCAGTCCGTCATCGAAGAGCAGTACGGCGTGACGCACGAGGAGCTCATCGGCCCGCGTCGCAACGCCAATATCGCCAAAGCACGCCATATTGCCATCTATCTGGCCATCGAGATGTGCGAGATGACGACCACGGCGGTGGGCGCCGAATTTGGCAACCGCAACCACTCGACCGTCAGCACGAGCTACAAAAAGGTCCAGAAGATGATCCAGGAAGACCGCACCGTCACCGAAGACCTCAAGTCGCTGCGCGATAAAATTACACTGCGCTCGTAGGGAAATAGAGACACCTGTTGAAAACTTGTCGAAACCACGGGCATAAGGTGTCTAAAACCCAACCCGCGGTGATGAAAAGTTTTGCGCAGGTTTTGAACGTGGAAAACCACCCCTGTTGCACACAGGTTGCTGTCGATTCTCTTTCTGGGTCTGACCTGCGTCTTTGGGAGTAATCAACAGTTTCATCAGTGCTATTACTATTATTAAGATATTTATATCTATAGAAAGGTATTAAAAGATGAAGTTCACCGTCAGCCAGAGCTCGCTTACACAAGCCATCGGCGTCGTTATGAAGGGTGTCGCTTCGGCATCCACCCTCCCCATCCTGTCGGGCGTGCTCGTTAAGGCCCAAGACGGCATCTTGGAATTCCAGACCTCTAACTACACCATCTCGATCCGTCATCGCATCGCGGCGCATGTCGAAGAAGAGGGCGAGATGGTTATTCCCTGTAAGATGCTCTCCAATATCACCAAGACCCTCCCCGATGCCCCGGTTACCTTTGAGCTGTCCGAGCGCCAGGTGCTGATTGGTTGCGAGAAGAGCTCTTTCCGCCTGAACACGCTCGATGCCAATGACTTCCCCGAGTTTCCGGCCTATGCCATCGAGAGTGCCGTGGAGCTGCCGACCGATGTCTTGTCCGAAATGGTCGGCCGCGTGTGGCGCGTCACCTCGACCGACAAGGCTCGCCCCATCCTGGGCGGCGTGCACATGAAGGTCGAGAACAACACCGTACGCCTGGTAGCGACCGATTCCTTCCGCTTGGCCGTGTGCGATACGCAGGTCGAGACCTCGACCCTCGAGGGCTCCTTTGAGCTCAACGTTCCGGCTGACGCCTTTAACGACGCGCTGAACATCATGGCCAGCCAAGCGACCATCATGATCGGGGCTACCGACACCCAGGTCGTCTTCGAGGCCGGCAACACCACCTACGTGTCGCGTCGCATCGAGGGCGTGTACCCCAACTACAAGCAGCTCATCCCCGATTCGTGCGTGACGAGCGTCAAGATCGACGTCGCCGCCTTTAACGCCGCCCTCAAGCGCGTGGCCGTTATCGCGAGCGCCAACCCCGCCGTCAAGTTCGAGATCGATGTCGAGAACGGGCAGATGGGCCTGTCCTCCATTTCCAACGACCAGGACCTTGCGCAGGAGACGATCGATGTCGAGGCCGAGGGCGAGTCGGGTACCATCGCCTTCAACTACCACTACATCTTCGGCTGCCTCAATGCCCTGTCCAAGGAGAAGGAGATCACGCTGGAGCTCAAGAGCTACTCGCAGGCGGGCATCTTCAAGTCCTACGACAAGATCAACTACCTGTACCTGGTCATGCCGGTCCGCATCTAGCGCTGCGCCATGACCATGTTCGCCCGCGATCTTTCCGTCGCGCACTACCGCAGCTTCGATAGCTATCACCTTGCCCTGGACGAGGGCGTGACGATACTTGCGGGACCCAACGCGGCGGGAAAGACCAATCTCATAGAGGCGCTGCAGCTGCTGACGAGCGGCGCCTCGTTTAGGCATCCGACCGCAGCCGAGCTCGTCCATGACGGCGTGGGCTCGTGCAAGATCGAGCTGAGGCTCGAGGGCGACGGCCGCGTGCTTGATATGGGATTGAGCGCGGAGGACGGTAAGCGCTCGTTTAGCCGCAACGGCAAGAGATGCTCTGCCGCCGGTGTGCGCGGGGTTCTTCCGAGCGTGCTGTTTTGCCCCGACCATCTGGACATGGTTAAGCGTGGCGCCAGTGTGCGCCGCGCCGCCCTCGATGACTTTGGCATGCAACTGAGCGCACGCTATGCCGATCTTGCGAGCACCTATGGGCGCTGCGTGACCCAGCGTAACGCCTTGCTCAAGGAGACCTGGTGCTGCCGCGAGATGCTCGGCGCGTGGAACGATTCGATTGCCCGCGCGGGCTCGGCCCTGCTCGTGCACCGGTTGGCCCTGCTCGACCGGCTGGCGGGCCATGTGCACACTGCCTACGGGCAAGTAGCGTCAGGTGAGGCCGCCAACGTGACCTATGCGTCCACGCTGGGGGCTTTGCCCCAGGTCGAGGATCGCGAAGAGCTGAAGGGTTGGGCGTACGAGCGCATGCTGGCCGCCCTTGACGAGCATGCCGACGAGGAAATTCGCCGCGGCGTGACGTTGGTGGGACCGCATCGCGACGAGATTGAGTTTACCGTGGCGGGTCGCTCCGCCCGTTCATTTGCCAGCCAAGGACAGCAGCGCACGCTGGTGCTGTCCTGGAAGGTGGCCGAGGTTGCCGTGGCTCGCGATGTCCTGGGCACCGCCCCACTGCTGCTTTTGGACGACGTGATGAGCGAGCTCGACGGCGAGCGTCGCGGCGCTTTCCTGCGGCTGATCGGCGATGATATCCAGACGGTCATAACCACGACCAACCTGGGGTACTTTACCGATGACCTGCTTGATCGAGCCAAGGTGGTGAGCATGGGTGAGACGTGCTAATTACGAGCGCGAGAGCGAGACAGTCGCCTTCAGCGGGTTTTTGAACGCAGAGCGCCAGCGCATCCTGGCGGCTGCAACGCCTAAGCGCCGTGCGCAGATGGAGGCCGCCGAGGAGTCGCGCACGGTCTATCGCGCATGGAACGCGGTGTGCTCGGGCACGCGCGAGGGGCGGCATGTGACGGGACTGCGCTACCTGCCCGAGTCCAATGAGCTGCTGGTGTATCTCGACTCGCCCTCGTGGACGCAGGAAATGACGCTGTTGCGCGAGATCATCCGCGCGCGCATGGAGCGCGCCGGTGCGCATGTGGACGGCCTGGTGTTCAAAACCACCGCGCCCGGTCACACGCCGCCCGCCGCCAAGGAGCGCCTGCGCCCGGCGACGACCGAGCGCCCGCCGGCCCCGCACGCCGACCTAAGTGAGGCCGAGTGCACCGAGATCGAGCGCCAGGTGGCGCCCATCGAAGACCAAAAACTGCGCGAGGCCCTCGAGAATGCCATGAGAGCCAGTGCCGAGTGGGCCAAGGGCGTGCAAAGCAAAAAAGAGCCTTAAATCGCATCTGGTGGCCTTGTAGAGCCAAATACCCTCGGTCCCGAGGGTATTTTTTTACGATAAACTAGTAAGGCTGTACACATTTTCTTGACTGAAGGAGGACGTGTGGCAAACGAAAACGATTACGATGGCGGCGAGATTAAGATTCTCGAAGGTCTCGAGGCCGTTCGTAAGCGCCCGGGCATGTATATCGGCTCGACGAGCGCCAGCGGTCTGCATCACCTGGTGTGGGAGATCGTTGACAACTCCGTCGACGAGGCCATGGCCGGTTTCTGCACCGAGATCCAGGTGACGGTCCACGCCGACAACTCCATCACGGTCGTCGACAACGGGCGCGGCATCCCCGTCGACGAGCACCCTGTTAAAAAGATCCCGACGCTCGAGGTCGTTATGACGATCTTGCACGCCGGCGGTAAGTTCGATAACTCGGCCTATAAGGTCTCGGGCGGCCTGCACGGCGTAGGCATCTCCGTCGTCAACGCACTGTCCAAGCGCGTGGTCGTTCAGGTTCGTCGCGATGGCAACACCTACGAGATGGAGTTCTCGCGCGGCAAGACCGTCAAGAAGATGGAGGTCGTGGGCACCTCGGATTCGACGGGTACCACCGTCACCTTCTGGCCCGACGACGAGATCTTCGAGACCTGCATCTACGATTTCGATACGCTGCACAACCGTCTGCAGGAGACGGCGTTCCTCAATAAGAACCTCAAGATCGTGCTGACCGACGAGCGCGAGGCGACTCCCCACGTGGAGGAGTTTTGCTACGAGGGCGGCATCATCGACTTCGTCAAGTTCCTCAACGAGGGCAAGGACGTCCCCGAGGCCTTTAAGGAGCCCATCTACATCGAGGGCAAATCGGACCCGGACGCTCCCGTGGCCAAGATGGGCGAGGTCGAGGTTTCCCTGCAGTGGAATAGCGGCTACGGCGAGAACGTCATGTCGTTTGCCAACGACATCTACACTCCCGAGGGCGGCATGCACCTTGAGGGCTTCCGCACCGCGCTCACCCGCGTGATCAACGACTACGCGCGCAAACAGAACCTGCTCAAGGAAAAAGACGCCAACCTGACCGGCGACGATGTGCGCGAGGGCCTTTCGGCCGTTATCTCGGTCAAGCTGCCCGATCCGCAGTTTGAGGGGCAGACCAAGGCCAAGCTCGGTAGCTCCTATATGCGCGCGCTCACGCTCAAGATCGTGACCGACGGCCTCGCCGATTACTTGGAGGAGCATCCCAAGCCCGCCCGCGAGATCGTCAAGAAGGCGCAACAGGCCTGCAAGGCGCGCAACGCCGCCCGCAAGGCGCGCGAGGCGACCCGCCGCAAGAGCCTGCTCGAGACGGCGTCCCTGCCCGGTAAGCTCGCTGACTGCTCGGTGCGCGATGCCGAGCTGACCGAGCTCTTCATCGTAGAGGGCGACTCGGCAGGCGGTTCGGCCAAGGACGGCCGTCGCCGAGACATCCAGGCGATTCTGCCCCTGCGCGGCAAGATTCTGAACGTCGAACGCGTTGGTGACCATCGCGCGTTCTCGAGTGACACCATCCAGTCGCTGATTACCGCGATCGGCTGCGGCGTCACGACGAGTGCCGGCGACGGCGGCGACTTCGATATCACCAAGGCGCGCTACCACAAGATCATCATCATGACCGATGCAGACGTCGACGGTGCGCATATCCGCATCCTGCTGCTGACGTTCTTCTACAAGTACATGCGTCCGCTGATCGATGCCGGCTACGTCTATGTTGCCTGCCCGCCCATCTTTGGCATTAAGGTGCGCAACAAGATCCACTACGTGTATCCCAACGGCCGCCAGCCCGAAGACGAGATCCTGCGCGACACCATCCAGAGTCTGGGCCTGAACCCCGACGACAACGACGAGGACGGCAAGGCCAAGGACGGCAAGATCACCAAGAAGCGGAAGGGCTATACCGTCCAGCGCTACAAGGGCCTGGGCGAGATGGACCCCAAGCAGCTCGCCTCGACGACGATGGATCCCAAGACCCGCATCCTGCAGCGCGTGTCGATCGAGGATGCCGTGGTGGCAGACCGCGCCGTGCGCGAGCTGATGGGTTCCGAGGTCGGCTATCGCCGCGAGTACATCGAAAAACACGCGCACGACGCGCGCTTCTTAGACGCCTAACCTGTTCGGCTTTCCCAGCCACCGCACCTTCGCCCTCAATCGTCGGTCGCGTACCCAAGTACGCTTCCCTCCTCTTTCGAGCGAATCTGCGGCACCTGGAAAAGCCGTCTCCGTGGCAGGATGATTAATGGACCACGCAAACCATGAGGAGGTAACGTGGCAGACGATATCAACAATAACGAGGGTATGGGCGAGGCCGGCGATGCCGGCATGCCCGACGATCTGAAGCGCCTGCTTGCCCGTGCTGAGCAGGGCGAGGACGGCGATCCGGACGCTTATAACCCCGATGCCGATGATGATGAGGAAGAAGACGACGACGGCGAGCTCGAGGAGAGCTTTGGCGAAGTCGACCGTGGCGCCTCGGCCGGCGAGGATATCAATGGCGGCCAGCTCCAGATTTCGGAGTTCGGCCGTGAGATGAAACAGTCGTTCATCGAGTATTCGATGTCGGTCATCACGGCGCGCGCCCTGCCGGACGTGCGCGACGGCCTAAAGCCGGTTCACCGCCGCATTCTGTACGCGATGAACGAGAGCGGCATCTACCCCAACCGTCCGCACAAGAAGTCGGCCTGGACGGTCGGCGAAGTTATCGGCAAGTACCATCCGCATGGTGACTTCGCGGTCTACGAGGCAATGGTTCGCCTGGCGCAGTGGTTCTCCATGCGCACGCCGCTCATCGACGGCCACGGCAACTTCGGCAACATCGACGGCGACGGCGCCGCTGCCATGCGTTACACCGAGAGCCGCCTGGCAAAGCCCGCCATGGAGCTGCTGCGTGACCTGCAGAAGGATACCGTCGACTGGCAGCCCAACTACGACGAATCGCTCGCCGAGCCTCAGGCGCTGCCTGCGCGCTTCCCCAACCTGCTGGTCAACGGCAGCCAGGGCATCGCCGTCGGCATGGCCACCAATATCGCCCCGCATAACCTCACCGAGGCGATCGAGGCAACCTGCTACCTGATCGATAATCCCGACGCCACTGTCGACGAGCTCATGCAGATCATGCCCGGTCCGGACTTCCCCACCGGCGCCATCATCATGGGCAGCGCCGGCATTAATCAGAGCTACGAGACCGGCCGCGGCTCCATTACCGTGCGCGCCAAGGCCCACGTGGAATCCACCAAGACCGGCCGCAACCGCCTGGTCTTTACCGAGATTCCCTACATGGTCAACAAGGGCACCCTGCAGGAGAAGATCGCCCAGCTCGTCAACGACAAGCGCATCGAGGGCATCTCGGACATGCGCGATGAGTCCAACCAGAAGGGTATCCGTCTGGTCATCGAACTCAAGAAGGGCGTCATCCCGCAGGTCGTGCTCAACAACCTGTACAAGTACACCTCGCTGCAGACGACCTTTGGCGCCAACAACCTGGCGCTTGTCAACGGCGTTCCCAAATGCCTGAGCCTGCGCGAGATGCTGCAGCACTACATCGACCACCAGGTCGACGTCGTCACCCGCCGCACCCGCTTCGACCTTAAGAAGGCCCAGGCCCGCGCGCATATCCTTGAGGGCTACCTGATGGCCCTTGACCATATCGACGAGGTCATCAGCATCATCCGCTCCTCGCAGACTGATTCCGAGGCCAGCAGCCGCCTGATCGAGCGCTTTGGCTTTACGCCCGAGCAGACCACGGCCATCCTCGAGATGAAGCTGCGCCGCCTGACCGGCCTGGAGCGCGACAAGATTCAGGAAGAGCTGGACGGCTTGCGCCGCGCCATCGCCTACTACGAGGACCTGCTGGCGCACGAGGAGAAGATCCTGGGCGTCATTAAGGAAGAGATGCGCGAGATCTCCAAGAAGTTCGGCGATAAGCGCCGCACCGAGATCAGCCATGTCGAGAAGGACCTGGACGTCGAGGACCTCATTGCCGATGAGGACATGGTCGTGACCATCACCCACACCGGCTATGTCAAGCGCATCCCGGTGGCCGCCTACCGCGCCCAGAAGCGCGGCGGCAAGGGCGTGTCGGGCGTCAACCTCAAAGAGGACGACGTCATCGACGAGATGTTCATCGCGTCCACGCACGAGTACGTGCTGTTCTTCTCGAGCAAGGGTAAGGTCTATCGCCTGAAGGTGCACGAGCTGCCGGTGGGTACGCGCCAGGCGCGCGGTACCGCAATCGTCAACCTGCTGCCCTTCGAGGAGGGCGAGAAGATCGCGAGCGTCATCAGCTGCCGCGAGTTCCCTGCCGACGAGTACCTGATGTTTGCCACCAAGAGCGGCATGGTCAAGAAGACCGTAATGAGCGCATATGACCGCAGCCGCCGCGACGGCCTGATCGCTATCAACCTGCGTGACGACGACGCGCTGCTGAACGTGCGCCGCGTGCGCGAGGGCGACAAGATTATCCTGGCCACCACCGCGGGCAAGGCGATCATGTTCTCCGAGGAGCAGGTGCGCGCCACCGGCCGCGATACTAGCGGCGTTCGCGGTATCGGTATGAAGGACGGCGTGAGCGTTCTGGGCATGGAAGTCACTAACGGCAACGGCGATCTATTCGTCATCACCGAGCGCGGCTACGGCAAGCGCACGCCGGTCGCGGACTACCCGGAGCAGAATCGCGGCGGCCAGGGCGTCTACACCATCCAAATGACCGAGCGTAAGGGCAACCTCGCGGCCATGAAGACGGTGGGCCCGCAGCACGAGTTGTTCATCGTGACGGAGGGCGCGACGGTCATTCGCGTCAAGACCGATGAGATTAGCCAGACTGGCCGCGCTACCCAGGGCGTCAAGATGATGACCGTCGACGACAACGACCGCATCTGCGCCGTAGCCCGCATGACAGCCGCCAAGGAGAAGCCCGAAGGCGAAGGCGCCGAGGCCGCAACCGACGTCGAAGAGGCCCCAGTCGACCTAGGCGACGGCAACGACATGCCAGAGGATCTCCTAGACGAGTAAGAGGCCCTAGCTGGTAAAAATCATCAGACCCCTTACATCGGCGGTCGGCGCACTGCGCGCCGA
>NZ_QSGH01000018.1:0-43351 GCF_003468085.1 Collinsella sp. AM41-2BH
AAATGGATTCTAAAAAACACCTTGCCAAATAGGAGCGTCAGGACGCAAAGAGGCTCCGCAGCGCGAAGCGCGATGCGGAGCCTCTTTGCATGTCCGAGGACGTTCCGGAGAGAAACCCCCGTCACGCCCCCGGATCCCCGGTGGGAGTTCTAGACCTTGTCGGCCTTAGTACATACCGCCGCCCTGCTGGCCAGCGGTGGCAGCAGCGATAGCGTCCTCAAGCTGAGTGTTTTTGGGGACATCGGAGACGGTAGCCTCGGTGATGAGGATCAGGCTGGCGACAGAAGCAGCGTTCTGCAGGGTGACGCGGCTGACCTTGACGGGGTCGAGGACGCCCATCTCGATCATGTCGCCCCACTCGCCGTTGGCAGAGTTGAGACCCTGGCCAGCAGGCAGCTCGGCAACCTTGTCGACCACGACAGCGCCCTCAAAGCCAGCGTTCTTGGCGATGGTGGCGACCGGAGCGGTCAGAGCCTTCTTGACGATGTCGACGCCGATCTTCTCCTCGGGGTCGTCGATCTCGACAGCATCGAGCGCAGGAGCAGCGTCCATGAAGGCGACGCCACCGCCGGCGACGATGCCCTCCTCGACAGCAGCGCGGGTAGCCTGCAGGGCATCCTCAACGCGGTGCTTGATCTCCTTGAGCTCGGACTCGGTAGCAGCGCCGACCTTGATGACGGCAACGCCACCGGAGAGCTTGGCCAGGCGCTCCTGGAGCTTCTCACGGTCGAAGTCAGAGGTGGTGTTCTCCATCTCGCCCTTAATCTGAGCGATACGGGCGTCAATGGCCTCCTTGGAGCCAGCGCCGCCGACGACAACGGTGTTGTCCTTGGAAATGGTGACGGACTTAGCGGTGCCGAGCATATCGGCGGTGATGTCAGCGACCTTCACGCCCAGCTCGTCCAGAGCAGCCTGACCACCGGTGAGGACGGCGATGTCCTCGAGGATGCGCTTGCGGCGATCGCCGTAGCCCGGGGCCTTGACGGCGCAGACGTTGAGAGCGCCACGGATCTTGTTGAGGACCAGGGTCGGCAGAGCCTCGCCGTCGATGTCCTCAGCGATGATGAGCAGGCCACGGCCGGCGCGCTGGACAGCCTCGAGAACAGGCATGATGTCCTGAACGCTGGAGATCTTCTGGTCGGTGATGAGGATGTACGGATCCTTCATCACGGCCTCCATGCGGTCGTTGTCCGTGACGAAGTAAGCGGAAACATAGCCCTTGTCGAACTGCATGCCCTCGACAGTGTCGATGGTGATGTCGAACGTCTGGGAATCCTCGACGGTGATGACGCCGTCCTTGCCCACGACCTCCATGGCCTCGGCGATCTTCTCGCCGACCTCGGGGTCACCAGCGGAGATGGTGCCGACAGAAGCGATCTGCTCCTTGGTCTCGACCGGCTTGGCCTGCTTCTTCATCTCGGCGACGGCGGCGTTGACGGCCTTGTCGATGCCGCGACGGATAGCCAGCGGGTTGGCGCCGGCGGCGACGTTGCGCAGACCGTCGTTGACGATAGCCTGAGCGAGCAGGGTTGCGGTGGTGGTGCCGTCACCCACGGTGTCGTTGGTCTTGGTGGCGACCTCCTTCACCAGCTGAGCGCCCATGTTCTCGATGTTGTCCTCGAGCTCAATCTCCTTAGCGACGGAAACGCCGTCGTTGGTGATGGTCGGGGCACCGAACGTGCGCTGCAGAGCGACGTAACGGCCCTTGGGGCCCATGGTGACGGTAACGGCGTCGGCCAGAGTGTTGACGCCCTTGGCGAGCTTGGCGCGGGCATCGGTGTTGAACGTAATGTTCTTTGCCATGGTAGGTAATCCTCCAAAAGAAATGTGACTCGCGTCGCCGCTTCCGAGTCCTATGCGGCGGGCGCGTTCAAAGACGAATCAGAGATTCTGACGAGACTAGGCCTCGACGACGGCGTAGATGTCGTCGGCGCGCATCAGCAGATACTTCTCGCCGTCGACCTTGACCTCGTTGCCGCCGAACTTACCGTAGATGACAACGTCGCCGACCTGAACGTCCATAGGGATGCGCTCACCCTTGTCGTTGACCTTACCGGCGCCAACGGCAACGATGGTGCCGCGCTGCGGCTTCTCCTGAGCGTTGCTGGCGATATACAGACCAGAAGCGGTCTTCTGCTCGGCCTCGTCGGGCTTGACCAGGACGCGATCTGCAAGCGGCTTCAAAGACGACATGCTTGTTTCCTCCTTTGTGGGCCGCGCGGTCATGCCGCGCGGGTTAACCCTTTTTGTTTGCGTACGCGTTGAATGGTACCCACGAATGGCGGGTTATACAACACGGAGTCAAAAAATCTTATTTTTTGGCACTTAGATTTTCTGAATGCCGGGGGATAACTTATGCTCGGCCCCAAGGCGGACCGGAAAGCATGAAGTTTGCTGCTCTACAGTCCTGCGCAAGACGGAAAGCACATTAAGTGCTTTCCTTTGCGTGCGGAACTCGCGACAAACTTCATGCCCTCCGGTCCGCCCCGGGAGGCAGGTTAACTAATTCGGGCCCGGCATTCAGAAAAGTCAGTACAGCAAAATGGCGATGCGGATGGTGCGAACAAGAAAGGGGCACGTTGCTGAAACGCGCCCCTTGTGGGTGGGGTATGGGGCTAGCGCTCGTAGATTAAGTTGCCTGCCAGGTAGGTGGCTTGGACTTTGGTGGCTTGGAGTTCTTGGGGGTCGATGGTGAGCAGGTTTTGGTCCAGGACTACCAGGTCGGCGTATTTGCCGGGTTCTAGGCTGCCGAGGTTTTGCTCGTCGCCCGCTGCATAGGCGCTGCCCAGGGTGTAGTTGCGCAGGGCTGTTGCTGCATCGATGCGCTCGCTCGGCAGCCAGCCGCCCTCGGGCCAGTGGCTTTTGGGGTCTTGGCGCGTGATAGCCGTGTAGAGCACGTTCATGCTGGTAACGGGCGTGATAGGGCTGTCAGTACCGAAGGCTTGGCGAATGCCGCGCTGCTTATAGGTTGCAAACGGCCACATGATGCGGCTGCGCTCCATGCCCAAATCGCGCTCGGGGCCGCCCGGGTCGAGCGTAATGTGACAGGGCTGACTCGAGGCAATCACGTTGAGCTTGCGCAGGCGGTCGATGTCCTCGGGCAGGAGGTTCTCCAGATGCTCGAGTGTGTTATGGCCGTGCTGGGGCAGGCCGTACAGGTCGGCGGCCTCCTCGAAGATATCCAGCGCGGCATGAATCGCACCGTCGCCGATGACGTGGATACGCACAGTGTGGCCGCGCTCCGCAGCCGCCAGAACCAGCTTACGCATGCGCTCGGCAGGAACTGTCAGACGGCCCTGGTCGCCCGGGAAGCGCGGATTGGTATAGGGCTCGGTGAGATATGCCGTGTGTTCGCTCGACACGCCGTCGAAGAACTGCTTAAAGCCTGGCGCCGAGAGCAGCGCATTGTTCGCGTAGCGGGTCTGAAGTTCTTCCAAGCGCGATTGGTCATCCAACAGCGTGGGGAACAGGTGGGCGCGAATGCCCAGCTTGCCAATCGCCTGAAGCTTGTCGTAGACGTCATCGCGAATAAAGTCGCAGCCCGGCATGGGCATGAGCGACATATCGCAGATTGAGGTAATGCCTTGCTCGGCCATACGCTTCATCTGGTCGGCGTATGCGCTCGCGATGCGGTCCTCGCCCAGCCACTCCAGGCAGCGCGGCAGCAGCTGCATGGCCGCAGCCTCGTGAGCGATACCCGTAAGCTCACCGTTTGAGTCTTTGTCGTAACTGCCACCCGCCGGAGGCTCGCTGTCGCGCGTAACGCCGAGCGCCTCGAGTGCGCGGCTGTTGAGCCACAGCGTGTGCCCGTCGCCCGAGTACATAACGCAGGGACGATCGGGAAATGCCGCATCGAGGGAGGCCTTGGTAGGGTGCTCGGGCGGATCCCAGCGGTAATCGCGCCAACCCTGGGTCACGACCCAGGCGTCATCTGGCAAGCCTTGGGAAAACTCGAGCGCATGCTGCACCAATGCTGCCTCGGACGTGCCCATATCCATGAGCATGTACGGCGAGGAGCCAACCGAAGTATGGAAGAAATGCAGGTGCGCATCGTGGAAACCGGGGCAGACAAACTGCTCGCCGTAATCGACCACCGGCGTGGCGGCAGGTGCGGCGTCAATCACGTCATCGGGCGCGCCGACTGCGACGATGCGATCACCCGCGATGGCGATCGCCAGCTCGCGGGCGGTATCGATGCCGTCTTGCGCGGTAAAGACGTTCTTGGAGCGGATAATCCGATCGATATGCTGCATGAGCATCCCCATCTCTGGCAGGTAATTCAACACCCCCGAGTGTACTCCCCCGCCCTTGCAACAAAACCCCAAGCGGCAAACGGCAACTTTACCAGCCCTAGCGGCAGGTGGCATACTGGAGAGAGCCTGTACGATTTTGCGATCGAGCCAGCAAGGAGCAAATCGACCATGACGAAGACCAAGGCACAGCAGATTATGGCGGCAACCGAGGTTCGCGCGGCAGACGACGTCACCGCGGCCATCCATGATATCGCCGCCGAGTTTGAACCCTACATCATCAAGCAGCGCCGGCACTTCCATAAGCACCCGGAGCTGAGCCTTGCCGAGGAGCGCACGACTTCCGACATCGCCAACCAGCTGGACGCCATGAATATCCCCTACGAGCGTCCCCTTAAGACGGGCCTTGTGGCGACCCTTCGCGGCACCGCGCCCGACGCCTATCGCGAGGACGGCACACCACGCCGCCGCATCCTGCTGCGCGCCGACATCGACGCCCTGCCCGTCACCGAGCAGACCGGCGAGGAGTTCGCCAGCGTCAACGAGGGCTGCATGCACGCCTGCGGCCACGACTGCCATATCGCCATGATGCTCGGCACGTTGCAGATTCTGCGCCACATGACCGATGACATCCACGGCGAGATTCGCATCGTTTTCCAGCCCAGCGAGGAAAACGGCCAGGGCGCCAAGCTCATGATCGGCACGGGCGTACTCGATGGCGTCGACGGTGCCTATGCCGCGCACATCTGGAGCGAGGTCGATGCCGGCACCGTGAGCTGCGAGCCCGGTCCGCGCATGGCAAACACCGACTGGTTCCGCATTGATGTCCGCGGCACCTCGTGCCATGGCGCCATGCCCCAGCGCGGCCACGACGCCGTTATGGTTGCCGCCGAAATCGTCAACGCCCTGCAGACCATCGTCTCGCGCGAGATTAGCCCCTACGAACCCGCCGTCATCACCGTCGGCGAACTGCACGGCGGCACCGCGCGCAACGTTATCGCCGGCACGGCATACCTCGCCGGCACAGTGCGCACCTATGGCGACAAGACGCATGAGGAAATGCCCGAGCTTATGCGCCGCATCGTGGAGCACACCGCAGCAGCACTAGGCGCCGAGGCCGAACTCACCGACTACACCATCGCCAACTACAAGGTCGAAAACGATGCCGCCTCGAGCGAGCGCTGCCGCCAAGCTGTGCTCAAGTGCCTGGGCCCCGCAGGCGAGGGCCATTACCGCGGCACGCTTTCGGGCGAGGATTTCTCGGAGTACCTGCGCCGTGTGCCGGGCGTGCTCGCCTTTGTTGGCACGCGCAACCCTCAGATCGGCGCCACCTATGCCCAGCACTCCTGCTTCTACAAGATCGACGAGAGCGTGCTCGCCAAGGGATCCATGGTAGCCGCCCAGTATGCCATCGACTTTTTGGCCGAGCCCACGCAAGAAGAGCTCGACGGCCCCACGATCGCCGCGGTTGCCGAGACCAATCCCGACCTGGCCGCCAAGCTGCGCTCTGCCAAGGCAACGGCCGCCGAGGCCCGCGACGCCATGCACGACGCCCGCACCGCCCGCCATGCTGCCATCAAGGGCATCCACGATGCGCGGGCTGCCGCTCGCCACGAGGAGAAGCGCGACGAGTAGCCGTCACGCCTACCCATAACAACCTGGCTAGAGCAAAGCGGGGGCGAACGTTATCTCAACGTTCGCCCCCGCTTATGTGTCGACCGCTTTTCTAGCGCGTCCTCCGTCACGACAGGTAAGAGCGAAGGATGGTGAGCCAGCGTGGGGTTTCGAGGTGGATGATATCGGTGGGAACTCCGGCGGGAGCGTGCCCACCAAAGAGCAGGCCCGCGTCTGCCGGGTTGATAAGGCGCACGATCCATACGGCAACGACCAGCACACACAGAACAATAACCGCAATGTCGATGCCACGCTTTAGCCTGCTCGATGCCACCTCCTCGCGCACGAACGCGAGCGCAAACGCAATCGGCACCACCCAAAACAGCGGATGGTAGGCAAAGGCCGCCGAAAAATCGAGGCGCAGCGCCGCCAGCCAGGCCCTCGTCATGCCACATCCCGGACAGGGAATGCCCGTCATCAGGCGAAACACGCAGCCGATATCGAGCAGGTAAAGTGCGAGCCAGGCGACAAAGAGCGCGCCGATGCAAGAAAGGGCGCGGCGAATGAGCTCCGCCGCGCCCTTATGTCCCTGAGAGCTGTTCACGCCGCTCTTGTCGTTAGGCACGAGCGCCAAGACGGGCGTTGTAAGCCGTTGCCATGGCATTGGTGTTCTTGATGATGATGTTCATGGCAAAGATGGGGCCAAGGCCGCACAGCAGCGCGCCGACAATCTGCCACATAAGAACGGTGGTGCCGTTCTCCTGGAACATCAGGCCATAGCGAGGGGCATTAGCCTGCAGGCGGTTACCAATCTTGTAGTACCAGTAGAGTCCGTAGAAGCCGCAGGTCACGAACGACAGCAAGATGAATGCTGCCAGACCCGGCGTGGAATCGCCGTCATCCTGGCACATGACATTGATGTCGCGGGCAAGGCAATAGAGGAAGTAATACGAATAGATGCCGCAGGTCACGATGGAAAGCAGGAGCCAACCGATCACGCCACGGTCGGTCTTAATCGGAGCATAGCCCATCGGGGCAGGCGCAGGCTGCTGAGCATACTGCTGCTGGCCGGCGTACTGCTGCTGCCCGGTGTACTGCTGCTGAGGCTGGGGCTGAACTGCCTGAACCGGAGTGGGCTGAATCTGCGTGGGCTGCGGAGCAGGCTGGGGCTGAGGTGCGGGCTGCGGAGCAGGCTGCGGAGTAGGAGCAGCGGAAGCGGCACCGATGGCAGAACCGCAGACAGGGCAGAATTTGGCATCATCCGAAATGGGAGAACCACAAGTGGGACAGAACATAAGCTTCTCCTTTTCCTAAGGCGTCGCACGCCTTCAAACCTTACACGTCTATGTTCTCAACAATAGCCGCGACGTTGTTGCGCAACATTGACCAATTTCCGAGAAATTTTGCTGCAACCGTTTTCCCAGGCATTTTCTTGCTTTCGCAGTAGAAAAAGGCACCCCGGGCTCAGTTGCCCAGGGCGCCTCGACCGACTATTCGGTTTGATTGTTTTCGGCAGCAGGATTATCGCCCGGCTCATCCGCCGGCGTGGCAACGGCATTCCAATCGGGTTCTGCAGGCGTCGCCTCGGGCGCGGGGGCCGGTGCCGGGGCAGACGTCGGCGCGGGCGACGTTGCAGGCGCAGGTGCGGGTGCCGGCTCAGGCACAGGCGCCGGCTCGGGTGCAGGCTCAGGCGCAGACTCGGGCGCGGGCTCGGGCTCGGGCGCAGGTGCCGGCGAAGCATCCGGAGCGCTGTAACCCGAAGGAGCGGACTTCTTCTCAAACGGCAACACAAAAGTCAGGACGTCATCCTTGTCCTCGTCGGCCCACTCGCTTGCATAACGCGCAACCCAATAGCCAACGGCACGATGCTTGAGCATGTTGCCAAAGACCGTGAGGAATACCGTGACAAACGCCGTCAGCACCAAGAACAATACGAGCGTAATGCCACCGCCGGTAACAAGCGCCTCAATAGCCGTAGGACGGTAGTAGTAGCTATACATACCGACAGAGGCAATGGTGCCAAAGACGAGCGTCAGGATCCATGTGATAACGTTGGCGACCAGACCCGTCAAAAACTCGGGAAGGAACGATGCGCAGAACAGCTTGGTCTTATTGTTCTTAAAGGCCGCCCAGACCTTATCGAGCGAAAACGCGCTCTCGACGCGACCGGTCACCGCAAAGTGCATCACGGCGATGTCGGCGAACATAGTAAAGAAGACACCCAGGACCGCCGTGGCAATCATAGCCAGAACAAACAGGCCCAGCGAGCCAAATAGAGCGGCCTCAAGCGCATAGGAGCCGAAATAAGAGTACGCACCC
This sequence comes from Collinsella sp. AM41-2BH, assembly GCF_003468085.1. Lineage (NCBI taxonomy): Bacteria > Bacillati > Actinomycetota > Coriobacteriia > Coriobacteriales > Coriobacteriaceae > Collinsella > Collinsella sp. AM41-2BH. Next base: position 8,184 of record NZ_QSGH01000018.1, read on the forward strand.
GCGGCACCAATTACCACGCTCTCCACCAGCGAAAGCGCTACACCAATAACGGGAATAGCCGCGATAACCTTGAGCACGCTCGAAATAACGCCCGAAAAGACGCCAAGGCCAAACGACGTGGAACGCATCAACGGACGATCCATGCCGTCATCGACCTTGAGCGACAGGTCGCGACCCCATTCGATGCCAAAGCCAGAACCGCACGCGCTTGCCACACAGGCAGCCAAAAAGCCGAAGGCAGCCGCGATACCGCCGATAACGGGAATGAAGAGCACGAGCACCGACACGACACAGATGAGCGCCGGCAAAAAGGCAACCTGGCACACGCGCTGCAGCACGCCCGGCGTCTTGGTCATGTCTTCAAACGCCTGAGCTACACAGCCCTTGGGCACGTTCACGTTAGGCTGAGGAACAAACTGCTGAGGCTGAGACTGCCCCTGAGGAGCAGAGGTTGCAGCACCGGTATTAGGAGCGCCACACGCGCCACAGAACTTGTCGTTATCGGCCATGGGGGCGCCACACTGCGAACAGAACATCGAAATCATCCCTTCGTATCTAGAGCGAATCACCTGGATCGCAAACGATGTCTTTGGCAACATTATCGCCCAATGTGGGGACAAATACTCCAAGATGGCCGATTTGCAACGTAGGCGGCCTTATTCAATGATTCGAAGGGTGCGTCCGCGCTAGTTCGTGCCGCGGAAGCCCTTGCCCACGATCTCGGAGCTATCGACGATGGTGATGAAGGCGTCGGGGTCAATCTCGCGGGTATAGCGGCGCAGCTGCACTGCCTCGCGACGGCTCAGCACGCTCATGATCACCGTGACGCACTTGCCCGAGAAGGCGCCGTAGCCACGGCTGATCGTTGCCGTGCGGTTGAGATGCTTGACGATAAACTCCTCGACTTTGCGCGGTTCGGCACAAATAATCGTACAGACCTTGCGCAGGTGGATGCTCTCGATGGCCTTGTCGACCACAAGCGTCTTGGCAAACAGACCGAGCACACAGTACAGACCGACACGCGGGCCATACAAAAAGGCCGCGATGGTCACGATGCCGATATCGACCAGCAACAGGGCACGGCCGATCTCAAGCGTCGTGCGACGCTTGAGGATCATGGCAAGAATGTCCGTGCCGCCCGTCGAGGCGCCAATGTCAAAGACAATGGCACTGCCCAGCGCCGGCAAGATGACGGCAAAACACAGGTCGAGCCACATATCGCCCGTCATCGAAACATCCGTCGGAATGAAGAGCTCAAACAGCGAGACGTAGGCCGAAAGCGCAAACGAGGCAAAGACACTCCAAAGGATTGCCTTGCGCTCCAAAAAGATAAAACCCAGGATGACCAGGATCGCGTTGATAATCCACATAAAGACGCCGACGGGCAGAGTCGGGAACAGCGTAGAAAGAATGACCGACACACCCGAGGTGCCACCGAAGGCAAAGTGATTGGGCGTTTTGAAAGCCACGATGGCAAAGGCCGTGAGGATCAGGCCCAGGTTGAGCTCGGCAAAAAAGCGCGGAAATCCTGGTTCCTGGCTGCGCTTGCGGCCGGCGCGCTCGCCTTGCTCAATAACATCGCGATCGACAACGCGCTCCATCGGCACCACGGGAGGACGATGCACCTCCTCGGCAGCACGCGATGCCGCCTCTACCGCAGCGGCCTCAATCGCCCATGCCTTGCTTTCTGTTTCGTGCTCGTCGGCCATTACGGCAACTCCTCGTTAACAATTTGGAAACAATGCGCCCATTAGGGTAACGCGGAACGCGGCAATTGCAACCCTTAGTTAGACGAGCGGCGTGCCCGCATCGGGGGCATACAAAGAACGGCCGGCCGCGCATGTGCCTGCGCGGTCGGCCGTTTGACGTTATCGCAGATAAAACCTGCCAAAATAAACATCCCTTTTTGGCAGGTTACTCGTGCTGGTTGGTGCGGTGTTCGTACTCCTCGGGGGTGATGACGTCCTCGATGCGTAGGTTGACGCCCGCCACCTCAAGGCCGGTCATCGCGGCGAGGCGCTCGGTCACGCGCGCCTTAACGTCGTCGAAAATCGCGGGCGCGTAGGCGCCGTACTCGATGATGACCGAGATGTTGACGACCACGCGGTTGTCGTCGGTGACCTCGACCGTCACGCCCTTGGTCAGGTTCTCGGCACCAAACTGCTCCTGAACAAAGTGCATGAGGTTACCTTTCATGCCCAGAACGTGCGGCACCTCGCGGGTGGCCATGGCGACGATCTTCTCAATCACGCCGTTGGAATAGGTCAGCGAGTCCTCGGACTCGTCCGCCTCCTCGTCATCCTCGTCCGCCTCGTCTTCGGACTCTGCCTCGACGAGCGCCTCGTCCTCGAGCGTTACGTCCTCCGCCTCGGCGGCGACGGCCTCGTTCGTCTCGAGCTCGGTATCGGCCACATCGACCTTCGTGTTAAAAGCCATGGTTCCTCCTTATGCCTGCCACGGATGCGACAGTCGAATACATATTAGCGGCCGCTAAACAGACGGCCGAAGAAGTTGACGATCCCGTTCTCGCCGTCGCGGATCTGACCAATTACGGCGCCGATCAGCACGAAGAATGCAATGACGAGCGTGTCCCACAGGCCCAACGTGAGCACCAACACGGCGAGGATAAAGCCGGCGACGGCGCCGAGCGTGGTGTTGGGATGACGCACAGCATAGCTCCAGATGGCAGCGCCCGTACCCTTGATGAGACCCATAGCCTCGTCAAAATCCGCGGCTGCCGCGTCTTGTAACTCGGTTGCCTCTGCTTTGGAATCAACAGGTTCGCTCGCCGACGTGGCGCTCTGGTCAATCGTCAGGCGCGGCGTACGAGCGGTCTTATCTTGATTGGTATCACTCACCGGAAACCTCCACGGTCTGGACGGTAGTCTTGGACGGCAAAAAACGGACACGCGCGGTCGTACCCGGCGTGCCGAGCATGGTGTCGCAAGCTTCCTCGATGCGCTGCTGCATCGCGGTAGCCAGAGATGCCACGTCCTTATCGTCAAGCGCGATAGCCTCGACCTTAAAACGGACGTGCGACTCGTCGGAGCCCTGGACGCGCGCCTCGATATACTCGACCATCACGCGGTCGTCGCGCTCAGCCGCAGCACGGGCGCACGAGGAGAGAGCCGCAAGGGTGACCTCGATATTGCGCTCCCCCGCCGGATGCACGCAGGACGGCTCGCGGCGAGCAAACATCAGGCGGAAGAAGACCGCCAGCACGCCAAGCGCCACGACACCGCCGCACACTGTAACGACAATGCGCGGCATGGGGTCACGCATCAGCAGCATAAAGCGGTAGGTATATGGCCCCCAAAACTGGCAGACCAACGTGCCCAGCGCCACGACGGCGGCGGCAAGATATACGATCGCTAGGGCTCGTTTGAGCACGCGCATGCGGCGCTCCCTTCAAATCTCGATCCACAGAATGCAAAACAATTCGCATCATTATAAAAGAGCCGGGTCCGGTGCTGTACGCACGCGGATCCGGCTCATCTATTCCACGAGGCTTGCATGCTCGTTTCATTATGCCCAGATATGCGCGGCTTAACCCGCGCGGGCGCTACTCCTCCTCGAGGGCAGCGATGACCTCGTCGGTCATATCCATGGTGCTGTAGACGTCCTGGACGTCGTCGAGCTCCTCGAGACGGTCGATGAGGCGCTGAACCTTCTTGGCGTCGGTACCGGAGACCTCGGTCGGGGTGGTCGGAACCATGGTGGTCTCGGAGCCCTTGACCTGGATGCCCTGCTCCTCGAGTGCCTTGGAGACAGCCATGACGTCGTTAGCAGCGGTCCAGACGATCCACTCCTCGCCGGCGTCCTCGTAGTCCTCGCCACCGGCCTCGGCGATTGCCATCATGAACTCATCCTCGTCACCGGCAGCACCGTTGGCGATCATGGTCTCCTTCTTGGCGTTCTCGTCCAGGATCTCCTTGGCGACGACGATCTGGCCCTTGCGCTCAAACTGGAAGGCGACGGAGCCGGAGGTGCCCAGGTTGCCACCAGCGTGGGAGAAGGCGGAACGGACATCGGCGGCAGTACGGTTGCGGTTGTCGGTCAGGCAGTCAACATAGACGGCGACACCGGCGGGACCATAGCCCTCGTACACGATGTTCTCGTAGACGGCGGCATCGGCACCCGAACCAAAGGCCTTGTCGATAGCGGACTTGATCTTGTCCTTGGGCATGGACTGAGCCTTGGCCTTAGCAACGGCAGCGGCGAGGCTGGCGTTGTTCTCGGGCAGCGGGTCACCGCCGAGACGGGCAGCAACGGTGATGTTGCGGCTCAGCTTGGAGAAGAGGGCGGAACGCTTGGCGTCCTGCGCGCCCTTACGATGCTTGGTTGTGGCCCACTTAGAGTGTCCGGACATACGTGTCTCCTATCGGTTTCGACCTAAAGCCCAGCGCAGATGCTCGGGCAATATAAACAAACGTCGTTATGATATACCTACTGGCCTGCGAGATAAACCCCAAAATGAAGGCGTCGTGATGATGCCATCCTTTGGTGCAAAGCGACCTGTCCCCTTTGCACCAAATTAGGACCAGAGGAGGTCGCTGCGAGTGATGGTGGCGCCGATGGCAAAGGGCATGCAGGCGATAACCGGATACAGGTAGCGCATGTAGGTCGAGCCGTTGCAGGGACCGATCAGGCACACGGCAAGCACGCCCAGCAGCGGCAACCAAATGGCCAGACCGCGCCATGAATGACGACGTAGCAGATAGACCACCACGGCGATCATGATCCACACATAGGTGGCCGAGCTCATGGTGAGCGAGATAAACGGGATGCGCTGCACCGCCACGCGATACAGGTTGATCAGGTGGTCGCACCAGCACACAACCTTGCTATCGACCGGATGGAAGTCAAAGTACTTGAGGTTATCGGGCTTCGCCATAATCTCGGCACTGCGCGCCGTGCTGTAGACCCACACATCGCGGGCACTCGGATAAAAGTAGCCGTAGTAGTTATTGATGAGCGCCGAGATATAGCACTCGGGATCCTTTTTGAACATCTGCGCCCAGACCTCAAAATAGGCCTTGATATCCTCCTGCGAGGCGTACTCGTTAAAGCAATTTTTGACGGCGTCCGACTTATCCGGGTTGTAGCGGCGGCCCAGATTGTCGTACTTGAGCACACGGTCGATCACGGCACGCTCATCGTCGGTCACCAAGCCGTCGCAAGGAGCCTCCACGATAGTGCCGTCCTCCTTAACCGTAGGGTTGACACCCGAGTTGAGGCCGTCGTGCTTTTGGACGAAACGAGCCGTCTGCTGGAACGGAATCGAGAGGATTTCGCGCTTGGAACTAGGCGTAATGTCGTGCGCCGGCATAAACACCTTGGTGAAGTACATATTAGAGGCAAGGCAGAGTCCAAGCACCGCGAGGACGCCAACCCAGCGGAAGCGCGGCGTGGCGCATGAGACCGCGGTGCCCGTCTGCTTAGCCGCACGACGGGCGACATGTACATCCCATGCGCAAAACGCCGCCGCAATCACGCAGGCCGCCAACGGAAAGACCAGACCGCCATTGCGCAAAAACGTGGAACCCATGGCAGCCAGCGCAAGCAACAGCCAGTCATGGCGCGCAAAGAGCACGGGCCTCTGTTCGCCCGCACGCTCGGCATTGGCATCGCGACGGGGCAGGCCGCAGGCCACGAGCTTCACGGTCTGCACCAACAGCACCAAAAACGCGTCGGCAAAGAGCACGTCTTTGGTGAGCAGGGCCGCGTAGTTGGAGAACATGGGCATAAACGCAAAGAACAGCAGGATCGCACCGCGAACCGGCAGGCTCACGCCCAGTTTGCGCAGCGACGAAATGGAATAGGCCATGCAGGCAGCCGTGATGACAAATTGAGCGCAGGTATAGATGATGAGGCCCGCGCCAGCGCTGTTGAACAGCGAAAGCCCCAGCTGAACGCACGAGCCGATAATGGCCGTGTGCACTACGGGATGATGCCCGTTGAGCAGCACGTTGGGGTTGAGTAGGCGCAGGTAGTCGCTCGTGCCGTTGGGATAGTTGAACCACTGGCGAATCTGCGCGCCCGTATCTCCCATAAAAAGGCCAGGCAGCGAAGCGATGAGCGTGGGCGCCCAGGCGATCATAAGCACCAGGAAGGGCCCGGCAAAGGGATGGACCGAGAGCACGGCGTGAGCCACGCGCCATATACGGCCAAAGTGCGCCTCGGAAAACGGGATGCGCCGAGAGCTCAGCCAATCTAGACACTCAAAAGCCAGATAGAAGGCCACGATCGCTAGGAGCATCCAGCCCGCGCCGCCAATCCAGGCGCAGATGATGCGGGCCTTGTCGCCAAGAACAATCTCGGCCGAGTCGGTGAGGTCGTAGCTGCGGCCGAACACCATGCAGATGGCGAAGAACAGCGACGGCAGAATGATCGACGGACGCCAGGTGTCGCCACGGCCAAAGAACACGTAGCGAAACGGCAAGGTGAGCAAGCAGGCAAGCGCAAGCAGCATGACCGCGTCGGTGTGGCCGGCAAACGAGAGAAGCACCTCGTAGCACACGTACAGCATGCCAGAGGCTTTGGGGTCAATCGCCAAGACTGCGTTGCTCGACACCGGGGCGGGATCGATGGAAAACGCCGTGGTCGCCAACAACGCGAGCAAAAAAGCGATGAGCGTCTGCTTGACGGGGTAGCGCTTAAACCAAACGATACGGGCGGCATCGCGCGCAGCCGTTGTGGAGAGTTCGGAATCCTTCACAGTCCAAAGAGCCTTTCTAGAAACCTGCCAAAAAGGGACAGGTTTATTTTGGCAGGTTTTATCTGGAAAACGTTACGGTTCTGTCATCGTTGCCCAGCAAACCACCACAAAGGTGCCTGTCCCCTTTGTGGTGGTTAGACGTCGAGGTAGATGCGCTGGGAGCGATTGCGGTGTCGGGCGAAGATGATGAGCACCAGGCCGGCAATCACGAGCGGCAAACTCAGCAGCTGGCCCATGGTGATAACGCCTCCCAGCAGATAGCCCAGCTGCGCATCGGGCACGCGCACAAACTCAATCAAAAAGCGAACGATGCCGTAGCCCATCACAAAGACGCCCATAAACGTACCCTGGGGCAGCAGCGGTTTTTTGCGACTGAGCACCTGCAGGATGCAAAAGAGCACAATGCCCTCTAGAAACGCCTCGTAGAGCTGGGAGGGATGGCGTGGCATATCGCCCGCGGTGCCGCCAAAGACCACACCCCAGGGCAGATCGGTCGGCTTACCCCACAGCTCGCCGTTGACAAAGTTGGCGCAACGTCCCAGGCACAGGGCCAGCGGAGCGCCAATGACGGCAAGATCGGCCAACGTCCACGCATCGAGCTTGTACATACGGCACACGAGCACGCCGCCGACGATGCCGCCCACCAGGCCGCCGTGGAAACTCATGCCGCCTTCGTTGGTGGCAAAGATCTCGAGCGGGTGCGCCCAGTAGTAGCCATCACCATAAAAGACGACGTAGAACAGGCGCGCACCGATAATGAGGCCAAAGACCACGCCGACCACGACACTCGTCAGGTCGTCAATCGTGATGTTAAAGCCCCAGCGACGCTGCGTGCGGTACATGACGACCGCCGTGAGCAGAGCGCCGACCACGTAGGCCAGGCCGTACCAGTAGATGGTGATGGGGCCCGCCGAGATCGCGACAGGATCAAGCATATGGTAGAAGTCGTTGAGCATGTCGACCCTCCTACTCCCTACATACAAATGCGGCCGCGGGCCTTGCGCTCGCAGCCGCATATTTGGGCGTAACGTCTATGCGGAGTATGCCGTCCGCGGCTTTCGCATCTTAGAACGGCGCGTACTCGTCGTACAGGTCGTCGGTCTCGCCGGAGGCATTAACCTGCTCAACACGAGTAACGCCGGGCACATGCTCCTTCAGGATGCGCTCAATACCCATGGACAGGGTCAGCGAGCTCATGGGGCAGCCGGCGCAAGCGCCCTGCAGCTCCAGTTTGACGACGCCCTCGTCGTCAACACCCACATACTCCATATCGCCGCCGTCGGCCTGCAGGTTGGGGCGAATCTCTTCAAGAACCTTCTTAAGCAGCTCTTCGTTAACAGCCACAGGGGCTCCTTTCTCACAATAACGCGGGCACGCCCGCGGACAGGGGCTATGTTACTACAGCCATGTACCCGCTCACGAGCCATCCATGCGCGCGGACACGACTTTCACGAGCAGTCAATTTGGGACGGGGATCTTTTAGCTGCCTGTTGTTACCAGCTGGCATTGTCACGCGCTACTGCTGAGCCTGCCCCTCGGTACCGATGTGAACATCGACGATAACCTGGCGGTAGCTAATACCGCAGGAGTCGAGAATGCGGCGGCTGATGCGGCCGTCGTCGGTGTCGGCGTACTTGTTGTCCAGGTAGACAACCTCGCCCACAGCCACCTGCGCCAAAATCTTGGCGCAGTCGTGGCACGGGAACAGCGTGACGTAGACCGTGGAACCCTCGAGGTCCTTGAGCGAGCCACGGTAGTTGAGCACGGCGTTGGCCTCGGCATGGACCACGTAGTTGTGCTTGTCCTGCAGCGGGTCGTCGCTCGTACCCCACGGGAAAAAGTCGTCGTTGAGCGCCGAGGGCGTACCGTTGTAGCCCACCGAAAGGATACGGTGGTTGGTGCTGGCGATGCACGCACCCACCTGCGTGTTGGGGTCCTTGCTGCGGCGCTGTGCGGCGATGGCCACGCTCATAAAGAACTCGTCCCAGCTAATGACGTCCAGGCGCTTGCCTGACGAAGTTTGATGAAGATCGTCCGACATGGCAGACACCTCCGTAATCGCAATAGTTTGGCCCATTGTAGCAGGTGAAAGGTAGGGGCGCTTATCCCACCAGCCCCTCGCCCTACGCGCGGCGGGGCTTTTGGTTGATGCGGTAGAGCTCGGCGAGACCCCGCAACGTCAGCGCGTCGTCTACCGTCAGGCTATGGCCGACCAGCGCCGCAAGTGCCTCGGCATCGTCGCCGGTAATGACGATGGGCACATCGCCCTCCCCCGCGGCCTTGGTCGCGCGCATCTCGGCAAGCACCATGTCGAGCATTCCGTCGATGCGGGCTACCTCGCCCAAAACCACACCCGAGCGCATGGCCTCACGCGTGTTGCGTCCGATGACGTGCGTTGGCGCCGAGGGCTCAACCTGGGGTAGGCGCGCTGCTGCCGCCGAAAGCGAACGGGCGCCGAGGGCCAGGCCTGGCGCGATAACGCCGCCCACAAAGGTACCGTGCGCGTCGATGACCTCGATATTGGTCGTCGTGCCCAGGTCGATCACGATGCACGGAGAGCCGTAGACGGCACGGGCCGCCACGGCGTCGGCGATGCGGTCGGGACCGATCTCGGCCGGGTCATCGTAGTGCACAGGCATGCCGGTCTTAAGTCCCGGCCCCACGGTGAGCACGCGCCCCGTGCAGGTGCGGGAAAGCGCCGTCTTCCAAGGGCGCTCGAGCGCCGGGACTACACAGCTCAGCACGGCCGCGGCGGGTGCAAGCATCCCGGGCACACCTGCATCGGCGGCGAGCGCGCCCATGACCTGCACAAGTCGCATGCGCGCTTCGTCGGCCGTAATGCTCGACGGCGTCGTGATCTCGCATGTCGCAAGCGGACATTCCTGCGCCGCGGCCGAATCCTCTGCAAACAGGCCAAAGCGAATGAACGTGTTGCCCACGTCGACCGTCAATATATATGCGCACCCATTAAGCATCGTCGGCGCTCCTTTCGTCTGCCCAGCAGTATATCGCCTACCTAAACCAGTCATCCCAAAATGGCTAGGTTGCGGCTATACTGATGCGCGGTCGTACGCGAGCTCACGCGGCGGCCCTTGGTAACCCGACTTCCCGCGCCGTATCCGTAGCGGCGCTTGCGGGGGAAGCGGATATACGCAAAGGAGTTCTATATGAGCAATCCCTCGAACCGCGCCTCGATGCGCGGTCAACTCACGCTGCGCGGCGTCGTCATCGGCGTCCTTGGTTGCGTGATCATCACGGCGAGCTCGGCCTACACGGCCCTCAAGATGGGCGCACTCCCCTGGCCGATCATTTTCGCTGCCGTCATCTCGCTGTTCTTCCTGAAGCTCATGGGCAACGCCAGCCTCAACGAGGCCAACGTCACCCACACCATCATGTCCGCTGGCGCCATGGTCGCCGGCGGCCTGGCGTTTACCATCCCGGGTGCCTGGATGCTGGGCTATGCCGACCAGATCAGCTGGCTCGACATGTTTATCGTGGCGCTCGCCGGCACTATCTTGGGCCTGCTGGCCACCGCGCTCATCCACCGTCACTTTATCGTGGACGCCGCGCTTGAGTTCCCCACCGGCAACGCCGCAGCTCAGACCCTGCGCGCCACCGAGGCCGGCGGCAAGACCGGCAAGCAGCTCTTTGGCTCTATGGCCATCGCAGGCATCTACAGCGTGCTGCGCGACGCCCTGGGCGTGGTGCCCAGCATGCTGTGCACGCTCAACATCCCCGGCGTGACCTTTGGCATCTACAACTCGCCCATGCTGCTCTCCGTCGGCTTCCTCGTGGGCTTCGCCCCGGTCGCCTTCTGGTTTGCCGGCGCGCTGCTAGGTAACTTTGGCATCATCGTGGGCGGCACCGCTGCCGGTCTATTCGACGTTGTGACTGCGCAGGGCATCGTCAAATCGCTCGGCATGGGCCTCATGATGGGCTTTGGCGTCGCCGTCGTCCTCAAGGACATCCTGCCGCAGGTCGCCGGCATCGCCCGCGGCCTCGCCGCCGACAGCTCCAGCGACACCGACGAGCAGTCGCTCATCTCGGGCTCGCTTAAGCTCGACGCCGGCATCATCGGCCTGGGTACTGCCGCCATCGCCGTGATCGTCGCCATCGCGCTCGACCTTGGCCCCGTCCCGGCCGTCATCGTCACGCTGTTCACCTTTGTCACCACCATCATGAGCGCGCAGAGCTGCGGCCAGACGGGCATCGACCCCATGGAGATCTTCGGCCTCATCGTCATGCTCATCGTGGCTGCCTTCGCACAGATCGCCCAGGTCAAGCTGTTCTTTATCGCCGGCATCGTGGCCGTGGCATGCGGCCTTGCGGGCGACGTCATGAACGACTTTAAGGCCGGCGCCGTGCTGGGCACCAATCCGCGTGCGCAGTGGATCGGCCAGGCCATCGGCGGCATCGTGGGCGCCCTGGTCGCCGCCGCCGTCATGGTCGCGCTCGTCACCGCCTATGGTCCGGATGCTTTCGGCCCCGACAAGAGCTTTGTGGCCGCGCAGGCAAGCGTCGTCGCCACCATGGTCTCGGGCATCCCGAGCGTGCCGTGGTTCGCAGGTGGCTTTATCGCCGGCATCGTCATGTACTGGCTCGGCATTCCGGCCATGATGATCGGCCTAGGCGTGTACCTGCCGTTCTACATGTCGCTCACGGCCTTCTTGGGCTCCTGCGTCAAGCTCGCCTACGACAAGTGGGCCGCACACCGCGACGCCGCTGCCGGTCTTTCGGACGAGGAGAAGGCCTCCAAGGATGCCGCCTTCCAGGAGCAGGGCCTGGTCGTCGCCAGCGGCCTGCTCGGCGGCGAGTCCATCGTCGGCGTTATCCTGGCGTTTGTCTCTGTTGGTCTGAGCCTGCTAGGGTAGGCCGAACAACAACGCACCAGCGCAGAGCGCGGGGTCGGAATCAAACCGGCCCCGCGCTTTTTTGTCTATTTGACTCTTATGATCCTCACGGCGTTTTAGCCATGTCGATTGTCCTGACTTCCAGGTCAACAAACCTTGTCTGACACCTCGCCTAACGCGGTGTAGAGTAAAGACGACAGACGCAAGAAGCGGCTCAGAAGCTAAACGAGGTAAGCATGGAACTCGACAAACAACAGATCAAGCGGCTGCGCGAGCGTCATCATCGTCGTCACGGTATACGCCCTGCACACAGCGAGGCCATGGAGAATGCCACCCGTTTCCTTAAGCAGGCGTTCAACATACGCGAGGGACGCGCGCCCCATCACGTGATTCGCAAGCGCTTTGTAAACGGGGCGCGCCTGACTGGCTCGCACTTATGCATCCTGATCATTGCCATGTTGATCGCGAGCATCGGCCTCGATATCGACTCGGACATTGCCATCGTGGGCGCCATGCTCATCTGTCCGCTCATGGGCTCGGTCCTTGCCATGGCATACGGCATCGCCACGCTCGACCGCGAGATTGCCGTCGAGGCGATTGCCGGCCTCGCGCTGCAGATGGTCTTTTGTCTAATCACGTCCACGCTGTACTTTAAGCTCTCGCCCCTTGGCACCACCACGGCCGCCATCATCGACAACTCGACACCGACTATGTGGGACCTTGCCGTCGCGCTCGCGGGCGGCTTTGCGGGCGGACTGGGCAACTCGCGCGACCAGGAACCCGCTACGCTCATCGCCGGCGTGGCCGTGGCGACCGCGCTCATGCCGCCCCTGTGCGCGGCGGGCTATGGCATCGCCATCGCAAGCGGGTCGCTGTTTCTCTCGGCCCTCTACGAGTTTGGCATCAACGTGGTCTTTATCGCACTGGCTGCCGAAGCCGTGCTGCTTCTTTTGCGCGTGCCGCTCAAGCGCGACCTCAACGGCGACGGCATTGTGACCGCCGAGGAAAATGCCGAGGTCGATGAGCTGTCACACAAGGTGCGCCGCCGCATCATCGTGGGCACGGTGATCTTTGCCATCCCCTGCATCGTTATGACGGCGGGGTCTATTGGCTCGGCGCAGGCCGGCGTGCAGGACGGTTACGGCGTCACCGAAACCACGCGCGAGCTTGCCGCGGTGCTGCCGGGCTTTAAGGATTACACCGTTGCCGTCGAGACCTCGGCCACCGAAGACGAGGAGGAGGGCCTTGTCGAGCGCGAGGTTGTCGCCCATGTGACGACAAGCGAGGCGCTTGGGGCACACGACCGCCGTGTAGCCCGCAAGCTCATCGACCTCAATGTGCCCGAGCTCGATCGCGTGGAGTTTGATGTGCAGTAATACGCGACGTGGGATGGATGCGCGCAGCCGCGAGTCACGACATGGCGCAGACGTGACGCGGGCCACGAGCAAATAGCGGGGCGCGGTCCATGGCCGCGCCCCGCTCGCTGATTTATTGCCGTGAATCAGCTGTCCGCATCGACATCGCCAGACTCCACTGTAAACGCCGGACCGGTACTCACCAGATAAAAACGGGTCACCCTGGTATCTCTAAATAGGTAGAGCAAGCCCTGATCGCGTCGGCGCGAAATATACGCCACGTGGACCGTACCGAATTCTTCGCCGTTTTCCTTCTTTAATATCAGGATGTTGGGGTCATCCGTACGCTTAAACTGCCCGTCTGTGCAGATTCCGTCTTGGTCGACCAGCTGCCATCGACAGTTGTCCTCCTCAAGAAAAGCCAGGGTTTCCCGACTTGTTTCGTCATCCCGATAGTAACCGTCAATGGCAAAGCCTTCGGAAGCACATTCCTGCATATAGGATGTTTCTCGACTTATAGCGAACTGCCCTATAGCGCCCAGGAGCACAGCTAGGCAAACCACTGCAAGGGTTATCGAGATAGTACGGCGGCCCATATTAACCAGCCCGATACTTGTTTAACGGAGCACGAAACATACTTGGTACCTCCGATATCATGGCGAATGTCACCTACGGCCTGTCGGCAATCATATGTTTCCAACATCAAACCATATGGCAACCACTCGCGAGAGGAGTATCGGCGAACGGTGCATTTTTGCGTTCTATTGGGCAAACGTCAACGCGCGCTACAGCTCTTGCTCGACCTATTCAGATCTTGTCGCATACTACCGTAGATCCTCAACGCTTCCGCCCCCAAGAGATCATTTTTAGTACGTAAAGAAGCCCTCGCCCGAGCTTTCGCCCAGCTTACCTTCGTCGAGCATCTGCCTGAGGACGGAGGCCATGGCCTTAAAGTTGTAGGGCATCATCATCTTTTTGAGCAGCGGGCTCACCAAGCCCGGGACCTTTTGGTACTGCATGACGATGTTGTAGGCCGTCTGGATACCCACCGTGTCGAATACACGGAACGGGCCCTTGGGAGCGCCGGTGCCGCGCGTCCACGCGAGGTCGATGCTCTTGGGGTCACTCACACCCGAGACATACAGGTCAAGGCCCGAAAGCAGCCACGGCACCAACATGGAATTGAGCAGGTAGCCGTTCTTTTCCTTGTTGACGGGCAGGGCAATCATGCGGATGTCGTTGGCAAAGTCGACGAGCTCGTCGAAGTAGCGCTTGTCGGTTTGGTCCTGTGCCATGACCTCGGTCATGTTGTTCTTCCAGATGGAGTTGGCAAAGTGCAGCGACAGGTACTTCTCGGGACGGCCGGTGTACTTGGCAAAGGTGCTCGGCAGCAGCGTGGATGAGTTGGTCACGATGACGGTCTTTTGCGGCAGAACCGGGGCGAGCTTCTTGTAGAAGTCGATCTTTGCCTGGGTGTCCTCGGCCATAGACTCGATGACCAGGTCGGCGTCGGCCACGGCCTTGGCAAGATCGAGCTCCAGCTTGAGTGTGGAGTAGGCACGCTCGACGGCGGCGAGCGCCGCTTCCTTGTCGAAGGGCTGGGTGCCATCGGCGATACCGGCGCACCACTCGCCCGTACCGTCCGCCATGCCCTCGATTGCCGCGATGTACTCCTTGCGCACGTGATCGATCTTGGGCTGGGTGCGGCCGATGCTGCCCTCGCTGCGCAGCCAAATCGTTACATCAAAGCCACAGTAGGCAGCCTGAAAGGCAATCTGGCTTCCCAACACGCCGCCGCCGGCAACACAAACGGTCTTGTAGCTCATGGGACGATCCTCTCTTACGTAATTCCATAGATGTGTATTTATTCAACCGTAAGGATGACGCACGCTGGGGGTGGGTTCTATAAACGGGCGGTATTTCGCGGCAAACGGCTACATATGTTCATTATCTCAGGGTTCCGAGGGCAGTTTTTGGTGCCACCGAGACGTCGTTTTCGGAAGTATGCGGCAAATTCCGGAACTCTTGAGCACATCCTGGTTTTTCGCCAATAAAACCGCAGGTACAGAGCTTGGACATATCCGGTGTGCTCGGCTTATTCAGATTTTGCCGCATACTTTCGAAATCTAAGTTCGCAAAGGGTGATAGTTGGGGCGTTTACGCAACAGATGTCCAGTAAAAACGGGTGGTAGCCGGTACGGCTACCACCCGTTTGTCTCATATCTAGCGCATAGTAGGCCAACTACTTCTTAATGCCGCGTCCCAGGCGCTCAGCGACCGACGCCACGGCGCTCTCGTCGACCGAGCCGCAGCTCACGCAGCCATCGTGGGCACGCATCTGGCCGGTAACCTCGTCCATCGCGAGCGGTGCCACCTTCTCGAGCTTAAAGCCCTTGCCGGCACGCATGTTCTCCTTGGCCACGCTGATCATGAGCTTAATACGGTTGAGCTGGTTGACCTCGGACGCACCAGGATCATAGTCCACCGCAACGATGTTGCTCTCGGGATGCTGGCGGCGCAGCTCCTTGATCACGGCCTTGCCCACCACGTGATTGGGCAGGCACGCGAAGGGCTGCGTGCAGATGATGTTGGGCGCGCCATGGTCGATCAGGTCGAGCATCTCGGCCGTGAGGAGCCACCCCTCGCCCATGTTGTTGCACACCGAAAGCACCGTGCGGGCCTTGTCGGCCATGGTACCGATGCGCTCGGGTGCCTCAAAGCGGCGGGACTTTTCGAGCATCTCCTCCACCGGCGTGCGCATCCAGTCCACGAGCTTGATGAGCGCCTGCATACCAGCTCGCGTGGTAGCAGAGCTTCCCAGCTCGTCCTTCTGCAGCTCGGCGTTGCTCATGGAGTACAGGAAGAAGTCGAGCAGACCCGGCACCACGGCCTCGCAGCCCTCGCGCTCGATAACGTCGACCACGTGGTTGTTGGCTGTGGGGTGGAACTTGACCAGAATCTCGCCGACCACGCCCACGCGCGGCTTGGTGCCCTCGCCCACGAGCGGCATGGTGTCGAACGCGCGGATGGCCTCGCGGCACAGCTTGGTGTAGTTGTGGCGGTTGAACTTGGGCGCCAACTTGCGAGCGCGCGCCATGTACTCCTCGTAGAGTGCGTTCGCCGCACCGGGCGTGGCCTCGTACGGACGGCAGCGGTAGAGCATCTGCATCATCACGTCGCCAAAGAGCACCGCGTAGACTGCCTGCTTAAGCAGCGCCGGCGTAATCTTAAAGCCGGGGTTGTCCTCGCCCAGCGCCACGGCCGAAAGCGAGATCACCGGGATCTCGGGGTGGCCGCTCTCACGCAGGGCCTTGCGGATGAGTGCGATGTAGTTGGTGGCACGGCAGCCGCCGCCGGTCTGGCTGATGACCACGGCCGTCTTGGACAGGTCGTACCGACCGCTCTCGATGGCCTCCATAATCTGGCCGGTCACCAAAATGGACGGATAGCAAATGTCATTGTTCACATAGCGCAGGCCGGCCTCGACGGCGTCGTGGTCGGTCGAGGGCAGCAGCTCCAAGTTGTAGCCGGCACCACGGAACACCTCTTTGACCAGGTCAAAGTGGATCGGCGCCATCTGCGGGCACAGGATGGTGTAGCCCTCCTCGCGCATCTGCTCGGTAAAGGGCACCTTGGGCCATGCGGTCGAGGCGCTCTCGCGCTGCGCCTCAAACGTGTACTTGTGGCTCGCGAACGCGGGGGCATCCGTGGAGGGTGCCACCGGCGCGGCGTCGCCCTGCTCGTAGGCCTCGCCCGCTGCCGTGGCCTCGGCCAAGCGCTCGGCCTCCTGGTCCTTGAGCGCGGCCATGAGCGAGCGAATGCGGATGCGCGCGGCGCCCAGGTTGGACACCTCGTCGATCTTGAGCACGGTGTAGATCTTGCCGCTGGCCTCAAGGATTTCCTGCACCTGGTCGGTGGTCAGGGCGTCCAAGCCGCAGCCGAAGGAGTTGAGCTGGATCAGGTCCAGGTCGTTGCGCATCGTCACAAAGCGGGCGACGGCGTACAGGCGGCTGTGATACATCCACTGGTCGACGACGCGAATCGGACGCTCGGGCTTTACCAGATGCGCGAGCGAATCCTCGGTAAAGACCGCAAAGCCAAAGCTCGAGATAAGCTCGGGCAGGGCATGGTTGATCTCGGGGTCGTTATGGTAGGGGCGGCCGGCGAGCACAATGCCATGGCCACCGTGGTCCTCGACCCACTTAAGGGCCTCCTCGCCCATGGTCTGGATGTCCTCGTGAAAACGTGCATCGGCCTCAAAGGCAGCGTTGACGGCGGCATCGACCTCGGAGCGCGTGATCTTGGGTCCACGCACGCGACCGCGACCGGCCTCAGCATCGGCCACACGGTCGACGGCAAGTACCTGGTACAGACGGCGCTTGAGCTCGGTCTTGTCGTGATAGGGCACAAACGGGTACAGGAACTCGATGTTCTGCTCGCGGATCTCGTCGATGTTGAGTGCCAACGCCGTGGGGTAGCTCATGACGATGGGGCAGTTGTAACAGTTGCCAGCCGTCGGATCCTCCTTGCGCTCCCAGCGCACGCACGGCATCCAGATAAAGTCGACGTCACGGTCGATGAGGTTCATCACGTGGCCGTGGCTCATCTTGGCCGGATAGCACACGCTCTCGGACGGCATGGACTCGATGCCCGCCTGGTAGGTCTTCTTGCTCGACTGGTCGGACAACTGCACGCTAAAGCCCAAGCGCGTAAAGAACGCGTGCCAGAAGGGGTAGTTCTCGTACATGTTGAGCGCGCGCGGGATGCCGACGGTGCCGCGCGGGGCCTCGTCGGGGCTCAGCACCTCGCGATTAAAGAGCAGCTCGTTTTTCTTTTTGAAGAGGTTGGGGGCCTCGGTCTTTTGCTTTTTGTGGCCGGCGCCCTTCTCGCAGCGGTTGCCGGTAATGAAGCGCCTGCCGCCGCCAAAATCGTTGACGGTAAGCTGGCAGTTGTTGGAGCAACGTCCGCAGCGGACGTGCTTTTGCGTCACGGTGAGGTGCGCGATGTCCTCGGCAGAAAGAATGGTCGAGGTGCCGTCGGCGCCGGCGCGATCGCGGGCGAGCAGGGCCGCACCGTAGGCGCCCATGCAGCCGGCGATGTCGGGACGCACGGCATGAACGCCGGTGAGCTGCTCAAACGCACGCAGCGTGGCATCGGACATAAAGGTGCCGCCCTGGACGATCACCTGACTGCCGATCTCCTTGGGGTCGCGCAGCTTAATAACCTTGAACAGGGCATTCTTAATGACGGAATAGGACAGACCAGCCGCGATGTCGCCCACCGTGGCGCCTTCCTTTTGCGCCTGCTTAACACGCGAGTTCATGAAGACCGTGCAGCGGCTGCCCAGGTCGACGGGGGCCTTGGCATGGATGGCGGCATCGGCAAACGCGCGCACGTCCATGTTCATAGACACGGCGAAACTCTCGATAAAGCTGCCGCAGCCCGACGAGCAGGCCTCGTTGAGCATGATGTGCTCAATCACGCCGTCCTTGACGCGCAAGCACTTCATGTCCTGGCCGCCGATGTCCAGGATAAACTCGACGCCGGGCAGGAATGCCTTGGCGCCGCGCAGGTGCGCGACGGTCTCGATCTCGCCGGAGTCAGCCTTGAGGGCCTCGATGAGCAGCGCCTCGCCGTAGCCCGTGGCGGTCACGTGGCCGATGGTGCAGTCGGCGGGGATGTGGTTGTAGAAATCGGCCATGATGACCTTGGCCGTGCCCAGGATGTCACCGTTGTTGTTGCCATACCAGGTGTGCAGCAGCTGGCCGTCCTCGCCTACGAGCGCGGCCTTCATGGTCGTGGAACCGGCGTCGATGCCGATGAACACGCGGCCGGTATAGCCTTCGAGCTTGCCCTTGGGGACGACCTCGGTGTCGTGGCGACCCTTGAACTCGGCAAAGTCCTCGTCGGTGGCAAAGAGCGGATCCAGACGCTCGACCTCGGCACCCTGTGTGTCACCCAGGGCATCAATGGCCTCGATGAGCTGCGGGAACGTGCTGAGCTTGTTGGACTCGTGCGCCATGGCGGCGCCGCTCGCCACAAACAGGTGAGCGTTTTGGGGCACGATACGGTGCTCCTCGTCCAGGTTGAGCGTGAGGTAGAAGCGGTGGCGCAGCTCGGAGAGATACTGCAGCGGGCCGCCCAGGAAGGCGACGTTGCCGCGGATGGGACGGCCGCACGCCAGGCCCGAGATGGTCTGGGTCACGACGGCCTGGAAGATGGAGGCGGCCACGTCCTCGGGGCGGGCGCCCTCGTTGAGGAGCGGCTGCACGTCGGTCTTGGCAAAGACGCCGCAGCGACTGGCGATGGGATAGATGGTGGTGGCGTTGGCCGCGAGCTCGTTGAGGCCGCTCGCGTCGGTGTGCAGCAGGGTTGCCATCTGGTCGATGAACGCGCCCGTGCCGCCGGCGCAGGTGCCGTTCATGCGCTGCTCGATGCCGTTATCAAAGTAGATGATCTTGGCGTCCTCGCCGCCCAGCTCGATGGCGACATCGGTGGCCGGGATGAGGGTCTCGACGGCGCGCTTGCTGGCGATGACCTCCTGGACAAACTCCAGGTCGAGCCACTGGGACAGCAGCAGGCCGCCCGAACCGGTGATGGCGCAGGTCATTTGGGCAGCCGGCAGCACGGTCGCAGCACCCTCGAACAGGTCGCGGGCGCAGGCACGGACGTCGGTGTGGTGGCGCTGGTACTTGGCGTAGACGATCTGGTTGTCGTCGTTGAGCACGGCGAGCTTAACGGTGGTGGAGCCCACGTCGATGCCCAAGTGCAGGTTGCCACGAGCGTTCTCGGGGTTGAAGATCGCGCCTTCGGGGGCGTGGGCGGCGGTGGCGGTTACGGACTCGGCAACGTTGGGCGTGGCTGCGTCAGCGGTGAGCGTCTCCCCTGCCGCGTTCTTGGCATCGGCAACTGCCTCGGCAACTTTCTCGACAGCCGCGGTCGCGGCCTTCTGCGCGGCGTCCATCACGGTGGGCGCGGCCTCGCGTGCGGCAGCGACCACACGATCCTTAATGCCCTCGACGAGCTTGCTCATTGTCTCTCCTCTTAGTTGTTGGACTCGACGGTTGCGGCGGTGTCGGCCGCGTCCTCGAGCTGCAAGTTCAATAGCTTCATGCCGTATTCCGGCACGTTGATATCGATGGGTTGGCCATACAGGTCACCAGGGCGCACAAAAGCGAGCACCGTCATAATGCGTGCCATGGCCTCGGGCGATTCGGTGAGCCCACGCTCAAACCAGCGCTGAATCAGGCCGACCTCGGCACTCACGACGTAGGTGACGTAGTAGTCAAAGAACGTGCCCAGCGCCAAGCCCAAAATGCCCGTCTGCGCACGCGGCACCACAGCCTCACGCGCGGTGTCGATGATCCTTTTAATGAAGGCCTGGTCGCCGCCCGGACCCAGCAGCGCACCAATTAAGTCGCGGTTGGCCGCAAGATAACGCAGCAGCTCAACCGAACCGGGCGCCGGCTCGAGCTCATCGATGTTGTGATAGAGATCAGGCAGCTGAGCTGCGGTGATGAGCTCAATGCGCTCACGGATCTCAGCCAGCAAGCCGTCCTCGATTTGATTGATAAAGTCGGGGATATCGCGGTAGTGCGAATAGAACGTGCGGCGCGTAAGGCCAGCGCGCTCGGTGAGCGACGCGACATTAATGCGCGAAAGGTCGCCGCTTTCGGCAAGCTCGCTGGCAAGTGCCTGGCGAAGGGCACGCTGCGAGCGAAGGGACCGGCGGTCGCATTTCTCGAGCTGGGACAAGCGTCCTCCTTGTTACTCAGCCTGTGCGCTATTGCACAGTGCGAGTATTATTGCACACCGTGTGCATCAACACGTAAAGGCAATATTTAGAATGTGACGAGGGGCAGTCCCTTTGTCACATTATTATTCGATGATGGTGCGGGAGTTCTGCTTGCGCATGGTGGCGAGCATGTGTTTGGGGACGGCGTGGACCATGCAGTTGCCGATGGTCGCGCTCGCGGCGGCCTTAGCTGCATCGCTTGCGTTTTTGGTCGCGTAGCTGTGGCGGAAGCGTTTGAGCATGGCGATGTCGTTGCCGCCGTCGCCGTAGACCGCGACCTCATCCTCGGCAATCCCGTAGTAGCCCGCCAGCCAAGCCACGCTCTCGCCCTTGTTGCACGCCACGTCCGTGATCTCGAACATCACGGGGTCGAACGGCGCGTTGACCACGCGGTCCGAGCGCTCGGCCAGATACGCCTTAAGGTCGCGCTCCAGCTCGGGCGAGGTCACGCGACAGTTGATCTTGCACACATCGTGGCGCAGGATGTCACCGATCGACTGGCCGAAATACTGTTCCTCGTGATACCCGCCACGTGCACGCATACCGCGCATCACAATACGCTTGATGGGGCTGTCCTTTTTAAAGCCCGCCTGATGCATCTCGAACGAACCGCTCGAGTACATGCCATCGGGCGTGGAACAATCAAAGCAAATGTCCGGGAACGCCTTGAGCAGTTCCTCAGTGACCTGCGGGTCGACGGTCCAGGTTTTGAGCACCTCGCCATGACTGTCGCGCACGATGGATCCGTTGGAGCAGCAGGCGTCAAGCGCCAGGCCTGTAAAGCCATGCTCGCCGATTGGCAACGTCGAGCGTCCGGTCGCGGGAACCACATGCAAGCCGGCCTCGGTCAGCTCGCGAATGGCACGGCGGATAGTCCCGTCCGCCTCGTGCAGGGCGTTAAGCAGCGTTCCGTCTAAGTCACTCGCGAACATCTTGATCATGGGCGTGCCTCTCTTTCGTCTGCACGTTATTTTAGACGAAAGAGAGGCACGCCTATGCAAGGGTGTTCCAACGCGCCAGGGCATTCGCTTCCGCAAAACCACAGTGCCCCAGCGCGTTAAGACAATCGCCGCAATCGATTTTTCAGCCGATAAAACAGAGCCGTCGTCAACGTCAGCACCGCCAACATGGCTGCGAATACAATCGCCGGTGTCCATCGATCATATGCAACCCCGTACGTCAATTGGCCGATAGGCGTTGCGCAGGAAAGGACCATGTAAACGACCGAAAGCACTTTTCCGCAGAGCTCAGTCGGCGCTACCCGCTGAACAAACGCGATGATTTCAACCGACGTAATGCTCGCCCACACCATGACCCATGCCGAACCAACCGCAAACACGGTGAACACGCATACATCTACGCCGAACAGCAGCGTAACAATAATCGGCGCGACTCCAAAACAGATCATCGCAACATATCGGCATATGCCATTGAAAGAAAAACGATGCGGCCAAATGCCGACCAAGCCACTGCCGGTAAGACCACCCAGGCCCAGAGCAACCTCAACTATCCCAACGCAGGACGATTGCATGCCGAGATGCTTTGTAACAATAATGGGAGCGCCAATCGTTAGCCCAACCAACGCAAGGTTCAAAACTGCCGCAAGCAAAATCACAGCGACCAATGATGCATTTTGCAACAGATACCGAATCGACTCCCGAAAATCGTTTCGGCATGTCGTGCGAGTCGCGCCGTCTCCCATCGTTTCAGATGAGGCATTTTGCTTGAGTACGCCACCAAACAACAGAGCTGAAATCGCAAACGTTACCGACGCGATTGTGCAAAGAGCATCGATGCCAAAGCACCCATAGACTGCCGTCCCGACCACAGGACCCAAGATATTGCTCACCATGGTCACCTGCGAAACCAATGCAGTGGCCCGCTCAACCTTCTTTTCACCCGCCATGCGCACCGTCTCAATTTGGAGCATTGGCTTTAGCAGCGATTGAACACCATATTGAACACAAAGTATCGCTACTACGACGACCGCAAGAGGCAACGAGCGCTTCATGGGGATAGACAGCAGTGATGCAGTCATCAGAGCAATGCCGAGGGCCACGAGGACCTCGCGATGTCTTCCCCTATCCGCCAAGATTCCGCCAGCCGGAGTTGCAAGTACGCCGGGTATGAACGCTATCGCCGCGACGACGCCATATAACGTTGACGATCCACTGCGATCGAACAAGTAAAGTGGATACGCAAAGCACAGCGCCGACAGCATCGAATACGTGCACAGCTGCGCAACCAGAAGTTCCGCGAGCCTGATTGACCGCACTGTTTTTGATTTCAACGAGACACCGACGTCTCTCAGCCCAGCCATAAGCCCACCCCCTATACATACCATTAGTATGTATTTAATGACTTGAAAAGGGCAGCCGTGGCTACCCTCACAAATCAATTACATACCGTTGGTATCTATATTACCACCCGGCGCAGTCCCATACGTCCCAAATCTGCGCCGTTGTCTGGAGCACTTCCTCGCCCAAATCGAGTCCCACCGCAGAGGCCATCTGCGCCAAACATTGAGCGCGAGCGAGCATTCGATCCTTGGGTTCAAGCGGACGAAACAGTGGCAGCAACCAGAGATTCGCCAGCAACGATACGGCCTCTGCCGCTTCGCGCGGGCATTCGCACGCAATGGATCCGTCGGCGATGCCCTCCTCGATCACTGGCAAGAGACAGCCATCGGCCGACTCGTCAAATGAGCCCTGGTACTGCATCGCCAGTAGGCGCGAGCTTTTTACCGGATCTGCTGCAGGACGCATACGTGCCCATAGCTCAATTTGTGGAACAACGGACTCGGGAGCGTACAGTCGCTTGAGCTTTTGGGCTCCGGTCATATTACCGACGCCAAGCATCGAGCGGCGGCGCTCAACAATCGGAGTCATCGCCCGATCAAACGCGGCGTTGAAAATCTCTTCTTTGCTCTTGAAGTGATGATAGACAGCGCCCTTGGTCATGCCATCGAGACGGTCAACAATATCTTGAATGCTCGTCCCCTCATAACCCTGTGCGCAGAATAGCTCCAGTGCCGCGTCGAGAATCTTCGCGACCGTCTCCTCGGGATATTTATTGCGACCCATAATCCGCCCATCCGCAACGCAAGTCTTGTGCCTCATTGCAGCATTTTAACGTTGCGGATGGTAGGCGGTCGATCCTACACCGCGGCGGGACCGTGTTCGCCGGTGCGAATGCGGATAACTTCCTCGACCGGCTCGACCCAAATCTTGCCGTCTCCGACGGCACCGGTGCGAGCAGCGTTGCAGATGATCTCGACAATGCCGTCGACATGTTCATCGGCGCAGATGAGGGTGAACTGCACCTTGGGGATCGTGTTGACGAGCAGCTCGTTGCCGCGCACGTATTCCTTCCAGCCATGCTGCGCGCCGCATCCCTGCACCTGGTTGATAGTCATGCCGCGAACATCAGCAGCAAACAGCGCGTCTTTAAGAACCTCAAGCTTCTCGGCACGAACGATCGCCGTAATTTTCTTCATAGTGAATTCCTCTCAATAATCAACGTATCCCTTTACATGAGACGCGGGTTTCCCAGGTGCCGTAAACCAACCTCAGAGATCAAAAAAGTTCAACTGACTGGTCTTAGCAGGTTTCCCAAGTGCCGCAGATTGCCGTGAAAGAGGAGCGAAGCGTACTTAAGTACGTGAGCGACGATTGAACGGCAAGGTGCGGTGCTTGGGGAAGCTGCTAATCGAGTCCGGAGAATGAGGGGTATGCGCTCTCGCCGTGCTGACTCGCATCCAGGCCCAGCGCCTCGTCTGCCTCGTCCACGCGCAGGCTGCCATGGAACAGCGCCTTGACCACCGCGGCGATTGCCAAGTCGAGCACCAACACAATAGCGACCGTCACCACAATACCCAGGACCTGCGAGATGAGCAGTGACATGTCGCCCGTGTAGAACAGGCCACCCTTACCGGTCCACGAAAGCTCCGGCACGCAGAACAGGCCCGTGACCACGCCGCCCAAGATACCGCCGATACCGTGGCAACCGAACGCGTCGAGCGCATCGTCGTAGCCAAACTTGGTCTTGAGATGACTGATAGCCAAGTAGCAGACGGGCGAGACGATCAGGCCCATGACCAGCGCCGCCCACGGCTCGACAAAGCCCGCGCCCGGCGTGACCACCACGAGGCCCGCGACCAGACCGGTGCTGGCGCCCACCAGCGTGGGGCGACCGGTGCGCACGCGCTCGACGACAAGCCACGAGACCATACCCGCCGCGCTGGCCGTCACGGTGTTAAGGATGGCAAGCGCCGCCACGGCGTCGGCCTTAAACTCACTGCCGCCGTTAAAGCCAAACCAGCCAAACCAAAGCAGGCCGGCGCCCAGCGCCACAAACGGCACGTTATGCGGACGGTAGCTCACCATGCCAAAGCCGCGACGACGGCCGAGCATCAGGCAGAGAATCAGGCCCGTGAGACCAGACGAAATGTGCACCACGTCGCCGCCGGCAAAGTCGAGCGCGCCGATGATGTCACCGATAAAGGAGCCCTCGCCGCCCCAGACCATGTGGGCGAGCGGCGCATAGACCACGAGCAGCCAAATGCCCAGGAAAGCCGTCATGGCGCCAAACTTAACGCGGCCGGCCAGGCTGCCCGTGACGATGGCGGCGGTGATCATGGCAAACGCCATCTGGAAGGCGATGTTGATGATCTGGGGGTAGACGGCGCCGTCCGCGGCGTTGCCCTCGGCCGCCTGCAGCACCTGGTTGAGCACCGGCAGGCACAGAAGCTGGTCAAGGCCTCCAGTAAACGGACTCGAGCCGTCGCCGCCGTAGGCCAGCGACCAGCCGGCAACAATCCACAGCACACCGACCAGGCCAATGGCGCCAAAGCACATGAGCATGGTGTTGATGACATTTTTGCGCCTGGACAGGCCGCCATAGAAAAACGCCAGACCCGGTGTCATTAAAAACACGAGCATGGTGCAGATGAGCATAAACGTTGTCGATCCCGTATCGTACATTCGCTCCCCCTTGGTCGCATGGACGTTGTCGGCGCCCATAATGCGGCCGAGGGGCAACTGGTGTAGACCAGATACGGCGTTGTTAAACGCTGCGTTGTCGAATGGAAACGGTGCCGCAATCTTGGAAACGGCGCGGCAACGGGCGCGAAACGAACGGGAAATACGCAAGCAAGGGAGCCGTGAGCGCGCCCGTCCCAGCTAGCGCCGGAACAGCTCGCGGGCTCGGTCGCGAAGGTCGGTGGCTCGGATGACGCCCTCGTAGCGGTTGATGCGCAAGCGCGGGAAGGCATTAAAGAAGCGCAGGTCGCGACGGCTGAGCGACACGCTCGGCACCGGACGGCTCATGCGCTTGCCGGCAAGGCGACGACTGAGTGACGGACGCGGCATGCTCGGCGCGGCATCGGCCACGCGGCGGGCAGCGAGTGCCAGGCCGCGAGCACCATCCGCGATAAACGTCGGCATCGAAGCCTTCTCGCGCAGGGCATCGAGCGCGGCGTCACCCAGCTCGGCCAGCCACGCGTTAACGGCACGGCTGCGGATGTGCGTCTGTGTCACCGAGTCAATCGTCGATTCGGGAATGCGCTCGAGCATTGAGTCCGAGGCATCGGCAAGCGACTCGTTGATGCGGTCGGCAAGGTCGGCGCGCACGCGCTCCAGCTGATCGGACAGACGCCGCCAGCTCGCCAACGAGCACACCGCGTCAACCATCATCGCGACCGCGACGATAAAGGCGGACAACCGCACAATCAGCACCGGCAGATGGCCAAGCAGCCCCAGCAATGCCGGCTCCACTAAGCGGCAAATACACAGCGCACCCAGGCCAAACGCGCAGGCCCAGTACAGACAGATGCGTCCGTGCAGGTTAAACGGCAGATGCGAATAGTCCCAAAAGCGAGCGCCCGTTGTTTTTTCCAACAGCACGCCCACGCTGTACTCAATCACGCTGCATACGAGCGCTGCAGCGACAAACTGGCTCGACGCGTCAGGAATTCCGCGCAACAGCAGCCAGCAGGCAATGCCGCCCGCGCCATAGATGGGGCAACACGGTCCCAGCAAAAAGCCACTGTTGGCAAATCGTCCGTGGTTGAGCATGGCGCAGACTGTCGACTCCCACACCCAGCCGCAAAAACCGTAGAAGGCAAACGAGAGCACCAGCGCCGAGAGCGGACAGGCGGCAAGCGTCGCGCCGTCAAATGCCATGTCGATCGCAGTCCCCACCGTCTACCCTCTCCTCTTTTCGCTCGAATCTTTGCTCACGCCATCGTCTGTCTCGTCCTTGCGCGGCAGACGGCCGGCGATCGTCTCGCGCAGAGCGCACCATTTATCTGCCAGGCATACAATCCATGCCTCACGACACGTCGGCGGCACCGGTACCAGCGGAAACATATGGCGCGCGATGATGTTCCGTTCGCGCGACGTCAGCTCAAAATCTTCCTCCGCACGCGCCAGGGCAAAAAACGGGTGGCGAAAGCCATGCAGCCGATGGCTTGGGTCGGGATCGTGCCAGTCATAGAGAAAGTAATCGTGCAGCAGGGCCCCGCGCAGCAGCGAGGCGCGGTCGACCGAAATACCAACACGGTCAAGACGCTCGGCAAAGGACAGGCTCGCCCGCGCCACCGAGGTCACATGTGTATAGACCGTCACATCGCCATGCTGGATAAACTCGCGCGTCTGGTCCAGACGGCCCGCCTGTGCCAGTTGACGGGCAGCATGGTCTACTTCGCGCGCGATTTTCTCGGCACGAACGGTATCGGACATGCTGCCTCCCTCCAGCGGCCCACGGCGACAAGCCACGGCCCGTGCACAATCGATAAAAACATCATGGAACACATCAGTATGGCATCGGACAAAACGTTTTGCCCCACCAGTTGGCGAATTACCGCGCCGCCGTCACATATCAAACGCCAAAATGTGCGAGACTGTCTTGTGCAATTGTGCCGGCCGAGGGAGTGCCGGCGCACGATTCGCATGGAGTAACCCACAACGATGCTGCTTACGCAAACGACAACGCCCGAGGACGTCAAGGCTCTTAATCGCGCCGAGCTCCCGCAGCTCTGCGACGAGATTCGCCACGCCATCCTCGAAAGCTCCGCCGCTGTCGGCGGACACGTTGCCCCCAACCTGGGCGTCGTTGAGCTCACGGTCGCGCTCCACCGCGTGTTTAACTCCCCCACCGACAAAATTGTCTTTGACGTGTCGCACCAGACCTACGCACACAAAGCGCTGACCGGGCGCGCGTACACTTATATCGACCCGGCACGCTATGGCGAGGCTTCTGGCTTTGCCAATCCCGACGAGTCCGAGCACGACCTGTTCGCCATGGGCCACACCTCCACATCGGTGAGCCTGGGCTGCGGCTTGGCACACGCCCGCGATCTGGCGGGCGACATCTACAACGTCATTACCATCATTGGCGACGGCTCGCTTTCGGGCGGTCTGGCGTTTGAGGGCTTTAACAATGCCGCCGATCTCGACAGCAACCTGATCATCATCGTCAACGATAACGACCAGTCCATTGCCGAGAACCATGGCGGCCTGTATCGCAATCTGGCCGAGCTACGCGCCAGCAACGGCACCTGTGAGCGCAACGTTTTCCGCGCGATGGGGCTCGACTACTGCTATCTGGACACCGGCAACGATGTGTTGGCCCTGGTCGACACGCTGCAGGAGCTGCGCGATATCGATCATCCCATCGTGCTGCACGTCTCCACCGCAAAGGGCAAGGGCTTTGAGCCAGCCCAGAGCGACCCCGAGCGCTGGCATCATGTGGGTCCGTTTGACATGGCGACTGGGCGCAAGCTCTGCCCGGGCCATCCGAGCGAGCCTGCGCCGCGCACCTATGCCGACATTACGGGCGAGGCGCTCAGCGCCGCCATCGAGCACGATCCGCAGGTCGTGGGCATCACGGCCGCCACGCCCTACATCATGGGCTTTACACCCGAGCTTCGCGCCGCCGCCGGCAAACAGTTCGTCGATGTGGGCATTGCCGAGGAGCACGCCGTGACCTTTGCCACCGCGCTTGCGCGCTCGGGTGCCAAGCCAGTCTTTGGTGTGTACGGCACGTTTTTGCAGCGCGCCTACGACGAGCTGTGGCACGACCTGTGCCTCAACGATGTCCCCGCAACCATCCTGGTGTTTGGCGCATCGATCTTTGGCACCACATCCGAGACGCATCTTTCGTTCTTTGATATTTCTATGCTGGGCGCTCTCCCCAATATGCGTTACCTGGCGCCTTCCTGCATGGAGGAATACCTATCCATGCTGAGCTGGTCGCTCGACCACCGCGAGCATCCCGTGGCGATTCGCGTGCCGGGCATTGGCTTGGTAAGCCGCCCCGATCTTGCGCCTGCCGAGGACGCCGATTACGGCGCCGTTCGTTACAACGTGGTGTGCCAGGGTCGCGACGTGGCCGTGCTCGCGCTTGGCGATTTCTTTGAGCTGGGCGAGCGCGTGGCAAACCGTCTGACTGCCGAGTACGGCATCGAGGCCACGCT
Source organism: Collinsella sp. AM41-2BH (assembly GCF_003468085.1). Taxonomy (NCBI): domain Bacteria; kingdom Bacillati; phylum Actinomycetota; class Coriobacteriia; order Coriobacteriales; family Coriobacteriaceae; genus Collinsella; species Collinsella sp. AM41-2BH. Next base: position 37,378 of record NZ_QSGH01000018.1, read on the forward strand.
CGTCAACCCGCGCTATGCAACCGAGCTCGACCGCGAGTTCCTCGACAGCCTTGCCGCCAAGCATCGCGTTGTCGTCACCCTCGAAGACGGCATCTTGGACGGCGGCTGGGGCGAGCGCGTCGCGTGCTACTTGGCCTGCACGCCCGTGCGCACGCGCACCTTTGGCATCGCCAAGGGCTTCCCCGACCGCTACGACCCCAACGAGTTGCTCGCTCAGAACGGCATGACGGCCGAGAACATGGCCGCCGAAGCCGTTAGGCTACTTAACGAGTAAAAAACCTCCGCAAGGGAAGCACCCCTGCGGAGGTTTTTATTTTCGCGGCGCGATTATCTCAATCTGTAACATCTAGGGCCCGAATTCCCGTCTAACTGTTACAGATCTAGACAAACCGTCTTTGCCCCTGACCTTTGTCTCAATCTGTAACAGAAAGGGAGCTTTTGTCCGCCTAACTGTTACAGATCGAGACATTCGAATCCCCCTAAGGAGATGATCTCGATCTGTAACAGTTACTCGGCAAAAATGGCTGCAGATGTTACAGATCGAGACAAAACAGCAAGGCATGCCGCTGCATCGGCCAGAACCACCACAAAGGTGCCTGTCCCTTTTTGGTAGGTTGAATAACCCATAAGGTAAGTATGTTTCTGAGTTATTTCGTGTTGACCCATTTGAGCGCGATAGGGTATAACTCTACTCAACCGCTAGGGATTTTATTGAGAAAGGTGTTCTACCATGAGCAAGAACCTCTCCCAGCAGGTCGTTCTCGACCGCCGCGGCTTCGTCGCCGCCACCTTCGCAACCGTCGCCGGCCTTGGTCTTGCCGGCTGCTCCGACACCAGCGCCGAGGCCGACAAGGGTTCCGCCGCCGGCTCTTCCAAGAGCTCCGAAGATGCCGAGGCTTCCACCACGCTCGACGCTAAGGCATTCGACAAGCTCGTCGACAACGGCCCCAAGGCCGATGACGATGCCATCGCCGCCAGCACCTGGGCCACGGCCGTCAAGGACGCCGGTGTCTTTAAGATCGGTGGCGTTCAGACCTCCACGCTCTTCTCCCTCCTCAACGAGAAAGACGGTCAGACCCGCGGCTTCGACGCCGGCATCGCACAGCTCCTGTCCAACTACATTCTGGGCGAGAACAAGGTCGAGATCACCCAGGTGACCTCGGACACGCGCGAGTCCGTCCTGCAGAACGGCCAGGTCGACGCCGTCTTTGCCACCTACACCATCACTGACGATCGCAAGAAGCTCGTCTCCTTTGCCGGTCCCTACTACTACACCCAGCAGGCCATCCTGGTGCTCGCCGACAACGACGACATCAAGAGCGTCGACGACCTGGCCGACAAGAACGTCGCCGTCCAGTCCGGCTCCAACGGCCCTGCCATCCTGGAGGAGCTCGCTCCCAAGGCCAGCCAGCAGGAGTTCAAGACCGACGAGGAGGCCCGCCAGGCACTCCAGCAGGGTCGCGTTGACGCCTACGTCATCGACAACAACATGCAGCAGAGCGCCCTAGTCCGCGAGCCCGGTAAGTATAAGATCGCCGGCAAGCCCTTCGGCAGCAAGGAGCCCTATGGCATCGGCCTGCCGCTCGATTCCGACGGCGTCGCCTTCGTTAACGACTTCCTTAAGAAGATTGAGGACGACGGCACCTGGACCGAGCTGTGGCAGATCTGCATCGGTGACCGCACGGGTGACACCAATGTTCCCGAGCTGCCCGAGATCGGCGCCTAGGCAACGCGCCTAGTAACGGCCGCAACGAAACCATACGGAAACGCACGGTGCGCTTTATTGCGCTAAACTGTTTCTTCACTGAGTTGTCGGGGCTTCCGTACACACGGGAGCCCCTTTCCTTATCGGCGGGAGGTCCGCATGAGTCTCTCCGAGCTCTGGTCGCTCTATGGCCAGAACTACATTGACGCGCTGCTAGCAACCTGGGGCATGACGCTTGAGTCGTTTGCCATCGCCATGGTGCTGGCCGTCGCCGTCACCGTGATGCGCGTGTCGCCGCTCAAGCCGCTGCGCGTCTTTGGCGACCTGTATGTCCAGGTCTTCCGTAACATCCCCGGCATCGCGCTGCTCATTATCGTCGTCTATGCGCTGCCCCCGCTCAAGGTCGTCCTGCCCTACCGCACCTGCGTCATCGTCGCCACAGTGCTCTTGGGTTCTGCCTTTGGCTCCGAGAACTTTATGAGCGGCATCAACACCGTCGGCGTCGGCCAGGTGGAAGCCGCCCGCTCGCTGGGCATGAGCTTCAATCGCATCCTTGCCAAGATCGTGATCCCGCAGGCACTGCGCTCGAGCGTGCTGCCCATGACCAACCTCTTTATCGCCGTCATGCTCACCACCGCGCTCGGCAGTCAGGTGCCGCTTAAACCGCAGGAGCTCACCGGCGTGGTGAGCTATATCAACACGCGCTCGCTCGGCGGCGTCGCCGCGTTCTTTATCTCGGCGCTCGGCTACCTGGGCACGGCGTTTGTGGTGAGTCACATTGGCAACTACATCGATAAGAAGGTGAGGATCCTCCGATGAGCAAGCACTCCTCCCCCGCGCTCACCATGCGCGATGCGCTCTACGAGGCTCCCGGCCCCAAGATGCGCGCCAAAATTCGCATCGGCACCGTTATCTCGCTTGTTGCCGTCGCCGCGCTCGCTGCCCTCGTGCTGCAGCGCTTTTATGTGACCGGTCAGCTTTCGGTCCACTATTGGTATTTCTTTACGCACCTCACCACCTGGAAGTTCCTGCTTGCCGGCTTTGAGGGCACCGTTAAAGTCGCACTCACCGCCGGCGCCATCGCGTTGGTGCTCGGCCTTGCCCTTATGCTCGGTCGCACCAGCGACATTAAGCCGCTGCAGCTGGTCTGCCGCGTGCTCACCGATTTCTTCCGCGGCGTGCCGAGCCTTCTGTTCATCTACTTCTTCTTTTTGGTGCTGCCCCAGTACAAGATTGCGCTGCCGTCGTTTTGGATGCTCACGCTTCCCGTTGCGCTCGCCGCAGCCGGCGTACTTGCCGAGATCTTCCGTGCCGGTGTCAACGCCGTACCGCGCGGCCAGGTCGAGGCTGCCCAGGCACTCGGTCTCTCCAAAGCTAAAATCACCTTTAAAATCGTCCTGCCGCAAGCTATTCGTTTTATCATTCCGTCGTTGATTTCGCAGCTTGTGGTCGTCGTCAAAGACACCACCGTCGCCTACGTGGTGAGCTACCCCGACCTCATGCAAAATGCCCGCGTGCTCATTACCAACTACGATGCCCTCGTGTCGGTCTACCTGGTGATCGCGGTCATCTATATCCTCATCAACGTCGCGATCAACATGGCCGCCGTCTACGTCTCGCACAAGACCGGCGCGACCATCATCCGCTAACGATTTATCACTTCGAGTCATAAGGAGCCGAGCACCATGGCACAGAGCACTTCTTCCACCGGCAATCAGCCGCTGATCGAGCTCAGGCACGTTGATAAGCACTATGGCGACCTGCACGTCCTCAACGACATCAATCTCTCGGTCGACCGCGGCGAGGTCGTCGTGGTGATTGGTCCCTCGGGCTCGGGCAAGTCGACCATGTGCCGAACCATCAACCGCCTGGAAACCATCGACTCGGGCGAGATCCTCATCGAGGGCGAGCCTCTGCCGCAGGAAGGCAAGGACCTTGCCCGCATGCGCGCCGAGCTGGGCATGGTGTTTCAGCAGTTCAACCTGTTCGCACATATGACCGTACTGCAAAACGTCATGCTGGGACCGGTCGATGTGCTGGGCGTCTCCAAGGACGAGGCCCGCGAGCGCGCCATGGACCTGCTGGGCCGCGTGGGTGTTGCCGAGCAGGCCGATAAGGTGCCTGCACAGCTCTCGGGCGGCCAGCAGCAGCGCGTCGCCATCGCCCGTTCGCTCGCCATGCAGCCCAAGGCCATGCTCTTCGACGAGCCCACGAGCGCCCTTGACCCCGAGATGATCAATGAGGTGCTCGAGGTCATGGTTCGCCTGGCCCAGCAGGGTATGACGATGATCGTCATCACCCACGAGATGAACTTTGCCCGCCGCGTGGCCGACCGCGTCGTGTTTATGGCCGACGGCCAAATCGTGGAAACCGGCACGCCCGACGAGTTCTTCGACCACCCCAAGACCCAGCGCGCCCAGGACTTCCTCAACTCCATCAAGGGCCACTAACCCAATTGCCACGCGGGCAAATTCATCAACAGCGTTTGCCCCGCGCCGCCCCTGCGCCATGTCCACCCGGATTCGAAAGCCACGCCCATGATTGGAACCCGCACTTCATCGTCCTTTACCCCGCACGTCGACGTCGATCCCGCCGACCGCCCGCTTATCCTGGTGGCACCGCGCTGGGAAGAAGCGAAGCCCTTTTTGAGCGAAATGCTCTCCCCCAACGAGGAGATCGCGAGCGTCTTTGTCGACGCCATTCTTGCCGCCGGCGGCCTGCCGCTGCAGATGTCCATTACCGAGGACATCGAGGTCATCCGTCATTACGTGGAAATCGCCGACGGTATCGCCATTCCTGGCGGCCCGGACGTCAACCCCAAGCGCTGGGGCGATGAGCGCCCTTACGACCCCACGCTATGCTGCGAGATTCGCGATCGCTTTGAGTTCAAGCTCGTCAACGAGGTGCTCCGCGCCAAAAAGCCGCTCTTTACCACCTGCCGTGGCACGCAGCTGCTCAACGTCGCCACCGGCGGCACCCTGTGCATGGACGTGCCGAGCCTGGGTGCGCGCGAGGGCCGCACGCAGTGGCGCCATACCCACGTGCTCAACGACCCCGTGCACCCGGTCGAAGTCGTGCCGGGTTCGCTGCTGGAGCGCGCACTTGGCGGACGCAGGCTCATCCAGACCAACTCCGCACATCATTGCTGCGTCGACCGCCTGGGCAAGAGCACGCGCCTGGTCGCCAAGGCAACCGATGGCGTACCCGAGTGCATCGAGGTCGAGGGACAGCCGTTCTGTCTGGGCGTGCAATGGCACCCCGAGTACACCTGGCAAACGCTCGAGACCGACTTTAACCTGTGGAAGTCGTTTGTCGAGGCAGCGGCCAAGGTAAAGCAGGCCCGCTAGCTCGCGAACCACTCAGGTTAAAGCCTCCTAAGCCGGGGGGGGCGGACACCAGCTACGGTGCCCGCCCCCCTGTATTTGATATGCTCGGTATGATTATCCCTCACAAACAATCAGAGAAATCTCGACCGCAATCGGTCGACAGTAAAGCAAATGATAAAAACGCTTGCTACGTTTATGAGGCAGTCAATTAAAATCGAGATGCATTGACCATTCCCCAACGGGGTCACGCCGCAAATCCACATGAGCATCGAGGCTGGAAGCGGAAGCATGGAATTGGCCCCGATCTGTATGTAGATCGCTACGACGTTGACAAGCAACAGCATGCCAATCGGACCGAAGCCGGACCCAAAATAGGAAACAACGATTACGCAAGAAACCACGTATGCAAGGCAGGCAGCGGCAGCAAGAACAAGTCGATAGCAAAATACATGCAGGTTGAAATACTGCTGAGCATCCGAAACGATTGCGCAGTTAAGACAGTACAAAACGACACTCGACAGGACAAACGCGCCCAAAAGGGCAAAAGAAGATAGCACCACTCGCGCAACGATAGCGCACACACGCTTCCCTCCCCGAGCCTCCGACAACCCCCACGGTTCCTCGACAAAGCCCGAACTGACAAAGCGCGGCACAATGCAAGCCGCGATGAACGGAAAGAACAATGCATGGGCCAACGGGGCTACGTTGAACAGCAGACCGCGAAAAACCTCTGCATTGCCAAATAGAAGGACATCCTCCGCCGATAGCCGAAGCGTCGGGTCTGGGAAAAAACCCAAGAAACTGTTCTCACGGAGGCTACAGAACCACATCGGGAAAGAATTAAGCTGCAATATCACCATGTACGCATAAATTACCAGGATTAAGGCGTACGCCCATTTGCTCCCTTGATTATCAACTTTATCCGAACACCTCCCACATTCAT
>NZ_QSGH01000019.1:0-31324 GCF_003468085.1 Collinsella sp. AM41-2BH
CAGTGAACTGCCTCCCATTTCTTGGACATCGGGAAATGGGAGGTTTTCCATGAGTATAGACCTCAGGGTGAAGCACGACCTGGAGTCCAGGAGGCGGGCCGTCGAGCTCTTCGACGCCGGCGTCGGCTGCAAGCCGGCGGCCGAGGCCCTGTCCGTCCCCCGCGAGACCGTGAGAGAATGGCAGTGGGTATACCGGGCGTTCGGAAGCGAGGCGCTGCTGTCCATGGGCGGGAAACAATCCAGGTACACATTCGAGCAGAGGGTCGCCGCGGCGTCGGCCGTGGTCGACGGCGGGATGGCGAAGACCGACGCCATGGCCGAGTTCGGGATCAGGTCGAAGTCCCCGCTGGAGCGCTGGTGCAGGCTCTACCGCGAGGGCGGCGCCGAGGCGCTGCGGCCCGGACCGAAGGGCAGGCCGAGGGGGTCGAGGTCGAAACCCCGGGCCCGCACCCGCGAGCAGGAGCTCGAGGAGCGCTGCCGCAGGCTCGAGGCCGAGGTCGCCTACCTAAAAAAATTGCGCGCCCTGGTCGAGCGGGACGGGCTCTGACCAGGGCGGCGGCCGAGGCGGTGAGGGCGCTGAGGGCGGAGGGGCACTCCCTGCGCCACCTGCTGGAGTGCTCGGGGCTCAGGAGGTCGACCTACTACTACGCGCTGGCGCACCCGCGGAGGCCGACCAGGCCCGAGCTGCGCGACGCCGCGGCCGAGATATTCTCGCGCACCGCCAACGGCTGCGGGCACCGGCAGATAGCCATGTGCCTGCGCGCCGAGCTGGGCGCGGTCGTGGCCGACAAGACCGTGCTCAAGATGATGCGCGAGATGGGCATCCGGTGCGGGATACGCCGCCGGGGCTCCCGCCGCCGGTACAGCTCCTACAGGGGGCTCGTGGGGAGTACGTTCGAGAACGTCATCGCGAGGGACTTCGGCGCCGAGGGGCCGTGGCAGAAGCTCGGCACCGACGTCACCGAGTTCAAGGTCGCCGGCGCCAAGGCCTACTGGGCCCCGGTGCTCGACTTCTGCACGAAGGAGATCGTGGCGAGCGACATATCGACCTCGCCGGACCTCGCCCAGCAGCACAGGATGCTCGACCGGCTCCTCGAGGCCCTGCCCGACGGGGCGGCACCGACCATGCACTCGGACATGGGCTGGCAGTACCAGCACGAGTCCTACACCTCCAGGCTGGAGGGGGCGGGCATCACCCAGAGCATGTCGCGCAAGGGGAACTGCATCGACAACGCCGCCACCGAGCAGCTCTTCGGCCACGTGAAGGACGAGTTCTACCGCGGCAGGGAGTGGGGCAGCTTCGAGGACTTCAAGCGCGACCTGGAAGGGTACATAGCCCATTGGAACACGCGGCGCAGGCAGGTAAGATTGAAGGGCCTGACGCCGGAGGAGTTCCGGAGCCGGGCCCTTGCGGCGTAGTCGCTATTTATTCAGTCCAAGTTTCGGGGCGCAGTTCACAGGCACCTTTGCGGTGGCTTGGGCTCGCGCTACTCACCGAGCATCTCTTGGAGCTTGGCTGCCACGGCATGTCCCAAGCTCTCGTGGCTTTCGGGCATCATATGCAGATAGTCGATATCGCCCGGCTCGGCATAATCGGCGGCATTCAAAAAGTCGCAGCCAAACTGCTCAGCCACATGCGCGTAGTACTCACCAAAATGTTCCGAGGCTTCTACGGAATGCTCGTCAAAGTCGGTCATATATACATCGGCGATCTGCGGCTTAATCTTGATAGGTGCCATCAGCAGAATCCGTGGGCAGGGCGCGGCATCGGTCCAGGCAAACGCACGGACGGCGCGAATCAACGCCATGGCACCACGGGCGATATCGGAAGCTGTCACGCCAAAGACCGTCTTACAGTCGTTGGTGCCCAGCATGATCACAATGGCGTCCAGCGGCTTATGGGCCTCGAGCAGCATCGGAAGTGCGCGGATGCCGTTAAGATTGGTGTCCAGATGGCACATGTCGTCGCGTACCGTCGTGCGGCCGTTGAGGCCTTCTTCAATTACATGCCAGCCCTCGCCTAAGTCACGTTGGGCCACGCCGCACCAGCGCACATCCTGCGCATAGCGCACCGCGGTGCCGTCGCGCATGCCCGCCGGATCGTAACCATAGGTGTTGCTGTCGCCAAAGCATAGAACGTTTTTCATCGTAAGCCCCTCGCTCAGTAAAAAGCCGACGGAAGCAGCCTCTCCCGTCGGCTCGACCTATCTGTCAGCACGTACCGATTACAGGTACTTGCGCCAATCGTCCTCGTCCTCATCATCCTCGGTAGCAGCCTGGGCCTGCTCGGCGGCGCGAGCTGCCGCAGCGCGAGCGGCAACCTGGGCATAGGACTCCTCGTTGCGCTCGGGGAAGTTTGCCAGCACGTGCTCGAACTTGGCAAAATCCTCATCCCAGCGCGTAGAAGGCACGGCAAAGAAGACTTGCTTGACCTTGAAGTCGCCCGATGCGAGCTCCTTGCGGAAAATCTCGGCCACGGCCTCGGCATCAAAACCGTTGTTGTCGCAGCCCCAAGCGCCCAGTACGAGCTTCTCGCGACCCAGCTCGTCGCAGATGGCGAGCACAAAGCGGATACGGTCGCGCAGCGCGTCCAGCAGCGCATCGTCGCTCACGCGGTACTCCTGGCGTGCGCGCTTGGCATTGGGCGCGGCGGCCACGATCACATCGGCATACGCATGCACGTGGTTGCGGTCAAAACGCACCGCAGGCACTACCAGCGCACGGTTGCGGTAGAGCTCGCAGTTGATATTGCGGCGACGGTTCTCGCCATACCACTTGCGCTGCTTGTCGAGCACGTTGTACAGATACGAATCGGCGCAGAGCGTAGCCTCCTGGCCCAGATAGCCCTGGATGTAGCCGCCACCCGGGTTGGTGAACGAGGCAAAGGCGAGCACTGCCATGTCGCAGAACTGCGCATAGCCACGGCCGTTGTCCAGAATGGCCTGCGTGGCGGAGGCATCAAGCACGGTGACCTCGGGCAGGGTCGGAGCGGGCTCCTCGGCAGGCGCGGACTCGGTCTCTGCGGGTTTCTCGGCAGGCGCAGACTCGTCCGTGACCTCGGTCTCGACGGACGCAACCTCAGCGGCCTCGACCTCGACGGACTCAGACTCCTCGGCAACCGGCTCCTCGGCAGCCGCAGCCGCTTGGGCCTTGGCCTTCATCGCCGCGACAAAGCCGGCAGGCATACCGTCAAACTCGCGAACACCGGCAAGCGAACGCTCGATATCCTTGGCGCACGCTTCGGACACAGTTGCCACGTGACGCTCGGCGGCCTTAGCACGGGCCTCGCGCTTGGGATTGGGCTGACCCGCTCGGTTGGACCTGCGGTTACGGTTCCTGTTGTCGACGTCTGCCATACGTGGCCACCTTTCCTGTCGCTGCCGCTATCGGCTTTTCCCATCCATGATACCCCGCCGCGTACAAAAAAGACGGCCCCGAAGGACCGCCTTTCGCATCGATTTGCACGCACGGCAAGCACCGCCGCAATTCGCCACTAATCGCGACGGCCAAGGATGTTCAGGATGCGCAGGAACACGTTGATAATGTCCACGAACAGATTGGACGCCATGAGCACGGCGTTGGGCAGCGTAGGCGGCACCGTCGTGGCAACATAGGTGTCGTAGCCAATAAAGCCGGCGAACACCACGATCACGATCAGATCGGTGATGGTCTGCGAGACGCCCATGAACATCAGCACGATCTCAACCAGAATAGTGGCGAGCAGAATGCCAAAACCGATGCCATATACGCGCTGGAAAAACTTGGGGAACGTCACGCCCAAAGCGCCAAAGACAAAGGTGATAGCGGCCGTGGCGATAAAGGCAGTGTTGATGGTGGGCAGGTCGTAGTTGGCAAGGCCAAACGACGCGGTCAGGCCAAAGGTACTCGCAAAGATTACGTAGCCCACAAGGGACAAGCCCACGGACTGCTTGCTGGCGGCGGCCGACATCATGACCATGCCGACGATGGTCAAAATAAACGAGCCAAAGACCAGCGGCAAGGCGGCGCCGCTCATCATCATGCGCGCAAACGACATGGTGCTCGTAAAGTAGGCGCCGGCGCCCATGGCGCAAAAGCCCAAGAAGATCAGGGCAGACATGGCGAGATTGTACGCGCGCGGCGACATCTCCTTGGCGCGGCTTGCGCCGGTCTCGACGGGGCCGTTCTGATAGCCCTGGATATCGTTCATAGGTTCGTCCTTTCAAAAAGCGCCACAAATAACGGCGCAGTAGCTGACAAGATTCCTGTCATTGTACCCGAATGCCGTACGTCCTTACCCACGGCGCTCGCCCTCGAGCGTACGGTCGAATGCCCACACCCACCAACGCATCAGATGGGCCTGCGAGCCATCTGGTCGTTCGCGCGTCTGGTCCTCCAGATACAACTCGGTCGCATGACCGCCAAAACGGACCCTATAGGTTGCCGTACGAATGCCGTGAACCGTCAGGCCAAACCCAGTGGTCGAGACAATCTCGTCAATCGTAAAGCAACGACCGTCGACCCAGCAGACGGTGACCGGCACAACCTGTCCGCCCGCGAGGATGCGAGCCACGACGTCCACATACTGCTTGTGCACGCGTCGAGTTTTGCCATCTGTCTGTCGATATTCCATGCCCCCTATTATCGAACGCATGTTTGCATGTTGTAAAGCGAACAGACTGTGGTTTTTGGAGTGTCGTAGCAATCGCGCGTGTCCGCATGGCGTGATAGCAAAAAGAACACCCACGGTCAACAGGGCTAATATTCAATTTTAGTGCCAAAAAATTACTTCTCCCATCAGAACTCGGCAAAGAAACCCGCAGGAGGTGATACGATTTATCATGTTTTTGTAACGTGTCTGCAAACTTCGAGAAAGCCCATATATGGACGTAACGTTCTCAACCTTCCTCGGCCAAATTGTGTCGAACCCAGTCCTTGCCGTCACCGTGATCCTCGCGTTGGGCGCCATCTTCGTCAACGGATGGACCGACGCGCCCAACGCCATCGCGACCTGCGTCACTACGCGTTGCATGCCCGCCCGCGCCGCCATTCTCATGAGCGCCGCATTCAACTTCCTCGGCGTGCTCATCATGACGCACTTTAACGCGAGCGTCGCCAATACCATCTCGCATATCGTTGACTTTGGCGGAAACAGCACCATGGCGCTCGCCTGCCTGTGCGCGGCGCTCTTCTCCATCGTCGTCTACGGCGCCACGGCATCGCGTTTTGGCATCCCCACCTCGCAAAGCCACAGCCTTATCGCCGGCCTGACCGGTGCCGCTATCGCCCTCGGCGGCGCGAGCAGCGTCAACGTCCACGAGTGGATGAAGGTCATCTACGGCCTGGCGCTCTCCATCGGCCTGGGCTTTGTCATGGGCTGGGTCCTGTGCAAGCTCGTCTCGATTCTTTTCGCCGCCGCCAACAGGCGACGTGCCAACGTCTTCTTTAAATACGCTCAGATCGCGAGTGCCGCGGCCATGAGCTTCATGCACGGCGCGCAGGATGGACAGAAGTTCATCGGCGTGCTCTTTTTAGGCGTGGCCTTTGCCAGCGGCCAGACGAGCGTCGGCGATGCCGGCATCCCCATCTGGATTATGCTGCTATGCTCGGCCACCATGGGCATCGGCACCAGCGTGGGCGGCGAGCGCATCATCAAGTCCGTTGGCCAGAGCATGGTCAAGCTCGAAAAGTACCAGGGCTTCTCCGCCGACCTGGCGGGCGCCGCGAACCTGCTGCTTGCCACCCTTACCGGCATCCCCGTGTCCTCCACGCACATCAAGACCTGCGCCATCATGGGCGTCGGTGCCGTCAAACGCCTCTCGGCCATCAACTTCGGCGTCGTCAAGGACATGATGTTCACCTGGTTCTTCACCTTCCCCGCCTGCGGACTCATCAGCTTTGTCATGGCCAAGCTGTTCATGATGTTCATCTAGTCAAACCGAACGTCCATCCGGACCGTAACACCTCGCCCACCCGTCTTCGCCTCGAAAGGACCCACTCATGGCAAAGAAACCCGATTCGTTCTACTTTGACAACTACGTCGCCTGCGCCGACCTCGCCGTCCAGGCCGCCGAGCTGCTTACCAAGATTTTCGAGAACTTCGATCCCGCAAAGATTCACGATATGCTCGACAAGATGCATGCGATCGAGCATGCGGCCGACAAGAAGCACCATGAGCTTGAGGACGCCCTGCTCACCGCCTTTATCACCCCGCTTGAGCGCGAGGATCTGGACCTGATGAGCTGCTCGCTCGACACCGTGCTCGACCGCATCGAGGGCGTCGTGCAGCGCGTCTACTTCACCAACATCCAGAGCATCCATCCCGATGCCATCGTGATCGCCCACAAGGTGACCGACGCCTGCTGCGCCATGAAGGACCTTATGGTCGAGCTTCCCAACTACCGCAAGTCCAAGACTCTGCGCGAACTCGTCATCCAGATCAACACCATCGAGTCCGAGGCTGACGAGCTCTATATCAACGCCATGCGTAACCTGCACGTTAACGGCAAGGACCCGCTCGAGGTCATCGCCTGGCGTGACGTGTACGCCTTCCTGGAGTACTGCGCCGACTGCTGCGAGAATGTGGCCGATGTCGTGGATTCGATTGTCATGAAGAACAGTTAATTGGGGGTACGTGTCCCGGCGGCGAAGGGCCGGCCACGGTTTGCTTTCTCACTCCGGCTGCTTTGCAGAGTCGTTCGAAAGTAAACCGTGGCCGGCCCTTCGCCTTACGTACCACCATTGGGAACTTTGGCTGATAGATTTAGCGCGATGGGGGTTTGGCTGAAGGGACCTTTGGTATCCGTTCGGACACTTTGGCCCGTGATGAGCGTTTGGCTGATTGCTGCTTTGGGTACTCTTTGGGTTACTTTTGGTTTGTTTGATTTTTAATTTTAGGAGGGCTTGTATGTCTTATTTGGATCTGGCTCGTGGTCGGTATTCTTGTCGTTCTTTTGAGGACCGTTCTGTTGAGCAGGCTGCGGTGGATGCCATTGTTGAGGCTGGGCGTATTGCTCCTTCTGCTTGTAATAATCATCCAGCCCGTGTGATGGTGCTGGATACGCCTGAGCTGTTGGAGAAGGCTGCTGCTTGTCAGCCTCGGTTTGCTCGTGATGGGTCTATCTTTGGAGCTCCGCTTGTCTTCCTTATTTGCAGCGTTACCGATGATGCTTGGGTGCGCCCGTATGACCAGATGAATTCCAGTGAAATCGATACGTCCATCGTGTGCGACCAGATGATGATGGAGGCCACCGAGCAGGGCCTGGGAACGTGCTGGGTATGCCATTTTAAGCCTGAGGTGGCACAGGAGCAGTTCAATCTGCCCAAGTGCGTCTATCCCTATCACATGCTCGTCTGTGGCTATCCCGCCGACCACATCGCCGATCCCGAGCATCGCGAGGCCCGCACTATTCCCCTCTCCAACTTCCTCCTCAAGTAGTTTTAGACATACCTTAAAATCTACCTTTTACCACGCGCCCTTCGCCGAGTTCTGTCCTATCGCATGCAGAGCTCGGCGTTTTGTTTCCCAACCCGTATACAGCCACAAAAAAGGAGCCCGCAGGTGCGAGCTCCTCTTAAGGACACTAGATTGTAGCTCTGATGCTAGTCCAGGTCGTCGGCGGCGAAGTTGTCGATCGGTGCAAAGGGATCGGCAACGGGAATGACGGGCTCGGCGACAGGCAGCGGCTCGGCGGCGGGCATCGTCACCGCGGGAGAAGCGGCGGAACCGACCGGCGTGGAAGCCATAAGATCGGCCGGGAAGGAGTTCTGCGCATCGTCCATGAAGTGCTGGATGAGCTTGAGGTACTCGGCCTTGAACTCCTCGCGGGAAGCCTTCAGGCGGTCGATCTCCTCGAGCTCGGCCTGCTTCTCGGTCAGAGCCTGGCGGATGACCTCGCGGGCCTTAGCGTCGGCCTCGTTGCGGATGCGGTCAGCGTTCTCGTTGGCGTCGTTGACAATGCCCTCGGCGGTCTGCTGGGCAGCGATCAGGGCAGCGGAAATCTGGCGCTCCTGAGCGGAGAAGTCAGGGGCGGGAGCAGCCACGGGGGCGGCAGGAACGGCTTGGGCGGTGGCATCCTGAGCCTGGGCAAGCTGAGCCTGCGCATCGGCAAGCTGCTGCTCGGTAGCAGTCAGGCGACCCTTAAGGTCGACGATCTTAGCGAGCATAGCGTCAACCTCGGAGGACAGCGTCTCCAAGAAGACGTCGACCTCGGCAGGATCGTAGCCACGCTTGGCCTCAGAGAAAGTCTGAGCCTGGATGTCTGCAGGGGTAATAGCCATAACAAGTCTCCTTTTTCATCGCCTCGGCGCTACACGCCCGACGTAAGTTACTAAGTCAGTTCTATACGAGTATACCTATAAGAAGCTGCAGAACCAGCCTCTGCACCAACTGCAACGCAATAATCGCAACGACCGGCGAAAAATCGATACCGCCCATCGGCGGGATGAAACGACGGAACAGGTTGAGCCACGGACCGCACACGCTATCGAGCACCGCAGCAATATCCTGAAGCAAACCACCCTGCTTCATGGGAATCCACGTCATAAAGCAGTAGACGACAATGAGCGTGGAATAGAAGTTGAACAGCGTGTTGACCAGCTGGACGATAGTGTAGATGTTGATGGGAATCTCCTCGTCTTGTCTTTACTTAAGGTAGCCGTCGGCACGAAGCTTCTTGAGATCGGAATCTTTGACCTCGCAGCCGGCGGGCAGCACCATGAACACGCGGTCGCCCACCTCCTTGACCGTGGCACCCAGACCGCAGGCAAAGCCGTAAGAGAAGTCCAAGACGCGCTTGGCAACTTCGGTGCGAACGCCAACAAAAATCAGTGCGACAGGCTGCTTGGTGCGAACGCGGCGCACCACGGTCTCCACGTCGTCATAGCTCTCGGGGCGCAGGACATAGGCCGGCAGCTGCGGCGTGGCGTTGATGATATTGCTCGCATAGGCCGAGGCATCGCTCGGTGCAGGCGCGGGTGCAGCGGCGGCACGGGCGCGGGTGTTCTCGGCGTAGCTCGACGGCGTGTCATAGGCACCAGGACGATAACCGCTCGCAACGCTGTCCTGCGAGCGCGAAGGCGGGTTATACGTCGTGGCATGGCGGGAGTCATCGCCGACCAGCTGACCGGAGCGCGTATACACGGCAACCGACTCAGCTTCACCGCGGCGCGTCTGACCAAGCAGGCCGTTGCTCGGCTCGTCTTGGGTGTAGAAGCCCTCGCCCGAAGCACCGCTGTAGCCGTTGCCCTGATAACTATCGTCATAGCCGTCATCGTAGCCGTAGTCGTCGTCCTGGCCATAACCCTGGTCGTAACCCTGCTGGCCGCCCAGGTGCATCTTATTTTTAATCTCGTCAAGGAAGCCCATGGTTGTGTCCTCTCGCGGTTTAGTGCAGGCGCCCCGATAATCAGTGCGCACTTCAGAGCCTTATTTTACTGCAAACTCCGGGCTAAATACTACCCTGCCCAGGCGAACGAGCGTAGAGCCCTCCTCAAGGGCAGGCTCAAAGTCCTCGCTCATGCCGCAGGAAAGCTCAGGCAGGTTCAAATCGGGATGCGCCGCCTCCAGCTCATCCCTCAGCTCACGAAGCCCCGCAAAGGTGCGGCGTGCCACATCCTTATTCCCCCGGGGCGCCATAGTCATAAGCCCCTGTACGCAAATTCCCTCAAGTTCCGCAAGCTCACCCGCGGCGGCGCGAATCTCATCGGGCGAAAAGCCTCCCTTCGACTCCTCACCACTCACATTGACCTCGATGAGCACACGCTGGGGGCCGGCGAGCTCGCCTGCCTCAATCTTGCGGACAGCACGGCTCGAGATCGCCTGTGCCAGATGCAGCGAACCCACCGAGTGAATCAGCTCGGCTGAGCCCAGCACCGCATTGATCTTATTGGTCTGCAGGTTGCCGATCATATCGAAGCGCACCTCGGGCAGCTCCGGATGCTCCGCCAGACCCGTGAGCTTGCGAACCAGCTCCTGCGGGCGGTTCTCGGCAAAATGGCGATACCCCGCCTGGATGGCAGCAACAGTCTCATCGACACCAACGGTCTTGGACACGGCAATGAGGCGCGCGGCGTCGTGGGGGCGGCCCGCGCGATCGAGCGCCGCATAAAAACGTTCCAGAATCTGCTCGCGGCGAGCGCGCATCAAATCCAAATAGTTATCCATTGCCAATCGCCTCCGCTGACAGCCAAACAAGTAGTCCCATGCTAACGCAAGAGCGCGGCCCCGCATGTGCAAGGCCGCGCTCACTTAGGTATTTACAATCTTTCGACGAACGGGGCTACTTACTCCTCGTCGTCCTCGCCATCGTCCTCGTCCTCAAGATGATCGAGCAGGTAGCGAAGACCCTCGCTGACCTCGTTGGCGGGCACCTTGGCAACGTAACGCGCGTCGACGGCGGGCCTCATGATAACACCCTCGCCCGAAGGCACGCGCATGCTCTCGAGCTCATCCTCGTCCACACGGGCGATATCGCCGGCGTTCATACGCTGACCAGTCAACAGGAAGGTCAGACGGCAAGCGGCATCGATGGAAATGGAAGCGATGCGATCGAGGTAGCGCGAAACCATGATGGCGCGGCGCAGGTCGTCATAGTTGCTGTCGTCGTCCATAAAGTCGCCCGTATCCATACGGTTAAAGGTGCGGAAGAACTTCTCGTAGGCAGCGTGCACTGGCTCGTCCTCGACGGCCAGGTTGCAGATGATGGACATGTCATTGGTGACGAGCGCAGAAAGCGAAGAGCCCAGCACCTGGTAGACGGCCTCAGCCTCGGCCTCAACCGTGCCGACAAGCTCCTTGGGCAGCGAGATGTCGGCCTTGATCATATGACGCGTGGCACGGCAGATCTGACGGACTTTATCGGTCATGCGCTGCAGGTTAAAGTCGACATAGATGATCGTCTGAAGCAGGCGGAAGTCGGAGGCGACCGGTGACTGCGTGGCGATCAGGTTGTAGCAGACGGCCTCCAGGTTGGCGCAGCGCGCGTCAATCGAAAGCGTGCGTTTCTTGGTCTTGGTGGCGAGCTTGCGGTCGTCGGTCACATAGGCCTTCACGGCATCGTGGAGAGCCAGATCGACGGCCTCATAGATGCTCAGCATCTCGTGACGGGCCTCGACGAGCTGACGGGAAAACAGTTTGCGCATGGTTCACTCCAATCAGTTGGGTGCGGTCATGCAGCCCGCACAGTGAATACGCACCGGACCAGGTCCGACGGCTTGGGACTAGTCGCACCGATCAGCCAAAGCGGCCGGTGATATAGTCTTCCGTCCGCGAGTCCACCGGGCTGGTGAAGATCGCGTCGGTTTGACCATACTCGATGAGCGTGGCGGGCTCGCCGGCAACTTCCTGCAAGAAGAATGCGGTGTAGTCGCTGATGCGAGCTGCCTGCTGCATTGAATGCGTGACGATGATGATCGTCATCTCGGGCGCCAGCTCGGCCATCAGATCCTCGACCTTAGAGACGGATGTGGGATCGATGGCGGAGCAGGGCTCGTCCATCAGGAGAACATCGGGTTGCACCGCAAGCACGCGCGCGATGCACAGACGCTGCTGCTGACCGCCCGAGAGCGCCAAACCATCCTTGTTGAGCTGATTGGATACCTCTTTCCAGAGGTTGGCGCGCTTGAGCGATTCTTCCACGATGTCATCGAGGTCGCTTTTGCTAGTCACGCCCTGCAGACGAGGGCCAAAGGCGACATTCTCGTAGATGGATTTAGGAAACGGGTTGGGCTGCTGAAAGATCATGCCCACGCGACGACGGAGGTCGACCGGGTCGACGCCCTCGGCATAGATATCATTGCCGTCGAGCGTCATGGTGCCCTCGACGCGCGTACCCTCGATCAGATCATTCATGCGGTTGATGCAGCGCAAAAACGTCGACTTGCCGCAGCCCGAAGGGCCAATGAAGGCGGTGATGGCGTTTTTGGCGATGTTGAGGTCAAGCCCCGTCAGCGCATGAAAGTCACCGTACCAAAAGTTGAAATCCTTGGCCGTGATGGCCGCTTGCTCCAGCGTGGGAGCGGACTGATAAACGGACATGGGACTCCTTAACTAGCGACGCTTGCGCGACAGGAAGCGCGCAAACAGGTTGAAGGCCAGAATGATCACCATCAGCAAGAGCGCGGTGCCGTAGGCTGCGTTCATGTTGATGCCATCGTTGGCAAGCAGGTACAGGTGAACCGTCATGGGGCGGCCGGAATCGAGCGGCGAAATAGGTAGATTGATGGCTTGGCCCATGGTGTAGAGCACCACCGCGGTCTCGCCAATGGCGCGGCCGATGGCGAGGACGATGCCCGTGGCAATACGGCCAAAGGCAGAAGGAAGCACAATCTTGGAGACAACCTGCCACTTGGTGGCGCCCAGGCCGTACGCGCCCCAACGGATATAGCGCGGGACGGCGCGAATGGCCTCTTCGGTGGTGCGCATGACGATGGGAAGCATCAAGAGCGCGAGCGCCAGAGCGGCCGAGACCATCGAAAGGCCCAGGCCCATGGCCTCGACAAACAAGGCGTAGCCAAACAGGCCCATAACGATGGAGGGCACCGAGGCCAAAGCGTCAGCAGCGTAGCGAATGAGCTCGACGACCTTGCCCTGCTTGGCGTACTCGGCCAGATAGACGGCTGCCAGCACAGCAATCGGCGTGCAGATAAGCATGGCGAGCGCCGTCACATAGACGGTCGAGACGATCGTGGGCCAAATTCCGCCCTCGGCGTTGACGCCCTGGGGCCAACCGAAGATAAAGTCGAACGAGATATGCGGCAGGCCGTTAATGACCACATAGGCAATGATAGCGACAAGCACCAGCGTGGTGATGTATGCCGCGGCACGGAACACGCCAAGCATGATCTTGTTGGACAGGTCCTTGTTGATGCGGCCCTTCTTGCCATGGGAAAGGGCACGCTTGATGCGCTCGCGCGACGAGGTCGTATCGACCGTCGTGTCAACGGAATCGGACATAGCCTACCCCCTCTTCTTCTTGGAAATCAGACGGACGATGCCCACCAGCGTGGCGGAAATGATAAACAGGACCACGCCCATGCCGAACAGCGCCGAGCGATGCAGACCCGAGGAATAGCTCATGTCGAGCGCAATCTGGCTCGTGAGCGTCGAGATGGGGCTCGCAATGCTGTCGGGAATAACCGGGGCGTTACCCACGACCATGAGCACGGCCATGGTCTCGCCGATGGCACGGCCCATACCCAGCACGATGGCATCCACGATACCCAGCTTGGCGGCAGGTAGCACGACCTTATAGATGGTCTGCCACTTAGTAGCACCCATGGCATACGATGCCTCGCGAATACCCATGGGAATGGAATTGAGGGCATCGATGGTGAGCGTGGTGATGGTAGGGACGATCATGATGGCAAGCACGAACCACGCCGTCAGCGCACCAAAACCAAGACCACCGGTCAGTTGCGCGATAAACGGACGGATGATGATCATGCCAAAGAAGCCATAGATGATAGAAGGGATGCCGGCCAACAGGTCAACGGCAGGGCTGATGAGCTTGCGCACGCGCTTGCTGGCGATCTCGACCAGATACACGGCCGTGCCCACGCCTAGGGGCACACCCATGGCGAGCGCACCGACGGTCACCAGACCCGAGCCGGCAAGCAGCGACACGATGCCGTAGTGGCCCTCAGAGGGCGCCCACGTAAAGCTAAAGAAGTCCGCCAGACCGATGTCGGTAAAGACGGGCAGCGCCGAGTACGTGGTAAAGACAAAAATCAGGATGACGGTAACAACCGCCAAGAACGCGCAGGCAAAGAAAATCCACTGCAGCACCTTCTCCTTGATATAGGTGCTGCGCGATACGAGCGCCAGCTCGCGCTTCTTGGGCGCCTGAGCATTCTGCTCAGTCTGGGAGTTTTCCTGTGCTTCCATGCTACTCACTCCCCTTCTCGTCGTTGGTGACGGGAATAAAGCCCGCCTCGCGAATCTGCTTGTCCATCTTTTCGGACGTCACGTAGTCGATGTAATCCTGCGCCCGCTGCGAAGGCGCACCCTTCACAAAGAAGTAAAGGTCGCGCGAGATGGGATAGCCGCCACTCGCGACCGTCTTCTCGGACGCCTCAACATGATTGACCGAGACGGCCTTGACCGAGGTCTTGGCGTTGAGGCTATCGACGAAGCCCAGCGAAATGTAGCCGATAGCCCCGCGCGAACGAGATACCACGTCGCGCACCTGGCCCGTGCCCGAAAGAACGGCGGAGCGGCGATCGAACGGG
Organism: Collinsella sp. AM41-2BH; assembly: GCF_003468085.1. Classification (NCBI taxonomy): domain Bacteria; kingdom Bacillati; phylum Actinomycetota; class Coriobacteriia; order Coriobacteriales; family Coriobacteriaceae; genus Collinsella; species Collinsella sp. AM41-2BH. The sequence goes on from NZ_QSGH01000019.1 coordinate 14,209, forward strand.
GTGCCGTCCATCACGATGGTGCGGAAGGCTTCACGCGTGCCAGACGCCTCATCTCGGTTGATAACCTGAATCCTCAGGTCCTCGCCACCGACTTCTTTCCAGTTGGTGATCTTGCCGGCATAGATATCGCGGAGCTGCTCGGTCGAGAGGTTATCGACGGGGTTGTCTTCGTTCACGATGACCGCGATACCGTCGTGGGCAATGACGATGGGAGTCAGGCCCAGATCCTGTTCGTCGGCATTGAGTCCACGGGAGGAGCTGGCGATATCGGCCGTGCCAGCGCTGACGGCTTCGATGCCAGCGGAAGAGCCCAAACCGGAAACGAGCACGTCGATGCCGGTCTCCTCCTTAAAGCCCTCTGCCGCAATTTCGGCGATAGGAAGGCAGGTCGTGGAGCCGGCCACAGTAATGGAAGAGGTAGAAGATCCCGAAGAACAGGCGCACAGCGTAAGCGTAAGCACAGCGGCGCTCAGGACCGATACGATCTTTCTCATAGCATCACGCCGATCGCAGCATGGCGCCCACAGGTGCCGTCCTCGTTACGGTAGGAATAAAAGCGGTCGTTCTGACGCACAGTCGAAAGCTGGGTATCCACGATATTATCCGCGTCCACACCGGCATCTACCAGCGCCTCACAAATGGCAGCGGAAAGATCGAGCATGCGAGAGATGCTCGCATCGATGCAAGAGAACTCGACGGCAAAGCGATCCATGAGTTCCTGGGATACCTCATATTCGTCAGCCAAGATATGGGGGCCGATATAGGCGGAAACGTCGCTCGCATCGCAGCCGGCAGCATCGCAAAGCGCCTGGCACGCCTTGGCAGAAATACGTGCAATCGTGCCCTTCCAACCGGAGTGCACCACGGCAAATCCGCCAGGGGCCACCAGCACCACGGGAACGCAGTCGGCAAAGCAGAGCAGCACGGGCACGTCATGGGCCGTACAGACGATGGCATCGCAGCCCTCGGCAATCTGCTCGCGAACAGCCTCAAGATCGTCGGCGCCGTTCGAAGTCACCGTAACGATATGGTCACCATGTACCTGATTGGGCACGAGCAGATTATGCTCGCACTCAGTGGCGCCCATCGCTTCGAGCGCTCGACGACGATTTTCTTGAACAGCAAAGGGGTCATCGCCTACATGCGAGCCCAGGTTGAGCGAGGAGTACGCATCTTCAGAAACGCCACCGGTGCGCTCGGTAAAGGCAAAGCGGACATCGGATGTCGCGCCCTCCACCAACGTAACTCCATCATGGTCGACACGCGAAACGTTGTCCGCACGTGCTGCCATACTAAAGCCTCCTAATAACACAAGTACCGCGGCGTCGCCGCGCAGTCCGCGTTTATACGGCTGTCATACTTCCTTAAAAGGATACCCGCAGCGGTAGGGACCAAACGTAAAGGGAACGTAAGGAGATTGGAGGCTTTCGTTTACAAACGAGAAACAAAACGGGGTGCATCCAAATGGACACACCCCGTGCAGGTCGTTGAGAAAAACGAACTAGAAGCTACCGCGCTTCAGGAAGTCGGGAAGCTCGAACTGGTCGTTGCCAAAGTTGGGCAGCTCGGTACCACCGACGTTGCGGGTCGGAGCGGCCTGAGCCGGGCTCGCAGCCGGAGCGGTGCGCTGCGGCTCAGCGGAGGCAGCGGCCTTGCTCTGAGACTGCTGAGCAGCAAAGAGCTCATCCTGACGGTTGACGTTGGAGTCGGAGAAGCCCGTAGCGATGACGGTGATACGCACCTGATCGCCCAGGGACTCGTCGACAACGGTACCGAAGATGATGTTGGCCTCGGGGTCGACGGCGTTGGCGACAACGTCGGCGGCGTCGCTGATCTCCTGGATGCCCAGGTCCTTGGAACCGGCGATGGAGAGCAGCACGCGCGTGGCACCATCGATGGAGCTCTCGAGCAGCGGGCTGGAGATGGCCTGCTGGGCAGCGTCGACGGCACGAGTATCCCCAGAAGAGGTACCGATACCCATCATGGCGGTACCGGCCTGCTTCATGATGGTCTTAACATCGGCGAAGTCCAGGTTGATGATACCGGGGACGGTGATGAGGTCGGTGATGCCCTGGGTGCCCTGGGAAAGGACGCCATCGGCAATCGCGAAGGCCTCGAGCATGGTGGTCTTCTTCTCGGCGATGTCGAGCAGCTTATCGTTAGGAATGACGATCATGGTGTCGACGCAATCGGAGAGGGTCTTGATGCCCTCCTCGGCGCTCTTCTTACGCTTGCGGCCCTCGAAGGTGAAGGGCTTGGTCACGACGGCGACGGTCAGTGCGCCGACCTCGTTCATCGCGATATCGGCAACGATGGGAGCAGCGCCGGTACCGGTGCCACCGCCCTCACCGCAGGTGATAAACACCATGTCGGCGCCAGCGAGCGCCTCGGCAATGTCGTCGCGGGACTCATCGGCAGCCTTGCGGCCAACCTCGGGGTTGGCGCCGGCGCCCAGGCCGCGGGTGAGGTCGGTGCCGATGTGCACCTTGATATCGGCATCAGAGATCGCGAGTGCCTGAGCATCGGTGTTGATGGCAACAAACTCGACGCCGCGGATGCCCTCTTCGATCATTCGATTGACCGCGTTGGTACCGCCGCCGCCGACGCCGACCACCTTAATGACGGCAAGGTAGTTGTTGATCTCTGTCTCGTGCATGTCGGTCCTCCGAACAAAGGTTATAGCCATAGCATGGGTCGACCCCTGCGCACATTAACCTTCAGGTTGAAAGTAAATGCAAAGGTAAACCGTATTATGTTTGCACATTATGAACGTATCAGTCAAATAATTGACCGTGAAAACCAAACAAACCAGATAAACGGCGTGGTATGGCCCCTCAACAAAGCATCAACCAGCGCTACGAGGTCGGAGCATTCCTAAATGTGTAGTTGCCCGGAGAGCGCACATTGATATACGTTACGCCCTCTACCTGCGAAAGCAACTTGGTGACTACGCGTTCCTTCTTGGCGATATCGTCCGAATCGCCCAGCGACACCTCAATGCCGTTATTGAGGTTTGCCGAGATGGCTTCGACCGAAGGCGTGGAAATATCCTTGACTTGTCCCAAGAACTCGCTCGAAAAACCACGCACATAATCCAGGCCGGCCTTAACGGCTTTGGAGTTCACCGCCTGGCCGGAAACCGGAGCGACATCCGCCGAGACATCAGTCAACAACACCGCGCCATAATGCTTGGCGAGCGCCAGCGCGGCATCGATTCCGGTCAAGGTATTTGAGCCCTGCCCTGTCGTGATGACGTTGCCCTGGTCGTCCACTTCGACCGACGTCGACAGCGGGGCGATCCAGGTGTCATCGTCTCCGATAGCCCAGGCAAGGTCGTCGGAGCTGATATATGCAATGGCGATAACTTTACGCTCCGTCGGCGTGATGATAAGCGTATGGGGAAACTGGCGCTGGACATCCACGCCCGAGACCCACGGGTTCTGCTTGAGATCCTCGGTAATCTGGTCGGGATCGACGTTAAAAAGCGACGTTCCCTCGGGCAAGTCGATCAGCTGGATAGCATCGTGCTTCGTCACATGCTCGCTGCCTTGAATCTGAATATCAGTGGCAGTAAACAATCCAGAGTTGATCACCACGATGGCAACGACGACGAGCACGGCCAAGACGGCCAGAACGCCGCCCACGATTTTGCCTTTGCCTGTAACGACAGAAGCGGCGTCTGATGTTTTATTTGCCATCGCTCCAAGTGAAGATAACGGGTTGAAACCTTTTTTACTCGAAGGCTTCTTAGCGGTAGCCGGCACCGATGTCAGCGAGCGCGGTTTCGATGCGCCCAGCGTGCGACCTGGACGCGCCGCCTTAGTCCCCGTCGAGGGCTTGGGAGTTGCCATGGGACGGGCAGGCTTGGCGCCCATAACAGGCTTTGACGTCACCGAGGGACGCGAGGACTTTTTTGCGGTCGGACGATTACCGAGCTGCGAGCCGACGACCGGTCGACTGGTCTGTCGAGCATGCCCGACAGACTTAGAGTGCGCGACGGTATTGCGTTGAGGTTTGGCAGGCGCGCCGGAACGCCCTCCGGCGCGGCGGAAGGTGGGTTTCGATGCTCTAGAAGCCGAGGAATTTAACTTCCGGTCTGAGCTCGATGCCATACGCCTCCCTCACCTTTCCGTGCACATGTCTGATAACCGCGGCAACGTCATCGGCCGAGGCAGTTCCGTTATTAACGATAAAATTAGCGTGAACGGGCGAAACTTCCGCGCCGCCAATCGAAAAACCCTTTAATCCACAATCCTCGATAAGCTTGCCCACACTCGCATCGGGCGGGTTGCGAAAGACAGACCCGCAGGATGCGCGACCCATGGGCTGCGTACGCTTGCGCCTCGTCAGGTACCGCTCCATGCGCTCGCGAATGTCGGCCTTGGGCGCCGGTTTAAGCTTGAGCACGCACTCGAGGATGATCTCATTGCGGGGAAGGCCACATTCGCGGTAGCCCCAAGCGATCTCGGACCCCGCATAATGCTTGATACCGGATGCCGGGTCAAACGTTACGACATCCTCAACCAGCGAGCCAATCCACTCGGTCCGCGTGCCGGCATTCATAGATATCGCACCGCCGACCGAACCAGGAATGCCAACGGCAAACTCAAGGCCCGAGAGGCTACGCGACAGGGCATCGTTGACCAGGCGCGCAAACATCACGCCCGCACCGACCGTCAGCGTACAACCGTCATCGGCAACAACCGTGCGCTGGAACTCACGTCCGAGCGAAATGACGGCACCGCGATAACCGCCATCGGCAACCAGCAGATTGGAGCCCTTGCCGATGATGACCCACGGCACCTGCTCGCGATCGAGCACCGCCACGGCGCGGCGGAGGGCATGATAGCTATGGCACGTCACAAAGAGGTCGGCCTTGCCGCCGATACGATAGCTCGTATGACGCGCAAGGCGCTCGTCCTCGATCACATCCGTGTCGATCATGCCCGAGAGCGCCATGACGGCGTTAAACAGACCCATTAGACTTAAGCGTCTTTCTTGGCAGTCAGATACTCAATGAACTCGGGACCGACGGTCGTAACGTCGCCGGCACCCATGGTGAGCAGCAGGTCGCCCTCGCCCACCATCTGCTCGAGCTCCTGATTGAGCTCAAGACGGCTGGAGCAGTACACGACCTCCTTGCCAGGATGCTTGGCGCGCACGGTATCGGCGAGCATCTTAGAGGTGACACCCGGAATGGGCATCTCGCCAGCCGAGAACACATCAATCAGCAGCAGTTTATCGGCATTGGCAAATGCATCGGCAAAGTCGTCGCACAGGGCCTGCAGGCGCGAATAGCGGTGCGGCTGGAACACGACGTCGACGTGCTTGTAGCCCAGCGACGAAGCGGCAGCAAGCGTAGCCTTGATCTCGGTGGGGTGATGGCCGTAATCATCGACCACGGTGATGCCATCGATATCGCCCACGTGGGTAAAGCGACGGCGGACGCCCTCAAAGCTCGAGAGCGCCTTGGCGGCGGCGTCGATGTCAAGGCCCAGGACATGGGCGACGGTGAGCACCGCCGTGGCGTTGAGCATGTTGTGGCGACCGGGATTGCTCTTGATCTCCACAGCGCGCTCAGTGCCGTCCTCAAAGCGAACGATAAAGTCACTCTGGATGCCCTTGACATCCGGGTGCATGCAGACGATGTCGTTGCTCTCGGCAAAGCCGTAGGAAAGCACATGACGGCCCGTCGACTTGGCGAGCTCGACCAGATGCGGGTCCTCACCGCAGACGATGACGGTGCCGTCCTCGCCCACCAGGCTCATGAATTTGGCGAAAGTTGCCTCGATCTCCTCGATACCCGAGTAGTGATCGAGGTGGTCGGCCTCGACGTTGGTCACAATGACTACGTTGGGGTTCAGGAACAGGAAGGAGCTGTCGGACTCGTCGGCCTCGGCGACAAAGTAGTCGCCCGAGCCGTTCTTGCCGTTCGTGTCATAGCCCTCGACGATGCCACCGATCAGGAAGCTCGGATCCAGACCCATGCGGTCGAGCATGGTGGCACACATCGAAGACGTGGTGGTCTTGCCATGCGTGCCGGCAACAGCGACGGTGGTGTAGCCGTGGCCCAAAGCAGAGAGCATCTTGGCACGGGGCCACACGGGAATACCAAGCTCGCGAGCGCGCACGAGTTCAGGGTTGGATTCCGGAATAGCGGTGGAGACAACAACCACGTCGGGCTTAACCTCGTCGATCGTGGCGGCCTCATGGCCCACATGCACCTTCACACCAGCGCGGGTAAGCTGGCGGATATAACGTGACGTTTTAAGGTCGGAGCCGGTAACGGCATAACCGCGCTCGTGCAGAACGAGGGCGATGCCGCTCATGCCGGCGCCGCCGATACCGATAAAGTGGGCGCTCTTAAACTCGGGCGCGGAGGTTGCAGTCTGGGAATCAGCCATGTGCTCGTGTACTCCTTGCGTAAACACTGCCTGTAACCCGTTAACTGTACCGCACCTACCGCATCAGCGCGAGGGCGACCGAAGATATCCCGTCTAACTAACGCAAACCCTCTACCGCATCCGCCAGAAGAGCGGCGGCTCTATCCTGAGCCAGACCACGCGCCGCCTGACGCATGGCGTCGCGCGCCGCCGCGTCATCGACCAGGTGCAGCAGCTCATCGGCAAAGGCAGAACCGTCGATATCGGCATCGGCGCAGAGCACGCCGGCCCCGGCGTCGACCAGATAACGAGCATTGGTGGTTTGGTGGTCGGCCGTCGCATGCGGATACGGCACGAGCACCGAGGGCACGGCGAGCGCAGCGATCTCGGCCACGCTCGATGCACCCGAACGCGAGAGCACCAAATCGGCAGCAGCCAGCATATCGCCCATGTTGTCGATGTAAGGCTGGACGCGGTAACGCTTCGCCTCCTCGGGCGTCAGCGCCAAAGCGTGCTCGGTCTCCTCAAAGCCGTCGGCACCCGTCGAATGCAACACATAGAGGTTCTTGCGCGAAAGCAGTTCGTTTTTGAGCGAAGTCACGCGCTCGTTGAGGTGCTGGGCGCCAAGTGAACCGCCAAAGACGAGCAGCAGCGTAGCGTCCTCGGGAACGCCAAGTGCCTTGCGGCCACGAGCGCGATCGCCCTCGATCACCGAGCGACGTACGGGGTTGCCGGTCATGAGCACGTGGTCAGGGTCACCTTCGCGCTCAAAGACCGAACGCGCTGCCGGCACCGAGATGCACACGCGGGCGGCGTGGGAGTTCATCATCTTGTTGGCCAGGCCCGGAACAGAGTTCTGCTCATGCAGCAGATACGGAACGCCTGCGCCCTTGCACCACCCAAGCAGCGGAACCTCGACATAGGCACCAAAACCGATGGCGGCATCGGGCTTGCCGACCTTTGAGAAATGATTGGCGAGCGCACGCTTGGCCTTATTGACACGCCACAGGGAGGTCAGCGCCGTCCAAGGACGGGAGCGGTCGAAGCCCGTGACCGTAATGGGCACAAAATCAAACCCAGCCTCGGGGACCAAACGACCCTCGAGCTTGCGCGACTGGCCCACGAACACAACGTGGTGGCCACGGTCACGCAGTTCTTCGGCCAAGGCGAGCGCGGGGTTGATGTGTCCTGCCGTGCCGCCGGCTGCAATAGCAACGGTCATTTTATCGGTCATGGTAGTCCCTTCGTACACGCGGTCCCTGGTCGTCGGTGCGCAGACGCGCCGACGGGTCCGAGTTCAAATCGATTCGATTATATCCGCCGCCCGCGTTGCGAGAGCAGGGGCGCTGCGGACGACCTTGCGGAGCCGTTCGCGGGCGTGGACGAGCTGCCGGCTCGGATGCAGAACCATCCAGAACGGTAAAGCCACTACGCGAAGGTCGTTCACCGCGCACATGGGCCACGCCGGCGGTGCTCTCGTCCATAACGGCAAAGCTCTCACGGCGGCGGTCATACTCATCGCGGCGGGCGCTCTCGTACGAAACGCGCAGGATCAACCCGGCAAGCATAAGCGACACAATAATCGACGAACCGCCGTAGCTAATAAACGGCAACGGTTTGCCCGTCATGGGAAACACGTTGAGGATGCCCAGCGCGTTAATCAAAAACTGCACCGCGAGAATAACCGCGGAGCCAGACGCCATAAGCGCGCCCCGACGATCGGTCGCCTGCTCGGCAATGCGAAACGCCGAGTAGATCAGCATCGCAAACACCAAGAAGAACAGCACGGTTCCGACAAAGCCGACTTCCTCGCCAATGATGGCCAGGATGTAGTCATTGTGCGCCTCGGGCAGATACGAGTACTTCATGGTTGAGTTGCCGATGCCACGGCCGAACAGACCGCCCGAGGCAAAGGCCATGATGGCAAGCGTGGCCTGATAGCCGTCACCATACTCGTCGGCCCAAGGGTTCAAGGCAACCTGAATACGCACCATACGGTACGGCTCTGCGACAAGTGCAATCACGATCACGAGAATGCCGAAGATTAGCACGCCGATGATAAATCTGGGGTCGAGACCCGCAAACAACGCCATGCACATGAGGGTCAACAGGATGATCAGGACAGTACCGAAATCGGGCTGGATAAAGATCAGAAAGAGCGAAATGCCCAGGTAGATGCCCATCTTGCGAAGGAATTCGTTGATGTTGCCACCGGGCGAAAAGAAGCGATCGAGCATGATGGCCGAATACGCAATGGCAAATGGCTTTAAAAACTCGGAAGGCTGGAACTGAATGCCGGCGATGTTGAGCCAGCGCGTGGCGCCACGGCTGCCGCTGCCCACCAAGAACACCAGAAACAGTAGCCCTATCATGCCTATGAGGAAGATCCTGAGCACATCCTCCCCAAACCAGCTGTCCGGCAAAACGCGCACGATGGCAATCAGCGCCAGAACACCGACCACGGCAAACGCAGCCTGTCGACCCAGAAAAAACGTCGCTGAGCCATTCTCGTGCAGCGCCTCGACCGAAGACGCCGAGTACACCATCAGCAGGCCAAAACACACCAAGATAAACAGACAGGCCATGAATATCAGACGGGGGCGCATGATGCGGGCGGGAACGCCGGCAATATAGCGTTCGCTAAACGACCGCCCGCCGCGACCGGAACGCGGTGTGCTACGCCGCGAGGAAGCACGGTCCGAGTCGGGCCTCCTCATACCTTGTCGGGGGCTCTCCTCTCTCACCGGCAACCCCTATTCCATTTGCGATTTCGCTGCAGCGGCAAGCTGGGCCACATAGTCCTTAAACACGCGGCCGCGCTCCTCATAGCCCGAGAACTCATCGAACGAAGAGCAGGCAGGAGAAAGTAAGATCACGTCGCCACGGCTCGACAGCGAACGGGCAACGTCCACGGCATCGCGTAGGTCATCCGCCTGGGCGATATCCACATCGCCATCGACATCGGCCTCGTCCATAGCGGCGGTGAAGCGCTCGCGCGCATCGCCAAAGCAGACGACCGAGCGCACGTTATCCATAACAACGCGCGCGAAGTCCGTGAGCGGCGTGCCCTTATCGTGGCCGCCGAGCAGCAAGATCACGTCGTCATCGGGAAATGCCGTCAGTGCCTTCTCGACCGCGTCGGTGTTGGTCGCCTTGGAATCGTTGACGTAGCGCACACCGTCAATCTCGCCGCACGGCTCCACGCGATGCTCGAGCGGCTGGAACGAGGCCAGACCGCGGCGGACACCATCGACATCGGCACCGACGGCCAGAGCAGCCGTGGCGGCACATAAGGCATTGATGACATTGTGATGGCCCGAGATCTTGAGCTCGGACGTGGCGACAAGCTGGGTCTCGACGCCCTTCAGGCGCACGACCATTTTGCCGTCGCGCACAAAGGCGGCGTCTGCACCCTCGGGCTCGTCAAAAGCGACCTTGCAGATGCGGCGACCCGGCGTATAGATGTACTCATCGAACTCGTGAATGCCGGCGTCTTCGACGTCGACAACCACCAGATCGTCATCGACCATATTGTCAAACAGCTTGATCTTGGCAAGCGCATAGTTCTTATGGCTCTTATGCCAGCCCAAGTGGTCGGGAGTGATGTTGAGCAGCACTGCCACGCGAGGGTGGAGCTCGGTGGTCGTAGCAATCTGATAGCTCGAGAGCTCAGCCACAAACCACTCGTTGTGGGCTCGGCCGTCAATCTCGTTGACCGGCGGCTCGCCGATGTTGCCGACAGCTACGCTGGCCTCGCCGGCAGCCTTGAGCAGATAATCAGTCAGCGACGTGGTGGTCGTCTTACCGTTGGTGCCCGTGATGGCAATCCAGTTATCGGGCGACAGGCGATAGGCAAACTCTGGCTCACCCATAATCTGAGCGGCATGTTCGCGCCCGGCCTTAAAGAAGCCCGAGAACTCCGAGATGCCCGGGCACGTCACGCATACGTCATAGGCGCCCTCGACCTGTTCGGTCCCATAGACAAACGACGCACCAGCAGCCTCGAGCGCACGCGTGGCGTCATTGGGCTCAGAGGTGCCGCCGCCATACACGGTAACGGCGCTTACGCGCTCGGGATGTGCCAGCGCCCAGCGGGCGACATCGAGACCGGATTTGCCCTGACCCAAAACGAGCAGGCTAAAGACATCAGCAAGAGGCATGAAAGACCACTATCCCAACTGGAAGAACAGAGCAAGGCCAACGGCACCAAAGGCCGCAGCGATAATCCAAAAACGGATGACGACCTTGGTCTCGGCCCAGCCCTTCTTTTCGAAATGATGATGGATGGGCGCCATAAGGAAGACGCGCTTGTGCGTAAAATGGAAGTAGACAACCTGAATCATGACCGACAGGGTCTCAACGATAAACAGGCCGCCGATGATGAGGGAGACGACCTCGGTGTTGGTCATGATGGACGTGCAGGCAAACGCGGCGCCCAGAGCAAGCGAGCCGGTATCGCCCATAAAGATGCTCGCCGGATAGCAGTTGAACCACAGAAAGCCCAAGCAGGCACCGGCACACGCGGTACAGAAGATGGACAGGTTCACGTCTCCGTGCAAAAACGCCATGGCAGCCATGGCGAGCATGGCGATCATGGAGGTGCCGCCAGCAAGACCGTCAAGGCCATCGGTCAGGTTCACGGCATTAGAAAGACCGGCAATCATCAGCCAGCAAAAGACAATATAGAGCCACGGGAACGAATAGCCGCAGATGGTGGTCGAAAGCACGCCAAGGTCGATCGTCAACCCACCGGGAAAACGAATCTCGGGGGCGACGCCGCACCAGTTGACGGCAAGTACCGTAAAGGTGACACAGATAATGGTTAGGCCGATCATCTTGGCATGAGGCGTCAGACCGAGCGAGCGCCCATGCGTAACGGAGGTCAGGTCGTCGATCAGGCCCAGCACGCCGGTCGCCAGCGTGGCGAGCAGTACGAGTACGAGCTCGGTGGTGAGCTTGCCCATCAGCAGGCAGGTCAGCGAGATCGCGACGAGGATGACAACGCCACCCATGGTGGGCGTTCCCTGCTTAACCAAATGACGCTTGGGGCCGTCGGCACGAACCTGCTGGCCGATACCCTCGACCTTGAGCAGCTTGATCCACCACGGCATGAGCAGCAGCGCAATGGCTGCGGCGATGCCAAGCCCCAAAAAAGCCTGATACGTTGGATACGAGGGATTGCCGAACATGGGCTAGCACACACCTTCCACAAAGCGGTCGAGCTCAACAAAGCGGGAACCCTTGACCAGTACAACATCATGTTTTTCAAGCGCGCCGCCCATGCGGTCGAGCACCTGCTGATAATCGGAGAACACCTGGATGCGGTCCTCGTCCATGCCCATCATGCGTGCGGCATCGGCCATAAGCTGGGCCAGCTCACCACCCACGCACGCCAGCATGTCGAGCTTCTTGGCGGCGGCATAGGCGCCCACGAGCTCATGCATGCGAGGAGCCTCATCGCCCATCTCGCCCATCTCGCCCAGGATCGCCATGCGAGACCCCGTGCACGAAAGCGAGCACAGCAGATCGAGGCCAGCAGCCATGGATTCGGCACTGGCGTTATAGGAGTCATCGATGACGCGTGCACCGCTCTTGGCGCGCTTGATCTCCTGGCGGTGTCCGGTGATCGTGAGACCCCTAAAGGCAGCATCGATCTGCTCGGGCGTCACGCCCAGGCGATAGGCAACCGCGGCGGCCTTAACGGCATTAGGAACGGACTGCACGCCGGGGATGGCAAGCATGGTATCGATCGTCTCGCCCTGGCCAAAATCGAGCGTAAAGACCGGACGGCCTTCGTCATCAACGCGAACGTCGCGGGCACGGACCTCATCATCGTCCGAGACGCCGGCCAGCATCACGTCGATACCAGCAGGTTGGGCGAACGTGTCGCGAATGAACGGCGTAAAGTCGTCCTCACCGCCCAAAACCAGCAGCGGCAAATAGTCGCCAGCGGCGCACATGCCCTGAACGATCTCGGCCTTAGCGCGGGCGATGTTCTCGCGGCTGCCCAAAATGCCGATATGAGAGGTGCCGATCTTGCTCACGATGGCAAGGTTGGGATTGGCAGACTGAGACAGGCGCTCGATCTCGTGGAAATGGTTCATGCCCATCTCGAGCACCAGGACCTCGGTATCGGCCGGAGCGGAAAGCACCGTGAGCGGCATGCCGATCAGGTTATTGAAATTGCCCTTGGTGGCCCAGACACGATAGCGCTTGGCGAGCACAGCGGCGAGCACGTCCTTGGTCGTCGTCTTGCCGATGGAACCGGTAATGCCAACGACCAGGCAGCCAAGCTCCAGGCGATACGCATGCGCCAAACGCAGCAGAAACTCCTCGGGATCATCGGTCAGCAAGATGGCACAGCCCTTGTCCTGCGCCAGCGAGACCAGCTCGGCCTCGGGCTCACGCGTCATCACGACGGCGCCGGCACCCGACTGGACGGCACGGGAAGCAAAATCATTGCCGTCGACGTTTTCACCGGGAAAGGCGACGAAAATCGTCCCTTCCTCGACCTGGCGCGAGTCGATAACGCACCCGCGGCATACCCGATCGGCTTCTCCCGTCACGGTTCGGGCCCCTGTTGCGGCCGCGAGGTTGTTGACGGCGATCTCTATCATTGCAGCTCCCCTGTAAACCTAAATAATGCTATCGGCGTATTGTATCCCAGCGCCGCGCATGCGTGGTGCAGGGCATGTGAACACCCCTCATATGGGACAACAAACCACGCCCCAAAGATTGTAACCCCCTACTTCGTGTGTGGGATACCCAGCACGTCGAGCGCGTTGGCCATAATGGACTGGAACGGCACCGCAGCGGCATCTGAGCCGCTCGGCGTTCCGTCGAGCGTGATATAGCACAGCACCTTGGGCGATTGTGCCGGTGCAAAGCCCATAAAGGACGACATGTAGTTCTCCTTGAGGTAGCCGCCGTTCTCGTCGGCACGTTCGGCCGTACCGGTCTTACCCGCCACGTCATAGCCGTCAACCGCGCCGCCAACGCCCGTTCCCTCCGACACGACCGTCTGCATGCACGATGTCACCTGGGATGCGGCGTCCTCCGAAATCGCGCGCTCGCCTTCGCCCCAGTCCTTCTCGTCGCCTTTGCTGGACTTATAGAAGTGCGGGGTCATCATCACGCCGCCGTTGGCGATGCCGCCCACGGCACGTGCGATCTCAATCGGTGAGACAGACAGCGCCTGTCCAAAGCTCATCGAGCCCAGCGTGGCGCCGTCATACTGGTCACGCTCCTTGACGATGCCCAGGCTCTCGCCCGGAAAATCGACACCAGAGCTGTGACCGATGCCCCACTTGTCCACATAGGCGGCAAAGTCGTCGGCACCGATCTTGCGCCCCACCAGGACAAATCCCACGTTGGACGAACGGCGCATCATCTCGCGCACATCCATGGTCATGGCATAGTCGCGCTTGTCGGCATCGGTGACGGTATCGTCGCCCACCTTGATGCTCGCCGGCACCTCAAACGACGTACTCGACCGCACGACACCCAAGTCGAAGCCGGCGCCCGCCACGAGCGTCTTAAAGACCGAGCCGGGCTCGTAGGCGTCGGTGACCAGGCGCAGGTTCATATCCTCGGTCTTGGCGTTTTCCAGATCGGTCTGGTCGTAAGTCGGGTACGAGCAAGCAGCGAGAATTTCACCGGTCGTGGGGTCGGTGACCAAAGCCGAGCCGTTCTTGGCCTTAGTCTTCTCGACAGCCTCTGCCAGGGCATCCTCGGCCGCACGCTGGATATTGACGTCGAGCGTCGTCACGATATCAACGCCGTCGACCGCAGCCACCTTTTTATAGGCACCGCCCGCGATATAGCTGCCGTCCCTCGCGCGTTCGCGTACGAGAGAACCGTTCGTACCGGTCAGAAGCTTGTTGTATTGCTTTTCGAGACCCGTCAAGCCGTCGTTGTCTACATTCACTACACCCAGCACCTGCGATGCCAGATTGCCGTATGGATATACGCGCTTCATAGCCTGCTCAAAAAGCACGCCGGGCAGGTTCTTCTTCTCCAGCGCCGCAGCATCGTCTTCGTCCACCTGGCGCTTGATATACACCCAGGTTCCATCGGACTCAACGAGCTTGCGGCAGGTCTTTTTATCGATTCCAGTTGCCTTGACCAGCGCCGACACCGTCTTGTCAACATCCTCGACAAGCTGCGGGTTCACGGCGATGTTGCGACATTCGACCGACGACGCCAGCACGTTACCGTTGCGGTCGTAGATGGTACCGCGTTTGGCATAGAGGGTCTGCGCAAGCAGGCGGCGCGCATCGGCACGCTCGCGCAGTTTATCGGCTTCGACAATTTGATAGTCGGCAAGGCGAAAGACGCCCAAGCCCAAGCCAAGCCCAATGAAGCCCATGACGGCTTTGCGGCGAGGCAGAGGCGTGCCCGTGAGCCATTCGGTCGACGAACTCTTGCGCGACCTGGTGTTATGCACTTGAGGGCCGCCCGAGCCGCGAAGTCGCGACGCCGGGTCGTTGCCACGGGACTGCCCGGCGTTGTAAGATTGCCGACCCGTTCCTTGATAACCAGAACGTCCCCGCGACGAGGGACGTCCAGAACCGCGGCCCCCATCGGAACCGCGGCGATAGTCATTTGTCATACTCAGCTACCGTCTTGCTACTGAGCGGTCGCGGTCGCGTTGGCGCCCGCGGCTGCATCCTGCGAAAAGTCAAGTGTAACGCTCTCGCTGGGCTCCACCATGCCATAAGCGCCCGCAAGGTCGCGAATACGCGTGTCGGCGCCATAGACCGAATGCATGACCTCCAGGTCGGAGCTCTCATCGGTCGCCTTTTCGAGCGTGTTGGTAAGCTCGGCGTTGCTGTTGAGCACCTGGGCCGTAACGCCGGCGAGCGCCACGCGGGCGACGCCGATCGTCATGAAGATGGCCGCAATGATGCAAAACGTTTTAAGAACGCTCATGAAAACCGGGCTTACCGCCTGGTTTGCCTGACGGCCCGCGCCCGTGTAGACATCAAAGCGCGGCGTGCGCTGCTCACGGGGAGCAACGGGGGCCTGCGGCGTCTCACGATAGGCGGGCATGGCGTTCATATCATAGGCGAGTGCTGCGCTTGAAGTGTTGTAGCCCATGATATGCCGCCTCCCATCCCGAGTACGTTGGTAGTGTGTTTAAGCTTCGTTTATGGTGCGAGCGGGAGGTCCAATATCGCGCGGTCGTGCCTACAGACGCTGCGCCACGCGGATTTTGGCTGATCTCGCCCGAGGGTTGCGCTCAACCTCATCAGGCTGGGCAACCAAGGGTTTGCGGGTGATGACCTTGAGTATCGGCACGTTGCCGCACACGCACACCGGAATCTCCGGCGGACACGTGCACCCCTGGCTCATCTCCTTAAAGTGGTTCTTTACGATACGGTCCTCGAGCGAGTGATACGAGATGACGCAGATACGTCCGCCCGGGTTGAGCCACCTGGTGGCGGCATCAAGCCCTCGTTCGAGCACATCGAGCTCGTGATTGACCTCGATGCGAATGGCCTGGAAACTTTTCTTGGCCGGGTGTCCGCCATGCCGACGAGCGGCAGCCGGGATACCTGCCTTGATGATCTCGACAAATTGGCCGGTGGTTTCGATCGGTTCTTGCTCGCGGCGGCGCACGATCTCGCGCGCGATCTGCGAGGCGAACTTCTCTTCGCCGTAGACGCGTAGAATCCGGGCGAGGTCGTGTTCGTTATAGGTGTTGATGACCTCAGCTGCGTTTAAGGTGTTATTACCCGGATCCATCCGCATGTCCAATGGGGCGTCCTCGTTATACGAAAAGCCCCTGCCAGGGATATCGAGTTGCGGCGACGAAACGCCCAAATCGAACAGGAAGCCATCGACCCCGGGCACCTCGGCCAAGCAAAGCAGCTCGTCCAAGTCGCCGAAGTTGCCCTTCAGCAGCTGGTGCGGAACGCCGGGAACCTCGCGGTCCAGACGGGCGCCAGCGGCCTCGAGGGCCATGTCGTCCTGGTCGACGCCGAGCAAAAGGCCCGTCTCCCCCACCTGCGCGGCCATCTTTACCGAATGGCCGGCACCGCCAAGGGTGCAATCGCAGACAACGGAGCCGCTCTTTAGCCGCAGCGACTCAAGCACTTCGCCGAGCATGACAGGTTCATGCCGATATTCTTGTGTCAAGATCCCACGCTCCATCCGTTACCCGTGCCTTGCCCTTACGAGAAGAAGAGGTCCAGCAGGGCCTCATCGTCATCGTCCTCATCGGCCGCGGCGCGATCCCAAACCTCAAGGTGGTCGTAGTTGCCCACAACCGTGACCTCGCGGTCGAGGTTCGCCTGCTTGCGGAGAGACTCGGAAAGACCGATACGACCGGCGCTGTCCACGTCCATCGACGTGGTGCGCTTGTTGATCGCCCTCATGAGCTTCTGGTCATTAATGTCACGCGGGTTAAAACCCTCGTGGCCCTCACGACCCGCGAAGAGTCCTTCGACCCACTTATCGAAGGCCTCGGCAGAGAACACGTACAGAGCATCGACATCCAGGGCTTTGAACACGCGAACGTGCTCTCCAAGCTCCTCGCGAAGGGGTGCAGGCAGGGACAGACGACCTTTTGCATCGAGATTGCGCTCGTATGCACCAGTCATTCCCATGTGCGCCCTCCCCTCGGTTACTCAGATGGCACGTACGCGGGGAACCACCCCGCCTGTCGACGTCATTAATAATATGGGGAACCGCCCCATTTTTCAACACCTTTCCCCACCCCTTCCCCCACC